>JAQZBG010000410.1 GCA_029239165.1 Microbacterium sp. | reverse complement strand
GCCGCAGCGTGGGTGGACATCGGGGCCTTTCCGCAGTGATGACACGAAGTGTCTTCACTATAGACCTGATGACACCAAGTGACATCACCTATGCTCGAGGCATGGCGAGATGGGCTCCGGACACCAGGGAGAGGCTCCGCGTCGCCGCGCTGGAGCTCTTCGAGGAGCGCGGTTTCGGCGTGACGACCGTGCCCGACATCGTCGAGCGCGCCGGAGTCACGCGGCGGACGTTCTTCCGCCATTTCAGCGACAAGCGCGAGGTCTTCTTCGGCGACGACGAGATCCCGGGCCTGGCGACGGCGATGCTGGCCGCCGCTCCGGCCGGAGCGGCGCCGTTCTCGATCGCGTGGACGGGGTTGCGCGCACTCGCCGCGGAGAGGTTCGAGCCGCGGCGCGATCAGATGGCGGCATCCCGTCGCATCATCGAGGACGAGCCTGCCCTCCGTGAACGCGACCTGCAGAAGCAGGCCGACCTGCGCGATGCGATCCGCGCGGGGTGCGCCGCGCGCGGCGCCGATCCGCTCACGTCCCGTGTCGTGGCGGGTCTCACCGTCGACCTGTTGCAGACCGCTCTCGAGCGCTGGCTGGCGGATGAGAACCGGATGCCGTTGACCCGCCATCTCGAAGAGGTCCGGCAGCGGATGTCCGACGTGCTCGGCGATCTCGCCTCCTGACCGCTTCGGTGGCGCCGTGTCGTGCCGTGGCCACCGCCGCGCCACCCCGCGACCGGATGTCGGTGCGCGCGGATAGCCTGGAACCGTGACCGACTCCCTGCGCCTCGACCGCCCGGGGTGGCGCACGTGGCTGCTGTGGGGGATCGGGCTGCTCGCCTACGTCGTGTCGATCGTGAACCGCACCTCGCTGTCGGCGGTGGGCGTCGACGCGGCGACCCGCTTCCACGCCGACGCCTCGGCGCTGTCGATGTTCGCCGTCATCCAGCTCTTCGTCTACGGCGCGATGCAGATCCCGGTCGGCCTCCTCCTCGATCGCTTCGGCGCCCGCCCGATCATCGCGATCGGCATGCTGCTGATGGCGGCGGGCCAGCTCGTCATGGCGTTCGCCGATGCGGTGGGGATCGGCATCCTGGCCCGCGTGCTCATCGGCGCGGGCGACGCGGCGATCTTCCCCAGCGTGCTGCGCGTGATCGCCACATGGTTCCCCGCGCAGAGAGCACCCCTGCTGGTGCAGCTGACCGGGATCATCGGCCAGTTCGGGCAGATCATCGCCGTCGTGCCGCTCGCCGCCCTCCTGCACGCCACGAGCTGGAGCGTCGCGTTCGGCAGCGTGGCCGGGCTCGGCGTGCTGTTCGGCGTGCTGACGTACCTGATCATCCGCAACCGCCCTCCCGAACGGCGCTCCGACCCGGTCGACACGTCCGTCGACACGCAGACGGGTGCGATCCGCGTCGTGAAGTCCTCCGCCGACCTGCGTCAGGGGTTTCGCGAGTCGTGGGCGCACCCGGGCACGCGCCTGGGCTTCTGGTCGCACTTCGCCACGCCGTTCGCGGGCACCGCGTTCATGCTGCTGTGGGGCTTCCCGTTCCTCACCGCGGGCGAGGGGCTCCCACCGGCCACCGCGTCGCTCATCATGACGACGCTCGTGTTCTTCGGCATCCTGTGCGGACCGGTGATCGGCGCGCTGTCGAGCCGGCACCCGACGCGGCGCTCGCGCTGGCTCGTCCTGCCGACCGTGGTGTTCCAGGCGGCGGTGTGGATCGTCGTCATCTTCTGGCCGGGGCCCGCTCCCGTGTGGCTGCTGATCGTGCTGATGTTCGCGCTGTCGACCGGTGGTCCCGCGTCGATGATCGCGTTCGACCACGCCCGCACGTTCACCCCGAGCCACCGGCTCAGCACCGCGACGGGCATCGTGAACGGCGGCGGGTTCCTCGCGGCGCTCCTCGCGATTCTCTTCATCGGTATCGCGATGGACGTGCAGGGTGCCGGGACCCCCGACACCTACTCCCTGGACGCCTTCCGCTGGGCGTTCCTCATGCAGGTTCCGCTGTGGCTCGTCGGCGGGATCGCGATCGCCGTCGAGCGCGGTCGCACGATCCGCCACGTGGGCGGGATCGACAAACTGCCCCGCTGACGGCTCACACCCCGCCGGTCAGCCGGCCCCACAGCTCGCCGATGAGCGGAGCGACGTCGGAGGCCCGCTCCGCTGATCCGGATGCCACGGCCACCAGCGGGAACACCGTCACGGCGAGTGCGATGAGAACGGCGAGCACGACCCACACGATCGCGACGCCCGCGCGTCGGCGGGTGAGCGCGAGCAGGAGCAGCCCCGCGACGATGACGATGCCGACCAGCGTCACGAGGGTCACGCTCAGCGCGGGGAAGGGGATGAGACCCGCGGTCGACGCGGTGGCCCCGGCGAGGAATCCGACGAGCGGCAGGAAGAGCCCCAGAGCGATCAGGACGACGATCCCCACGCCGACCCCGGTCGCGATGAACACCCCTCGCGTGCGGCGGGCGGTGGTGATGCGTCCGGCTCTCATCGTCTCGTCCTCCCGTCGGGCCCGCGCGGTGCGGCGTCACTGATGTGACGAGTCGACCCGGTCTTTCGTCACGCGGCGAGCTGTTCCGGCTCTCCAGGCCCCGGTGCGGCATCCCTTGTCCCACTTATCGCTGGTTGAGGCGCCGTGAAGTGGCGAAATGTGGGACACGAAGCGTCAGAAGTGGGACGAGGGTGAGCGGCGCGGGTGCTGTCGCCGGCACAGTCGCAGGCGCCGCCGCCGGATGCCAGACTCGGGGCATGAGCGAGATCGACATCCGTCCCCTCGAGACGATCGAGGGCATCCACGAGGCATCGCGCCTGTTCGATGCGGTCTGGGTCGGAGACCGGGCGACGATGCCGGCGAACATCCTGCGGGCGCTCGAGCACTCCGGCAACTACGTCGTGGGGCTCTTCGACGGCGAGCACATGATCGGCGCCTCGGCGGCGTTCTTCGGTCCGCCCGCCGAGC
>JAQZBG010000033.1 GCA_029239165.1 Microbacterium sp. | reverse complement strand
CGGGCTCGGGGGTCGTCGCGGGGGACGTGATCACGTACACGCTGACCTTCACCAACAGCGGGCAGGCCGTGGGCGACGTGGATTCCACGGACGATCTCTCCGAGGTGCTCGACGACGGCGAAGTCACCACGGACCCGACGGCGGACGTCGCCGGGATCACGGCGACCTTCGATGCGGGCGCGGAGGAGATCCGTATCGTGGGCCCGCTCCCTGCCGGCGTGGTCGTCACGGTCACGTATCAGGTGACGGTCTTGCCGGATGGTGAGCGCGGTGACAACGTCCTCACGAACGTCCTCACCCCGGATGTGCCTCCGTACGTCTGTGACGACGGCGATCCGGACTGCGAACCCTTCGTGCCGCCGAGCACCGTGCATCCGGTCGGTCAGCTCTCCGTCGACAAGTCGGTGGACCCGGCGACGGGGACGGCGGTGGATGTCGGGCAGGTCGTGACGTACACCCTCTCGTTCGGGAGCGTGGGCGCGGCAGCCGCGGCAGTGGACAAGGTCGACGACCTGTCCGATGTGCTCGACGACGCCGCGCTGGTCGCGGGGTCCATCACCGCGTCGAACCCCGCGCTGACCGCGGTACTGCAGGGCACCGATCTGGTGATCACCGGGTCGATACCCGCAGGTGCGACGTACACGGTCACCTACTCGGTGACGGTGAGCGCCTTCGCGGATCAGGAGAACCACGTCCTCGCGAATGTCCTGCAGAACCCGGACGGGTCCTGCGGCGTCGAAGACTGCCCGGACACCTCGAACCCGATCCGCCATTTCTCGGTCGAGAAGGAGGCGGATGTCACGGCCGGAGTGCAGACCGGCGACGTGGTGACGTACACGGTCATCGTGACGAACGACGGGGAGAGCCCGTACACGTCGTTCGTGCCCGCGGGTGTCGCGGACGACCTCACCGACGTGATCGACGACGCCTCGTACAACGGCGACGCCGTCGCGGTGGCATCGGATGGATCGCTGGTGCCGGCTCCCACGCTGGAGACTCCGGTGCTCGCGTGGTCGGGCCCGGTCGGGGTGGGCGAGTCGGTGTCGATCACGTATTCCGTCACGGTGACGAACAGCGGAGATGCGGATCTGGTCAACACGGCAGTGCCGGTGTGCGCGCCGGGCGTGGTCTGCGACCCGGTGACGCCGCCGGTGGACATCGACCTGCCGCGGATCACTCCGGAGAAGTCGTCGGACCCGGCCTCGGGGACGACTGTGGTAGCCGGCCAGGTCGTCAGCTACACGCTGACGTTCACCAACAGCGGCCAGGGTGCCGGCGACGTGGCGTCGACCGACGACCTGTCGGAGGTGCTGGACGATGCGGAGGTCACGACGAACCCGACGGCGGATGTCGGCGGCATCACGGCGACCTTCGATGCGGGCGCGGAGGAGATCCGCATCGAGGGCTCGCTCCCTGCCGGCGTCGTCGTCACCGTGACATACCAGGTGACGGTGCTGCCGGACGGTGAGCGCGGTGACAACGTCCTCACCAACGTCCTCACCCCGGACGCCCCGCCGTACGTGTGCGACGACAGCGACCCTGATTGCGACCCGTTCGTACCACCCGGCACCGAGCACTTCATCGGCGAACTGCGCGACTGGAAGACGGTCGACCCGGCTTCCGGAGGCACGGTGGTCCCCGGGCAGGTCGTGACCTACACGCTGCACTTCGAGAGCGTCGGCACGGGGCCGGTCGTCGTGGACCGTGAAGACGATCTCACGGCCGTGCTCGACGATGCCACCGTCACCTCCGACCCCGAGAGCTCCGATGGCACGCTCGTCGCAGTCACCCTAATCGTCGAGGGGCGCTTCGGGATCGCGGGCGCACTGGAACCCGGAGATGCGGTGACCGTCACCTATCAGGCGACGGTCAATGCCGACGGTCAGCGCGGCGATGATCGCCTGTCGAACTACCTCGTCGATCCGGACGCGGCCCCGCCGACCGAGTGCGTGATCGCGGAAGGCGAGCTGTATCCCGACTGCACCGTGGACCACGTCAGCAGCGTCGTGGTCGAGAAGTCGGCCGACCCGGAGTCGGGGACCGAGGTGGAGGAAGGTCAGCAGGTGGAATACACCGTGACGTTCCGCAACGTCTCCACCGACCCGGATGCGGCGGAGGCCGATGTCGACTACACGGATCACCTGGCGGATGTCGTCGACGATGCGACGCTGACGCGAGGACCGCAGGGGTCGACGGACGCGTTCGCCACCACGGTCGCGGGTGAGACGATCCGCATCGTGGGGGCGCTGGCATCCGGCGACGCGGCGACCGTGACATACATCGTGACGGTGAAGTCGTGGGCGGACCAGGGGAACCACCGGCTCGGCAATGTGGTCGCGGTGACCGGCGAGGAGCCGATCTGCGTGGAAGGCAACGGGCTGTGCACCACGCATCCCCTGACCGAACCGGATCCGCTCGCGGTGACCGGTGGTCAGGTGGCCGTGGCTGCGGTGGCTGCCGGTGTCGTCCTGCTCCTCGCGGGCGGGTTCCTGTCGGCCCTCCGGCGGCGCCGCCAGACGATCGAGTAAGGTCTCGTCGTCCGTATCCGGGTGCCCGTCGAACGCCGACCGGCACCCGGATATGCGCATGCGCCCTGAGCGGTGAGCCGTCCGACGCCGGCCGCGCCTCGCCGGTCGGCGGGGCCGTTGCGCTCTGCCGCCTCCGAGCTATACTGAACAATAGATCACCAGCCCGCACTATTGTTCGGAGTTCAGTGTGCAGAGCCGCACTCGCATCATCCTCGGCGTCGACGCCGGCACCACATCGGTGAAGACCGTCGCCTTCGAGCTCGACGGCCGTATCGCCAGCGTCTCCCGCTCGAGCGTGCGCGTGCAGCGAGCGGAGGACGGCCGCGCTGAGGCGGACATGAACCACATCTGGGATGCCGCGGCCTCCACGATCGCGGCAGTGGTGGACGACATCGGTGACGCGGAGATCGTGGCGATCGGTGTGACCGGTCAGGGCGACGGCGCCTGGCTGGTGGACGGCGACGGTCGACCCGTCGGCCCCGCGGCCCTCTGGTTGGACGGACGCGCGCACGCCCGCCTCGACGACTGGCTGGCGGACGGAAGCGCAGCGGCCGTCCATGCTGCGACCGGCTCTCCCCTCTTCTCCGGCGCGCTGCCGATCCTCATCGACGAGCTGATGGCGGCGGATCCGACGCTGCGCGAGCGCACGACGACCCAGCTGAACTGCAAGGACTGGCTGCGGTTCAAGCTCACCGGTCGCCGCGCGACGGATCCGAGCGAGGCGTCCCGCACGTACCTGGACACTGCGACCGGGGCGTACGCCGACGCGTTGTTCACGGCGCTCGGTCACGAGCACGTGCGCGCGTATCTTCCGGAGGTGCTCGATCCGCAGCAGATCGCCGGCACGGTCGAGTCGAGGGTGGCGGTGACGCTCGGGCTCCCCGAGGGACTGCCGGTCGTCGTCGGAGTCGTCGACACCGCGGCTGCCGGTGTGGGGCTCGGGGTGCTCGATGACGGCCGCGGCTACGCCATCCTCGGCACCACGAGCCTCGTCGGCATCAACCATGCCTCGCGTGCCGACGTCCGTAGCGAATCGAGCATCGTGCTCGCCACCGGACGCGGAACCCAGGTGCTGGAGTCGATGGCTCCGATGACCGGCACCCCGAACCTCGACTGGGTGCGCGCCACACTCGGCTTGGCGGACGAGGACTGGGTCGTCGTCGAGAGGCAGGCCGTCGCGGTCGCACCCGGCAGCGGCGGCGTGATCTACCTCCCGTACGGCGCCCCGAGCGGTGAGCGCGCTCCGTTCTTCGCCCCCGACGCCTCGGCATCGTGGCTCGGGATGAGCGTCACGACGACGCCGGGCCAACTGCTGCGGAGCGTCTACGAGGGCCTCGCCTTCAGCTTGCGCGAGTCCACGGACGCCCTGGGACTGGAGGGCCCCCTGCTCATCTGTGGCGGTGGCTCCGACTCGGAGTTGCTGTGCACGATCCTGGCCGACGTGCTGGCGCGCGACATCGTGCGGCAGGACGAGCCCGAGGTCGGCGCCCGCGGCGTCGCCACCCTCGCGATGGCCGCGGTCGGCCTCGCCCACGATCTGCACGACGCCTCGAGACGGCTGATGCCGACGACGACGACGTTCTCCCCGGACGCCGCCCGCACCGCGCTGTACGAAGAGGCATATTCCCTCTTCCTCGCGACGCGCGACGCCCTGCGGCCGCACTGGGGAGGGCTGCGCCGCCTCCGCGAGAGCGCCGAGCACCCTCCCGCCCTCGATTCCCCCGCTCGCTGACCACCACCTGAAAGAAGACACATGACTGAAACGTCCCGCCCGAAGGTGCTCATCACCGCTCCGTTCGACGCCGGCATCGCCGATTCGCTCGCCGACGCCTTCGACGTCACGCTGGTCGATCCGACCATGGACGGCGGGTCCCTCGCCGACCGTGGAGTCGACGACGCGCTCGCCGCAGCGGATGTCGTGATCGCCGAGCTCGACGTGGTCGACGAGAGCGCCCTCGCGAAGGCCCCCGCGCTCAAGGCGGTCGTCTCCTGCCGCGCCAAGCCGGCGAACGTCGACCTCGACGCCTGTACGGCTCGGGGCATCCCCGTCTTCACGACCCCCGGCCGAAACGCCGAGGTCACCGCCGACCTGAGCTTCGCCCTGCTCCTGGCCACCGTGCGCAAGGTGAGCCAGTCGGAGCGCTGGCTGCGTGCCGGCAACTGGACCGAGGATGACGTGTTCGAGCCCTACGAGGTCTTCCGGTCGATCGGACTCGGCGGACGCACGCTCGGCATCCTCGGCGGTGGCGCGATCGGCCGCCGGATGGTCACCCGCGCTCGCGGGTTCGGCATGACCGTCAAGGTGTACGACCCGTTCCTCGCCCCCGATGCGTTCGGCGACGAGGCCAGTGTCGTGCCTCTCGACGAGGTGCTCTCGACCTCCGACATCGTCACCGTGCACGTGCCGCTGATGCCGGAGACCGAGGGCCTGCTCGGTGAGCGCGAGCTCGCGCTGCTCCGACCGGACGCGTACCTGATCAATGCCGGTCGCGCGGCGATCATCGACGAGCAGGCGTTGATGACCGTGCTCCGCGAAGGACGCATCGCCGGCGCCGGTTTCGACGTCTACTACCAGGAGCCGCTCCCGCGCGACCACGAGCTCTTCACCTTCGACAACGTCACGCTGACGCCGCACATCGCGGGAGCCTCGGATGACGTCATCGTCGAGCACTCGCGTATCGCCGCAGCGGCCCTGCGGGGGTGGCTGAACGGGCAGCGCGTTCCCGGAACAGCGAACGAGAAGGCGCTCGTCGCGGCGGGGTGACGCGGCTGAACGCCGGGAGCGGATCGTGCGTCGCGCGATCCGTCCCTCGGCGCGTCAGTCGAGTAGCGCGGTGACCGTGTTCGAGTCGGTCACGAGCATGTTCACCATGCCGCTCGAGAGGGCGGTGCGCACGGCATCCAGCTTCGCCGTGCCCGCGGCGATCGCGAGGCGGTGCGGGATGGCGCGCAGCTGATCCAGGTCGAGCCCGACGACGCGGGAGTCGAGCTCGCCCCGGACCGGTGCGCCGTTCGCATCGAAGAAGCGTCCGCCGATGTCGCCGATCGCTCCGGCTTCGAGGAGTGCCGACCGTTCACGCTCGCTCAGCGACCCGAAGAGCAGGCCGCGACTGTCGTGCGTGCTGCCGATGCCCGCGATCAGGGTGCTGGCCTCTGCCGCCCGCGCGAGCACGTCGCGGACTCCGGGGTCGGCGTAGGCGCTCTCCGCGGCCTGCGGCGTCGCTGCCACCAGCGGGGCGGGAAGGTGGAAGGCGGAGCCATCGGTCCGGCGCGCCAGTGCGAGGGTCAGTTCGTGCGGATTCGCGCCGTTCGCGAGGCCGCTGCTGGATCCGGTGAGCGGCACGAAGCGCGCCCCGAGTGAGCGGGAGGGGAAGGCGTCGACCACCGCGGCTACTGCTGTGGAGAGCCCCATCGCCACCGTGGTGTCCTTGTCGATGACGCTCGCGAGCGCCTCGGCGCCGACCGTCGCCATCGCGCGGGAGGCCTTTGCGGGGTCATCCACGCTCGGGGCGATCCAGGCCTGCCGCAGCCCGAAGCGGCTCAGCAGGGCCTGCTCCTCGGCGGCGAAGAGCGACTCCTCCACGTGCACGATGATCTCGACCATGCCGTTGTCGCGGGCCTCTGCGAGCAGTCGCGTCACGCGGACGCGGGACAGGCCGAGTGCGTCGGCGATCTCCTGGTGCGTGAGCCCCAGCTCGTAGTACATGCGCGCCACGCGACCCATCAGCATGCTGAACATCCTCCCACGCCCGCTCCTCCGGTCCTGCTTGACAATTCCGCGGCGCGTGCCCAAGATGTCCATGGGCATTCGTTCACGATGCTGAACAAATGTACCCCACATCCCGAAATCTCTACGCGCTCAACGAGGAGACACCCATGGTCACCCCCGCATCACCTCCCGCAGAGGGCCGCTTCGCGCGCCTCCTCAGCTCTCAAGGCATCTCGCGCCCGATCGCCTGGGGCTTCGTCGCTCTGACGATCTTCATGATCGGTGACGGCATCGAGGCCGGCTTCCTCTCTCCGTATCTCGACGAGCGCGGCTTCGACGGCGGCCAGATCGCCCTGCTGTGGTCGGTCTACGGCATCGTCGTCGCGGTGGCCGCCTGGTTGAGCGGCGCTCTGGCCGAAGCCTGGGGCCCCAAGCGTGTCATGATGCTCGGTTTCGGCATCTGGGTCGTCTTCGAGGTGCTCTTCCTGGTCTTCGGCGTGATGGGCGGCAACTTCGAGATCATGCTGCTGGCCTTCGGGATCCGCGGCCTCGGGTACCCGATGTTCGCCTACGGGTTCCTGGTCTGGGTCACGATCGACACCGACGAGCATGTGATGGGCCGCGCCGTCGGCTGGTACTGGTTCTTCTCCACGCTCGGACTCGGCGTCCTGAGCTCCTACTTCGCCGGAGCCGTCATCCCGATCATCGGGGAGCTGGCCACACTGTGGATGGCGCTCGCGTTCGTCGTGGTCGGCGGGCTGATGGTGCTCGTCCTGCTGCGCAACCCCGTCACCAAGAAGGTCACCGTCGCGAACAGCGTCAAGGGCGTCGTCAGTTCGCTCACGATCGTCGCCACGAACCCGAAGGTCGGCGTCGGCGGAGTGGTCCGCATCATCAACACGCTCTCCTTCTACGCCTTCGTCGTGTTCCTCACGACATACATGGTCCGCGACGTGGGCTTCGACCTGGCGCAGTGGCAGATCATCTGGGGCACCATGCTCGCCGCGAACGTCGCCGCGAACCTGCTCTCCGGCTACCTCGCGGACTGGATCGGTCGTGTGAACGTGGTCGCCTGGGCCGGCGGCATCGGCTGCTTCGTCACCGTGCTCGCGCTGTTCTACGTGCCCACCCTGATCGGCCCGAACTTCTGGATCACCATCGCCATCGCCATCGTCTACGGCCTCGCGCTCGGCATGTTCGTACCGCTGTCCGCGATCGTCCCGCTGCTCGCACCCAAGAACAAGGCCGCTGCGGTGGCGATCCTGAACCTCGGTGCCGGCCTCAGCCAGTTCATCGGCCCGGTCATCGCCGGTCTCGCCGCTCCCGTCGGGATCGAGGGCACGGTCTGGATCATCGCCGTGCTCTACCTCGTCGGCTTCGGCCTGACGTTCCTTCTGAAGACGCCCAAGGAGGCGGATGACGTCGTCTCGGCGAACCCCGCCCCGAACGCCGTCACCGCCTGAATCCCCCACCCTGACAAGGAGTCACCCATGACCACGCGTGTGGAATCACTCATCGCAGAACTCTCGGCTGTCGGCGTCGACATCGTCGCCCGCGGGCTGGCCCTCGCCTCCGGAGGCAACATCTCCGCGCGCATCGATGAGGACACCTTCGTGGTCACCGGCTCCGGCACCTGGCTCGACAGGCTCACGCCCGAGGACTTCTCGGTCATGAGCCTGTCGGGTGAGGTGATCGGCGGCTCCCCGAGCCCGTCGAGCGAGTGGAAGCTGCACCAGCGCAGCTACGCCACGCGGGCCGACGTCAACGCCGTGGTGCACGTGCACCCGCAGCACGCCGTGCTCCTGAACGCCCTCGGTCACGATGTGCGCCTGATCACCCTCGACCACGCGTACTACGTGCGCTCGGTCGGGAGCACCCCGTACTACCCGAACGGATCGGACGAGCTCGCCGACTCCGCCGCGGAGCAGGCCGCCCATCACGACTGCATCATCATGGGCCACCACGGCTGCTCCGCCCTGGGCGACTCGGTGAGCATGGCCTTCCGCCGTGCGCTCAACCTCGAGGAGGCGGCCACCGCGACCTATCGCGCGCTGCTCCTCGGCGACACCGAGACCGCCTTCCCCGCCGCGGCGCTCGCCGCCCTGCACCACGCCTGAACAGGAGCCGCGATGACGACCGTCCCCCCGCACATCAGCATCGACCCCGACATCAGCGAGGCGACGAAGCGCTTCCTCGCCCAGCCCCCGCGACTGCTCATCGACGGGGAACTCGTCGAGGCCCACTCCGGTCGCACGATCGACATCGTCGACCCGGGTACCGGCGCCGTCATCGCCCGCTCGGCCGCCGCCGACGCGGTCGACGCCGACCGGGCGGTGCAGGCTGCGCGTCGCGCCTTCGCCCCGGACGCCCCCTGGCGGCGGATGTCGGCACTCGACCGCGGGCGGATCATCCTGCGCCTCGCTCGTCTGCTCGAGGAGCGTGCAGACGAGTTCGTCGAGCTCGAGGTGCTCGACGGCGGCAAGCTCAAGGGCGCGGCCGCAAGCGTCGATCTGCCGCTCGCGATCAACCACTTCGAGTACTTCGGTGGCTGGCCGTCGAAGATCGAGGGCAACACGATCCCGGTGTCGGTCACCGACGCGATGGTGCGCACCGAGCGCGTCCCCGTCGGCGTCGTCGCCCAGATCGTGCCGTGGAACTATCCGCTGCTCATGGGCGTGTGGAAGATCGCTCCCGCGCTCGCCGCCGGCTGCACCATCGTCATGAAGCCCGCCGAGAACACCCCGCTGTCCCTGCTGCGTCTCGGCCAGCTCGCGCTCGAAGCCGGCATGCCGAAGGGCGTCCTGAACATCCTCACGGGGTATGGCGCCGAGGCCGGTGAGGCGCTCGTCGACCACCCCGACGTGGACAAGGTGGCGTTCACCGGCTCCACAGCTGTCGGCACGCGCATCGCGCAGCGGGCCGCGCCGATGGTGAAGCGGGTCACGCTGGAGCTCGGCGGCAAGAGCCCGAACATCATCTTCGACGACAGCCCGGTCGAAGAGGCAGCGGCCGCCGCGGCCAGCGCGATCTTCTTCAACGCCGGTCAGGCGTGCGCCGCGGGCTCGCGCCTCTACGTGCAGAAGCGCTCCTACGACGACGTCGTGGGTCGCCTCGCCGACATCGCCTCGTCGATGACGGTCGGCCACGGCCTGGATCCCTCTGCACAGATCGGGCCTGTCATCTCCACCCGGCAGCACGAACGCGTCCTCGGGTACATCGATGGCGCACGCGAGCAGGGCGCGACGGTCGCCGCAGGCGGATCGGTGTTCCCCGATGCCGTCGCACCCGGCGGCTACTACATCCGCCCCACCGTGCTGACCGACGTGGACGACACCTTCACCGCGGTGCGTGAGGAGATCTTCGGCCCGGTCGTGGTGGCGCAGCCCTTCGACGACATCGACGAGATCGCCCGCCGCGCGAACGACTCGCCCTACGGTCTCGCAGCGGGAATCTGGACCCGGGACATCGGAAAGGCGAATCGACTCGCACGGCTCCTGCAGGCGGGAACCGTCTACATCAACATGTACGGCGCGACCGATGCCGCTGCCCCGTTCGGCGGGTTCAAGATGTCGGGCTACGGCCGCGACATGGGGCACGCCAACCTGGAGTCGTACCTCGAGACGCGCACGGTGTGGACCAACGTGGCCCACTGACCTCGACGGTCAGGTCCGGTGCGCGGTCGTGGTCGGACCGCGCACCGGAGACGGCTCAGCGCCCGACGTGCCTCGGGCGACCGAGATCCCGAAGGCCCAGGCGACGACGGCTCCGGCGGCGAACATCGCGCCCAGCATCGAGGATCCGACCCATCCCCACGCGCTGAAGACGGCGGTGGTGGTGATCGCGCCGACGGCGGATCCGAGCGAGTAGAAGATCATGTATCCGCCGATGGTCGTGGACACGCGATCCGGATGCCGACTGGTGAGGATGTGCTGGTTGCTGACGTGCACGGCCTGCACAGCGAAGTCGAGCACGACGATGCCGACGATCAGCAGCGACAGGGACCAGGAGAGCTGTCCGATCAGCGCCCAGGAGGCGACCAGCGCGAGGAGGGCGACACCGGTGACGCGATTCGCCTTGCCGCTGTCCGCCCAGCGACCGGCCCGGGTCGCTCCCAGCGCACCGGTGAGACCGGCGAGGCCGAAGAGCCCGATCTGCGTTTCGGTGAGCTCCCCAGGTGCATCCGACAGGGGTAGCGCCAGCCCGCTCCAGAGCGATCCGAACGAGGCGAAGAGGAAGAAGGCGATCGCCCCGCGGCTGAGGAAGAGGGGCTCGGTGAGCAGCCGGCCCACGCCTCCGACGAGGTCTGCATATCGGCGGGAGGTCGACCGCACATCGGCGGGCAGGAGTCGAAGCGCCGCAACCCCCAGGACGAGGGACAGCACGGCGAAGACGATGTAGATGCTGCGCCACCCCCAGACGTCGGCCAGGACGCCGGCGATCAGCCGCGAACCGAGGATGCCGACGACCACGCCCGACGTCACGAAGCCCAGATTCCGTCCGCGCTCGCCGGGTTCCGACACTGCTGCGGCGTAGGCCACGGTCGTCTGCACGACGACGGCGAAGATCCCCGTGAGCGCCAGTCCGGCGAACGCCACCCCGGCGGTCGGGGCGAGTGCGACCGCGAGCATCCCGATGCCCACCAGGCCCAGATGGAGGGCGATCAGCCGCCGCCTGTCGAAGCGATCGCCGAGGGGGACGAGCACGACGAGGCCGACGAGGTAGCCCAGCTGTCCTGCCGACACGAGCCAGCCGAGCGCATCGGTCGGCACCTGAAGGTCGCGCCCCATCTGGGTGAGCACGGGCTGTGCGGCGTAGACCGTCGCGACGGCCACGGCGCAGATCGCCGCCAGCAGGGTCTTCATCTGGAGATTCACAGGGTTCCTTTGGTTGCAAATTGCTACCAAAGTGACGGTAGGGCATAATGGTTGCAGATTGCAACTCTTGGAGATGTCATGAGCGATGCCCCCGACCGTCCGACGTGGACCGACCCGAACTGTCCCGTCGCACGCACCGTCGACCTGGTCGGCGACCGCTGGAGCATGCTGATCATCCGCGACGCCATGGACGGCGCCCGCACGTTCACCGACTTCCAGAAGCGCACGGGCATCGCGCGCAACATGCTCGCCGACCGGCTGCGCCGCCTCGCCGCGTATGGTCTCATCGCGCAGGTCGATGCTCCCCCCGCGAAGCGCAAGCACTACGAGCTGACCCCGGCCGGCGAAGAGCTCTTCCCGGTGATCCTCGCCCTCCGGGGCTGGGGCGAGCGTCATGCCTTCGCCGAGGGGGAGGTGCATTCGACGCTCGTCGATGCCGAGGGTGAGCGGGTGGTCGCCCCCGCGCCCGTCGGCACCGATGGGACGCCGCTCACCCGTCGGAACACCCGCGTCGCGCCGGCGTGAACGCGGGCGACGGGCAGCTCAGGCGACGCTGAGGTACCCGTTCGAGGAGTCGTCCTCGACGAGGGCGTAGGACAGCACCCCGTCTCCGTGCGTCCGTGCGCGCCGCCACACCCGCTCATGGGTGTCGTCGGCGTAGTCGAGCACGATCCACTCGGGCGCCTCGGGCTCACGTCGGCCGACGAAGTACGAGACGCTGCCGAGCCCCGTCGAGCAGAGATGGGCGACGAACTGATCGGCGCCCGCGCTCTTCGGGGGCGTGCGGCGCAGATCCGTCGAGCGGATGCGCAAGGTCAGGTCGGCCCGCGCCGCCCTGACGCTCATGCGGAACCTCCGACCCGAGCACCCAGCTCGCCGAGGTCGCGCAGCCCGTGGGCGTCGAGATAGGCGCGGATCGTGTCGTGCACCAGGCGGATCTGCGACTCGTTCCCCATGGCGGCCTGCATCACGCCGATCGTGGGCGTCGGATTGCCGTCGACGCGCTCGAGCGCCTCCCACACGATGTCTTCGCGGGATCCGCGCCCCATCGAGTGCGGCATCGAGCTGAACACCGGGCTCGGCTTCCAGCCGGAATTGTTCTCCTCCATCAGCGATTCCTCTCCTCTCGCACCGGGGCAGGCGGATGCGGCTGCATGTGCTCCGCGCGGTGGGCGCGCAGAACACCGCCGTAGGGCGGCAAGCCCCCGATGAACGGCGCGCTGTCTGCCGGCCGGGAGCCCCCTGTTCAAGTGCCATCGACGATGGCGGGGAGGTTCGGAATCCGGCCGTCCGGTTCTTGACGACCGTATCACGTTATTTTGAGTCATTCAAAATAACGAAGGAGTCGAGTGATGCTGCGGGCCTGCGATCCGCCGTCAGGAGAGATCGGCTGCGGTCGGGACGACCGTGGCGTAGAGGTCCGCGATCCCGGCGAGTGCGGCGCGGTGCAGCTGCGCGGACGGCACGTCGCCGGCGACGGACGGGAGGCTCCGTGTGGCGGTGGCTGCGGCGACGACCGTAGGACGGTTCCCGCGGAGGAAGGCCCCCTCGGTCGTGTAGGTCACACACATGTGGGTCATGAATCCGGCGATCACGACGTCGTCGTGCCCGGCGGCGTCGACGAGTTCGCCGAGCTCGGTGCCGACGAACGAGTTCGGCGCCTTCTTGACGACCACCGCTTCGCCCTCGATCGGAGCGACCCGTTCGTGGATGGCTCCGATGTCTTCGCGGATGTCGTATGCCGAGCCCTCCCCGCCGTCGTGCTGCACGTGGATCACGGTCGCGCCCGCGGTGCGAGCCCGGGCGAGGAGGTCGGCGGCGGCGTCGAGTGCCGCGTCCCATCCGTCCAGTTCCATCTCCCCGCGCGTGTACGTGTTCTGGAAGTCGACGAGCACGACGGTCGATGCGGCCAGGGTTGCGGGGCTGTCGGCGATGCCGCTGAGTGCGCGAAGGGTCGCAGAGGTGGTCATGGGGGTCCTTTCTCGGGGTTCGTCTATAGTCTGGGTGACCCGAACATCGCTGAACAGTCGATTTCGGGTCGGCCGCCGCCGACATTGGCTCCGACCACGTCGAAGGACAGGAATCCATGAGTGCTCCGCGCGTGACCGTGATCGCGGTGGAGGGCATCAGCCCGTTCCACCTGTCCGTCCCGTCTCTGGTCTGGGGCGGCGAGACGCCCGCGGGGGAGATCGAACCGTGGCCGATCCGGGTCGCGGCGCTCCGCGCCGGCACGCTGCGCACCTCCACCGACTTCGACATCGAGATCCGACACGGACTCGAGGCGGTGCGGGGTGCGGACATCGTCGTCGTCCCGTGGTGGGCCGATCCCGAGCACGCGGCACCGGATGAGCTGTCTCTCGCGCTGCGGGATGCGCGCGACGAGGGCGCCGAACTCGTGGGGCTGTGCCTCGGCGCTTTCCCTCTCGCCGACAGTGGAGTGCTGGATGGCCGCTCGGCGACCACGCACTGGAGATGGGCGGACGTCTTCCGGCAGCGGTTCCCCCTGGTCCGGCTGGAGCCGGATGAACTGTACGTGGACGAGGGCAGTATCGTCACGGGCGCCGGAGCCACCGCGGGGATCGACGCGTGCCTGCACCTGCTCGCCCGACGGGAAGGGCAGCATGTCGCCAACCGCGTCGCCCGGAGAATCGTCGCACCGCCGCATCGTGCCGGCGGTCAAGCGCAGTTCATCGAGCGGCCCGTGCCCGCAGCCGGAGAGGATGCGGTGGCCGAGGCGATGCGCTGGAGTGCGGAGAACCTCGCCGCCGACCTGTCGATCGACGCCCTCGCCGTTCGAGCTCACCTCAGCCGCAGCTCGTTCACGCGGGCGTTCCGCGCCCGCACCGGGTCGACGGTCGCGAAGTGGGTGCTCGCACAACGGCTGGCCGCTGCCCGCGAA
>JAQZBG010000032.1 GCA_029239165.1 Microbacterium sp. | reverse complement strand
CTCGGGCTCACACGGCAGTGGCTCCATGCGCATCAGCTGGCGTTCGCGCACCCGACGACGGGGGACTGGGTGCAGTTCGAGTCGCCGTACCCCGAGGACTTCCGACACGCTCTGGACATCCTGCGCGGCGAATAGCGTGCTTCGGCGTCGCGATGTCGGCAGCGTGCGCCACACTGATCGCATGGACATCGAAGTTCGACCGGCGACCGAGTTCGACGATGTCGCGACGCTCGTGGGCCCGAAGAAGCCCACATCCAACGTGTGCTTCTGCCTGAGCTATCGAATCGGCAACAAGGAGAACGTGGCGCTGCGCGGGGAACAGCGCGCCGAGCGCGTGCGGGAGCTGTGCCACCAGGATCCGCCTCCCGGCGTCATCGCCTACGTGGATGGTGAGCCGGTCGGCTGGGCGGCGCTGCATCCGCGGCGCGACACGAGTTTCGCCCACAATCGGCTGATCCCGCACGTCGACGATCTCGATGTGTGGTCACTGTGGTGCTTCCGCGTACGGCCGGGCCACCGGAAGCAGGGGATCTCGCACGCCCTGATCGAGGGCGCCGTGGCGTACGCGAGGGAGCGCGGAGCTCCTGCCATCGAGGGGTACCCGGTCGACAACGGAGGCGAGAAGGTCAACCTGACGATGGCGTACGTCGGCACACGTGCACTCTTCGAGAGCGCGGGATTCGAGAAGGCCGCCGACACCGGGTCCGTGCTCGACGGCTTTCCGCGGGTGTTGATGAGGCGGGATCTGGGGCGATCGCGGAACGTATCGAAGAAAGCGTGAACTGATCGACGCCACACGGCCAATACACAGCGTGAGCACAGACAGCGAGATCATCCAGCGATCTCTTCAGCAGCCGGCGGCCTTCGCCGAGCTCTTCGATCGACATGCACGCGCGATCAACGCGTTCGCCACGTACCGAGTCGGTCGGCATTCGGCGGAAGACGTGCTCAGCGAGACGTTCCTCGTCGCGTTCCGCCGTCGCTTGGACTTCGACCCCGCCGCCGAATCGGCATCGCCGTGGCTCTTCGGCATCGCGTCCCGGCTGATCCGACGGCACCGTGCCGAGGAAGCGAAGCAGTGGCGGTCGTTCGTGGAATCCATCTCTCGGCAGGAGCACTCGTCTCTCGGGGGGCTCGAAGATGCGATGGCGCGTGTCGACGCAGAGCGCGAGGTCGAGGCGCTGAGGGTGCGGATCGCGGCGCTCGCACCGAAGGACCGGGAGACGCTGTTGCTCTACGCCTGGGAGGGGCTGAGTTACGAGGAAGTCGCAGTGGCGCTCGGGGTGCCCGTGGGCACGGTGCGCTCACGTCTGAGTCGCGTCCGCAAGCGGTTGGATTCCGCTCGCAGGATCCAGGCATTCGAGAAGAAGCAGCAGAAGGGAGAGACCCTTGGACGCGTTTGAGGAAGTTGAGCGGATCAGGCCCGAGATCGAGGGGGCTGACGAGAGCATCGGCGCTGCCCGTGCACTCCTCATGACGGAGATCCGAGAAGAACGGCGACCCGCGCGGCCGCGCTCGGCTCGGCGACGCTGGTTCATTGCCGCAGGGGTTCTCGGCGCGGCGGCCGCGGTCACTGCAGGCGTGCTCGTCGTGAGCAGCGTGACCGCACCGGCACCGGCACCGGCACCGGCACCGATCATCGAAGCCGTGCCGACGGAACAGCCGGAGCCGACGCCGACGCGCGTGCCCAGTCCGCTACCGACTCCCCTGCCCACGGCCGAGACGGGGGCGGAGGTGCTCATGGGGGCCGCGACCGCGGCGGCCGGATTCTCGCCTCCGGTCCTCGCTCCCGGCCAGTATCTGCGACACGCGTGGACGCAGGAAGTTCTGAGCGTATATGACGCCGCGGTGGGCTACTCAACGACACCAGGCTATGGCGTATCCCGCGCTTCCGCGACGAGTGCGTGGGTGTTCCGTCGCACCGGCGCGGATTACTCTCCTGCCGATCTCCGCTCCCAGTGGTACCGGGAGACCGGCCCCTACGAGCTGTCGACGATCATCGGCGATGAGGACATCGCACGGTCGCAGTCGGACGGGTTCCTGCGGAACTTCGGACAGGCGACACCGTTGTCTCCGAACGTTCCGTGGCTCCCCGAGAGCGCGGCGGAGAACATGCTCTGGTATTTCGACTCGATGCCGCGGGATCCGCAGGCGATGGTGGCGTGGATCCGTGATCATCAAGGTTCCGATCTGGACGGCTGGGAGGACGGAAAGGTCGGCTGGATGCTCATCGGGTTGCTGTCCTTCAACGTGGGAGACCCCGAAATGCGGGCTTCTATGTATCGGGCACTCAGTCTCCTGCCGGGGTCGACGGTCGGGCCGGAGCAGGGAGGGCAGCGGACGATCACGTTCGACTCTCCGCTAGCGATGTCCGGTGCTGATGCGACCTCGCTCGAGAGGTACACGCTGACGATCGAGACGGCGACGGGCCTCGTCATGGAGACGACGGCGACGAGTGACGTCGGACAGGGCGTCATCCCGAGCGACGTGCCCGACACCCGCACCAGCTACGAGGTGAGCATCGTCGACGCGCTGCCATGATCGGCGCGAACCGTTTTGCGTTTCTGGAGCAATACTCAGTGTGAGCACGGACAGCGAGATCATCCAGCGGTCGATCGAAGAGCCCGGAGTCTTCTCCGAGATCTTCGAACGGCACGTCCGACCCGTCGGCGGCTACATCCGACGACGGGTCGGGGCGGACGCCGTCGACGACGTTTTGAGCGAGACGTTTCTCGTGGCCTTCCGGCGCCGCGCGTCCTTCGACCTCGGGATGGAGTCGGTGCGGCCCTGGCTGCTCGGCATCGCGACCAGGGTGGTGAAGAGCCATCGCGCGGCCGAGGCACGGCAGTGGCGGGCGTTCGAAGCCTCGGCATCGGCGGAGGAGATCGCGGAAGAGGCTCCGCAGGTCGCCTCCGATTCCCGGATCGATGCCGATGCCGCCCTGCGTGCCTTGGCGCCGCGGATTGCGGCACTCGCGGCGAAGGACCGGGACACGCTGCTGCTGCACGCGTGGGGGGATCTGACGTATGAGCAGATCGCGGCTGCCCTGGGTGTGCCCGTCGGAACCGTGCGGTCCCGACTCAATCGCGTTCGTCGCAAACTCGCGCCGCCCGGCTCACAGGGAGCGGCCCGACTGACATGGATGGCGAAGGAGGAGAGCGATGCAGCTTATGGAACAAGTTCGTGAGATCGGGATCGATGAGTCTCGCGTGGATGAAGACACCGTTCTCGCGGCGCGGCGCGCGCTGACGCGAGAGATGGCGCGTGGTGCGCGTCCGGAGCGAGCACGGCCGTCGCGACGACGCACGTGGACCGGGATCGGCATTGGGGGTCTCGTTGCCGGAGCGGCCGTGACCGCGATCGTGGCCGGTTCGGTCATCGCGCCCCCGAACGTCCCCGATGCGGCTGCAGCCGAAGTGCTGGAGCGCGCGTCAGCGGTGACATTCGATGCGCAGGACGGCGCACTTGTCGCCGGCCAGTACCTGCGGATCGAGACCGTCAGCGAAAACCTCCAGTTCTGGAAGGCGCAGTGGGCGGACGATGCCGACGAGAACACGATGCCGTTCAACGCCTCCCGCGACGCCGGCGATGCCGCGGTGCTCGTCCGCGACACGCGGGTGCTCTACGTCCCGGCCGACCGGGCCGGCGACTGGTTCTACGACTGGGGGCACGCCGAGGTCGTGGAGTCCTTCGGAGAACGCGGCACCGAGGCGGCGCGAGAATGGCGCTCCTCGCCCGGCTCCGAGATTCGTGAACGCGGCACGATCGAGACGCTCCCGGCGGGCGAGTACCTCGCCGTGGGGGGCGACGAACCGCCGACTCCGTACCTGGCGGACGGGTACCGCCCGCACTACGCGGAAATGCCGAGGGAGCCGCGGAACCTGCTCGACTGGCTCCGAGGGCAGTCGGGAATGACGGGAGAGGAGGGGAACCGGTGGGTCGTGGCGAGTCTGTCCGATCCCTCTGCGATCAACCTCATGCCGGCAGACCTGCGTTCGACGTTCTTCCTCGCCATCGCCCTGATCCCGGGATTCGAGGTGGTGGCAGAGGACGCCTCGACCGCGACGCTGCGGTACGTCATCCCCGGTCATCGCACCACGACGATCACGATCGACACCGACCAGGGGCTCGTGTCTTCGATCTCGGAGAACTACGGGAGCGGAGGGCCCGCGGGCGACACGGTCGACTCGATCACCACGGTGCACACGTCCGTCGTGGACTCCGCCCCGCAGAGGTAGCGGCCCGGCTGAGAGCCCCGGGCCGACCTCCGGTGTCGGGGCTCCGCCGTAGACTCGAAGGCATGGCATCCGACTCCTTCGTCCACCTGCATGTGCACAGCGAGTACTCCATGTTGGACGGTGCGGCGAAGATCAATGCGATGACCCAGGCGGCGGCGGATTACGGCATGCCGGCCATCGCCGTGACCGATCACGGCAACACTTTCGCGGCGTTCGAGTTCTACAACGCGGCGCGGAATGCGGGCATCAAGCCGATCATCGGGCTCGAGGCGTACATGACCCCGGGGACCCATCGCAGCGACAAGACCCGTGTGCAGTGGGGTTCGCCGGATCAGAAGAGCGACGACGTCTCCGGCTCGGGCGCCTACACCCACATGACGATGTGGAGCCAGAGCACCGAGGGCATGCACAACCTCTTCCGGATCAGTTCCCGGTCGAGCATGGAGGGGTACTACTTCAAGCCGCGCATGGACCGCGAGCTGCTCCAGACCTACGGCAAGGGGATCATCGCGACGACGGGATGCCCGTCGGGCGAGGTGCAGACGCGGCTCCGACTGGGACAGTACGACGCAGCACGGGCGGCAGCGGCAGAGTTCCAGGACATCTTCGGCAAGGAGAACTACTTCGCCGAGATCATGGACCACGGTCTCTCCATCGAGCGACGGGTGATGACCGATCTGCTCCGCCTCGCGAAAGACCTGAACATCCCGTTGGTCGCCACCAACGACTCGCACTACACGCACCAGCACGAGGCGGATGCGCACGAGGCCCTGCTGTGCGTGCAGTCGGGCTCCACCATGGACGACCCGAACCGGTTCAAGTTCGACGGTGACGGGTACTACATCAAGACCGCGGCCGAGATGCGCCAGCTGTTCCGCGATCACCCCGAGGCCTGCGACAACACGCTGCTCATCGCCGAGCGCTGCGAGGTCGAGTTCAACACCTCCGCCAACTACATGCCGCGCTTCCCGGTGCCCGACGGCGAGACGGAGGACAGCTGGCTCATCAAGGAGGTCGAGACGGGCCTGCACTACCGGTACCCCGGCGGGATCCCCGACAAGGTGCGCAAGCAGGCCGAGTACGAGACCGGCATCATCCTGCAGATGGGCTTTCCCGGATACTTCCTGGTCGTCGCCGACTTCATCAACTGGGCCAAGGACAACGGTATCCGCGTCGGTCCAGGCCGTGGTTCCGGTGCCGGTTCCATGGTCGCGTACGCGATGCGGATCACCGATCTCGACCCGCTCGAGCACGGTCTCATCTTCGAGCGATTCCTCAACCCCGACCGCGTCTCGATGCCTGACTTCGACGTCGACTTCGATGACCGGCGCCGTGGCGAGGTCATCGACTACGTCACGGAGAAGTACGGCTCCGAGCGCGTCGCTCAGATCGTCACCTACGGCACCATCAAGTCCAAGCAGGCGCTGAAGGATGCCGGCCGTGTGCTCGGCTTCCCGTTCAGCATGGGGGAGCGGCTCACCAAGGCGATGCCGCCGCCCGTCATGGGCAAGGACATGCCCCTCGACGGCATGTTCGACTCGGCGCATCCCCGGTACAAGGAAGCGAGCGAGTTCCGCGCGCTGATCGACACCGACCCCGAGGCGAAGACGGTCTTCGACCGCGCGCTCGGTCTCGAAGGCCTGAAGCGTCAGTGGGGCGTGCACGCCGCCGGTGTGATCATGTCGTCCGACCCGCTGCTCGACATCATCCCGATCATGAAGCGGGAGCAGGACGGGCAGATCGTCACGCAGTTCGATTATCCGTCGTGCGAGTCGCTGGGCTTGATCAAGATGGACTTCCTGGGGCTCCGCAACCTCACGATCATCTCCGACGCTCTCGACAACATCCGGACGAACCGTGGCGAGGAACTCGACCTCGAGCACCTGGGCCTCGACGACCCCGGCGTGTACGAACTGCTCGCACGCGGCGACACCCTGGGCGTCTTCCAGCTCGACAGCCCGCCGCTTCGTTCGCTGATGCGCCTGATGAAGCCCGACAACTTCGGTGACATCTCGGCCCTCATCGCTTTGTACCGTCCCGGGCCCATGGGGGCGAACTCGCACACGAACTACGCGCTGCGTAAGAACGGTCTGCAGGAGATCACCCCGATCCACCCCGAGCTCGAGGAACCGCTCGCGGAGATCCTGCAGGAGTCCTACGGCCTCATCATCTATCAGGAGCAGGTCATGGCGATCGCGCAGGCGGTCGCAGGGTTCAGCCTCGGACAAGCAGACATCCTGCGCCGCGCGATGGGTAAGAAGAAGAAGTCCGAGCTCGACAAGCAGTACGAGGGCTTCGCGGGAGGCATGAAGCAGCGTGGATTCGGCGAGGCGGCCATCAAGGCGCTGTGGGACATCCTGCTTCCCTTCTCGGACTACGCGTTCAACAAAGCCCATTCCGCGGCGTATGGCCTCGTGTCGTACTGGACGGCCTACCTCAAGGCGCACTATCCCGCGGAGTACATGGCGGCGCTGCTGACCAGCGTCGGTGATTCCAAAGACAAGATGGCGCTGTACCTCAACGAGTGCCGCCGCATGGGCATCAAGGTGCTGCCTCCCGATGTGTCGGACTCGATCAACTACTTCGCGGCCGTCGGCGACGACATCCGCTTCGGTCTCGGCGCCGTGCGCAACGTCGGCAGCAACGTCGTCGAGGGCATCGTGCAGGCCCGCAAAGACGAGCGATTCACGTCGTTCCACCACTTCCTCGACAAGGTGCCGCTGCACGTCTCGAACAAGCGCACCGTCGAATCGCTGATCAAGGCTGGCGCCTTCGACTCGATGGGCGATACCCGTCGGGCGCTCATGGAGGTGCACGAAGACGCGGTCGAGGCCGCAGTCGACCGCAAGCGGAACGAGGCACAGGGAGCGATCGGCTTCGACTTCGACAGCCTCTACGACGGCATGGAAGAGGCGGCGCCCGCCAAGGTGCCCGCCAGGCCGGAGTGGATCAAGAAGGACAAGCTCGCCTTCGAGCGGGAGATGCTCGGGCTCTATGTGTCCGATCACCCCCTCGCGGGACTGGAGGTTCCGCTGGCGAAGCATGCGTCGATCTCGATCCACGACCTCAACAACTCCGAGGACCTTCAGGACGGCGACCAGGTGACGGTGGCCGGACTCGTGACCAGCGTGCAGCACCGCGTCGCCAAGGCGAGCGGAAACCCCTACGGCATGATCACCGTCGAGGACTTCAACGGCGAGGTGACCGTGATGTTCATGGGGAAGACGTACACGGAGTTCCAGCACACGCTGCAGCAGGATGCGATCCTCGCTGTCCGCGGACGCGTCTCCCGGCGTGACGACGGGCTCAACCTGCATGCTCAATCGGCGTTCGCACCCGACATCGGCTCGTTCGATGCCGCGGGCCCGCTATCGCTCGTGCTCGCCGAGCAGCGCGCCACGGAGCGCGTGATGATGGAGCTCGCCGAGGTTCTCCGCCGGCACAACGGCGACACCGAGGTGCTGCTCCGCGTGCACCGCGGTGGCACCGCGAAGGTCTTCGAGGTGCCGATGCCGGTGAAGGTCACGGCCGACCTCTTCGGTGACCTCAAGTCGCTGCTCGGGCCGACCTGTCTGGGGTGAGCGGGTAGGATCGTGAGCCGTCGGCAGCACGACGGCCACCCCCCGTCGAGCACTGTGACGAAAGGACCATCATGAATACGGACCCCTCCGAATCCGGCCTCCCCGAGCCGGACACCGAGGACTCGATCTTCAGCGACGACGACGGCGTGCTGTACGACGACGAGGTCACTCCGGAATTCGGCATCCTCGGATTCACGCTGCGTGAGCTCTTGATCGTCGGCGTGTGGGTGGTCTCCTTCGTGCTGTCGTTCTTCCCCCTGAGCGGCGGCCTGTCGCTTTGGGGCGTCGGCATCCAGTGGATCCTTCCCATCGGACTTCCGACCGTGGCGGTGTTCCTTCTCGTCCTGCGCCGGTTCTCGCCGGACGGCATCCGCCGAGTCGGGTCGCTGGGGATCGATCAGTTCGCCTCCGTGGCGTTCTCCGTCGCGGCTGTGGTCTGGGTCGGCAACCTGTGGCTCTCGATCTCGGGAATGCTCGCCACCGGCTACTGGGGGCTTCCGTGGAACGGCGTGGGGATGGTCATCACGTCTCTGGCGCTGGTCGTGCTCACGGTCTTCGCCCCGATCGTCCCGGGACTGAAGGAAGACTTCCACGGCCGCCTCGTCACGCTCGCTCATCGCAACGCGAATCCCGTGCGGCCTGTGATCGCACGCCCGCGCCCCGAGCCCGTCGCCGAGCCGACCGCAGCGCCCAGCGACAGCGAGACCGATGTCATCGTGGACGCTTCAGCGCTTCCTCCGGTCACGGATCTCGACGCCGAGCCGACCGGCAGGCTGGCGACTGACGAGATCGCACGACTCGACCTCGCAGAGCAGGTGCCTCTCACCGCACATGCCTCCGGCGGCGGCATCGGGACCGATCAGGACGCTTCCGACGAGGAGTACGTGCCCGCATACGCACGTCGATCCCGCGGACAGGAACCCGAGATCGTCTCGGACACCGGGAGCATCGAGTCGCTGCTCGAGACAGCGGCGACCTACGAGACCGGTGACGTCACGGACGACGCTGAGCCCCGCATCGTCGAGGGACTCGCTGAAGCGGACTCAGATCTGGACGCGACGAATCCCCGCGAGACGGCTCCCGCCGCGCAGCCGTTCTGGATTCTCGCCGCCACCGAGCGCGATGTGCACGATGAGCGTGGCGAGCCGCTGTTCCGCATCGGGCCGAGCGCCTGGGCACTGGTGATCGAGGACCGTGGAGGTGCGTACGTCGTCCGACATGATGACGGACGGATCGGCTATCTCCACGACATCTCCGACATCTCGAAGGGCTGAAATGCGCACGATCGATCTGCGGGGCCGCGAACTCTCGCCCGCTGACATGCTCGCGGCCGTGCCCCGGGCCACGCAGGCGCGCGCGGAGGCGCTCGACACCGCCGCACGTATCGTCGAGGACGTGCGAGTCCGCGGGGAAGCAGCGCTCCGTGAACAGGCCGAGCAGTTCGACCGGGTGACGGGCCACGAGGTGCGTGTTCCCGCCGAGCACATCGCGGACGCCCTCGCCTCCCTCGATCCCGCTGTCCGCGCCGCGCTCGAAGAGGCCATCGTGCGGGTGCGTCGCGGGTCCGAAGCACAGGTGCCGGCGCCGCGGACCACCGAGATCGGTCCCGGCGCCCGCATCCTGCAGCGGTGGCAGCCTGTGCACCGCGTAGGGGTCTACATCCCCGGGGGCAAGGCGGTCTATCCCTCCAGTGTCATCATGAACGTCGTGCCCGCGCAGGTCGCGGGGGTCGAGCAGATCGCGCTGGCGTCGCCGCCGCAGGCCGATCAGAATGGAAGGATCCACCCGACGATCCTGGCCGCTGCCGCACTGCTGGGAGTCACCGAGGTCTATGCCATGGGCGGAGCCGGCGCGATCGGCGCCTTCGCACACGGTGTTCCGTCGCTCAGCCTCGATCCGGTGGATGTGGTATCCGGCCCTGGCAACAACTACGTCGCATCTGCGAAGCGTGCGGTCGCCGGCGTCGTCGGTACGGACTCCGAGGCCGGTGCGACCGAGATCCTCGTCGTGGCCGATGCCGATGCCGACCCGCGACTCATCGCCGCCGACCTGGTCAGTCAGGCGGAGCACGATGAGCAGGCCTCCGCGGTCCTGGTCACGGATGCAACCGACCTCGCGGGTCAGGTCGCCGTCGAAGTCCAGCGGATGGCTGCCCACACGCGACACAGCGACCGTGTCACCGCAGCACTGGACGGGCCCCAGTCCGCGGTCGTCCTGGTCGATGACCGCGCCATGGCGACCGCCTTCAGCAACGCCTACGCCCCGGAGCACCTCGAGCTGCACCTCGTCGACGCCGAGGACGCGGCATCGGCGTTCACCAGCGCCGGGGCCGTCTTCGTCGGTGACCAGACTCCCGTCAGCCTCGGCGACTACATGGCCGGCAGCAACCACGTGCTCCCCACCGGTGGCCAGGCACGCTATGCGCCCGGTCTCGGCTCCTACACGTTCCTGCGTCCACAGCAGGTCATCTCCTACGATCGCGCTGCGCTGTCAGCCGTTCGCGCCGGCGTCGTGGCCCTCGCCGAGACCGAGGTGCTCCCTGCGCATGGCGAGGCGATCGAGGCCCGCTTCACGGCGTAGGATCGGTCAAATGCACTGCCCCTTCTGTCGTCATCCCGACTCTCGCGTCATCGACTCGCGCACCAGCGATGACGGGTTGTCGATCAGGCGCCGCCGTCAGTGCCCCGAGTGCGGTGGCCGCTTCACGACAACCGAGACGGCGAGCCTCAACGTGATCAAACGCTCCGGCGTCATGGAGCCGTTCAGCCGCGAGAAGGTCATCTCGGGCGTACGCAAGGCGTGCCAGGGGCGGCCGGTGACTGAGGCCGACCTCGCCATCCTCGCGCAACGGGTGGAGGAGGCGGTTCGCCAGACCGGCGTCTCACAACTCGACGCGAACGAGATCGGTCTGGCGATCCTCGGGCCGCTGCGTGAGCTCGACGAGGTCGCTTTCCTCCGTTTCGCCAGCGTCTACCAGGCATTCGATTCGCTCGAGGACTTCGAAGCAGCGATCACCGATCTGCGAGCCGACCACACGAAGCAGGAGTCCGCGGACCGGTAATCTGGCAGGGATGTATCCGCTGCTCTTCCGCGCTGTCCTCTCGCGCTTCGACCCCGAGTTCGCCCACCATGCCGGGATGGCGGTGATCCGGGTTCTCGGCGTGCCCCCGTTCTCCTGGGCGACGCGTGCACTGACACGCCCTGATCCGTCATTGCGTGTCGAGGCGCTCGGACTCACCTTCCCGTCACCGTTCGGCATCGCCGCCGGATTCGACAAGAATGCGGTCGGGGTCCGTGGTCTGGCAGCTCTCGGCTTCGGGCATGTGGAAGTCGGCACGGTCACGGCGGTTCCGCAGGACGGCAATCCGAAACCGCGTCTGTTCCGTCTCATCACCGATCGAGCCGTGATCAATCGGATGGGCTTCAACAACGCGGGCGCGGATGCTGCGGCACGCCGTCTCGCCCGTCTGCGCCGCGGATCACCCGATACGGTGGTCGGCGTCAACATCGGCAAGAGCCGGGTGGTCGACGTGGAGAACGCGACTGCCGACTACGTGGCTTCCGCGACTCGGCTCGCCCCGCTCGCCGACTATCTCGCCGTGAACGTGTCATCTCCGAACACGCCGGGGCTCCGCGGGCTGCAGGCGGTGGAGACGCTCGCCCCGCTCCTGCGCGCGGTCAAGCAGGCCTCAGGCGCCACTCCGCTGCTCGTCAAGATCGCTCCGGACCTGCCGGACGAAGAGATCGCGGCGATCGCGCAGCTGGCGGTTTCCGAAGGGCTCGCCGGCATCATCGCGAACAACACGACCATCAGCCGGGACGGTTTGCTCGCGGATCCGGCGGAAATCGAGGCTGCCGGGGCCGGTGGATTGTCGGGCGCCCCGCTGAAGCAGCGCTCGCTCGAGGTGCTGCGCGTCGTTCGTGGTGCCGTTCCCGCCGACTTCTGCGTGATCGCAGTCGGCGGTGTGGAAACCGCTGCGGACGTGCAGGAGCGTCTGGATGCCGGTGCCACTCTCGTGCAGGGTTACACGGCATTCCTGTACCGCGGTCCGTTCTGGGGCCGCGAGGTCAACAGAGGACTGGTCAGTCGGGGTACTGTCCGCGCTTGACCTGCGGCTTCGGCAGACGCATGAATCGCATCTGCAGGGCCCGCATCGCGGCGTACCAACCGAGGCCACGCTCGAGGCGCTCCTTGCCGAACTTGGCTGCTGCCTTGCGCTTGACCCGCATGGAGAGCAGGACCATGCCGCCGATCGCGATCACCAGGTAACCCATCATCACCAGGTACGCGTAGAACGAGATCATCATGTTCGTGGGCAGCAGCGAGGCGAGGATGACCAGCACCATGACGCCCATCACGAACTCGGCCGGGTGCCAGCCTGCATCGACGTAGTCGCGCACCCAGCGGCGCTGGGGGCCCTTGTCGCGGACGGGGAGGTACTTCTCCTCGCCGGCGGCCATGCCGGCCTGTGCTTTGGCTCGGCGCTCGTTGAGTTCGGCCTTGGCGGCTGCCTTGGCCTCCTTGGTGTTGGCGACCAGGGGGCGGCGGCGAGCAGCCTCCTGCTCCGCGCGGGTCGGCGTCGCGCGCCCCTTGCCGACGGCAGGCGTCTCGGGGGCTTCGTCGTTCGTCGAAGGGGAGGCAGGATTAGTCGACACGGAGTTCCTCGGTTCGCAGGCGGGGGATCACCTTAAGATTACTCGCATGACCTCTCCCGTTCCTCCCCGTGAGTCCGATGCCGCCGTCCTCGAGGCTGTGGCGACCGGTATCCCTTCCGCGTTGTCGGACCTCGGCCACCTCGTGCGTATTCCCGGGATGGCGTGGCCCGCGTTCGATCAGACCCAGCTGGAGCGCAGCGCAGAGGCCGTGGCTGCGCTGGCCTCGGGTACCGGTGTCTTCGATGAGGTGCGCGTGCTGCGCGCCGCGATTCCCGGCACCGATGAGCAGGGACAGCCGGCAGTCCTCGCGACGCGGGCCGCCCGCAACGGCAAGCCCACGATCCTGCTCTACGCGCACCACGACGTGCAGCCTCCCGGCGATGACGCTCTCTGGGAGACGCCGCCGTTCGAGCCCACGGTGCGGGACGGGCGTCTGTACGGTCGCGGCGCCGCCGACGACAAAGCCGGCATCATGGCGCACATCGCGTCGATCCGTGCGGTGAGCGAGGTGCTCGGTGACGATCTCGACCTCGGCATCGCGATGTTCATCGAGGGGGAGGAGGAGTACGGGTCTCGTTCGTTCGCCCAATTCCTGTCCGACAACAAGGAGGCGCTCCGCGCCGATGCCATCGTCGTCGCCGACTCCGGCAACTGGGATTCGGTGACGCCCGGCCTCACCGTCTCGCTGCGCGGAAACGCCCGGTTCACGCTGCGCGTGCGCACCCTGGATCACGCGTCGCATTCGGGGATGTTCGGGGGAGCGGTGCCCGACGCGATGATGTCGACGGTGAAGCTGCTCTCGACGCTGTGGAACGCCGACGGCTCTGTGGCGGTGGCGGGGATGACCGAGCGCGACGCGCCTACTCCCGACTACACCGATGCCACCTTGCGCGACGAGGCAGGGCTCCTGCCCGGAACCGCCCCGATCGGCAACGGCACGATCCTGAGTCGGATCTGGAACAAGCCGGCGGTGACCGTGATCGGGATCGACGCCACGAGCGTGTCCGCGGCATCCAACACCCTGCTTCCCGAGGTCACGGTGGTGATCAGCGCCCGCGTCGCTCCGGGGCAGACGGGACAGGACGCCTATGACGCTCTCGAGAGCCACCTGCGGGCGCACGCTCCGTTCGGCGCGGAGCTCACCTTCTCAGATGTCGACCTGGGTGACGGGTTCCTCGTCGACACCAGCGGGTGGGCGGTGCAGCTGACCCGTGATGCGATGCGCGACGGCTACGGGGTCCCGCCCGTGGATCTGGGCGTCGGCGGTTCGATCCCCTTCATCGCCGACCTGGTGCGGGAGTTCCCCGACGCACAGATCCTCGTCACCGGTGTCGAGGACCCGCATTCGCGGGCGCACAGCCCGAACGAGTCGTTGCACCTGTAGAATCGTCCGAGAAGCCGTGCACCTGCGGCCCGTCACAAGGAGCGACATGAGCGACACCACACTCTCCCCAGAGACCACCCGCGCACACGGCGTCACCCTGACCGACGCTGCCGCCACGAAGGTGAAGAACCTGCTCGAGCAGGAAGGCCGCGACGATCTCCGTCTGCGCGTCGCCGTTCAGCCCGGCGGATGCTCGGGACTGATCTACCAGCTGTACTTCGATGAGCGTTACCTCGAGGGCGACGAGACCGTCGACTTCGACGGGGTCGAGGTCATCATCGACAACATGAGCGTTCCGTACCTCGATGGTGCGGCGATCGACTTCAAGGACACGATCTCGGAGCAGGGCTTCACGATCGACAACCCCAACGCGGCGGGAAGCTGCGCCTGCGGCGACAGCTTCCACTGATCGTCTGTATGCCGAACGGCCGCCGTCACCACTGGTGACGGCGGCCGTTCCGCTTCCAGAACCTGCGTGGATGGCATGAATCAGGTGTGAGCTTGCCCTAGACTTGGGTGTGCTCTGTTCGCGATCTGAAAGGTGCATCGTGCCCTCGAAACGCAGCCTTCGTTGGGCCGCACTCCCTGTGGGAGTCGTGGCAGCCGTGGCCCTGGCGGGATGCTCTCCCACCGAGCTGAACGGCTTTCTTCCGGGCTTCGTGGAGGGTGGCCCCGCAGCCACCAATCAGACTGAGCGCGTCTCCTCGCTCTGGGTGAACTCCTGGATCGTGCTTCTCGCCGTCGGCATCATCACCTGGGGCCTGATGGCCTGGGCAGCGATCGCGTACCGCCGTCGCAAGGGCCAGACCGGCCTGCCGGTCCAGATGCGCTACAACATGCCGATCGAGATCTTCTACACGATCGTGCCGCTCATCCTCGTGTTGGGCATGTTCTTCTTCACCGCTCGCGATCAGACCGAGATCGAGGCCAAGTGGGACGAGCCCGACGTCGAGATCACCGCGATCGCGAAGCAGTGGGCGTGGGACTTCCAGTACGACGGCGAGGAGGAGGACAACTCCGACGCCGTGTGGACGATGGGCATCCAGGCCCAGCCCGACGCCGAAGGCAACATCGATCAGTCGCAGCTGCCGACCCTGGTTCTGCCGGTCGACAAGAAGGTCACGATCGACCTGCAGTCGCGCGACGTCATCCACTCTTTCTGGATCATCGACTTCCTCTACAAGAAGGACATGTTCATCGGGAAGGACAACTCCTGGTCGTTCATCCCCACCCGTGAGGGCGAGTACGCCGGCAAGTGCGCCGAGCTCTGCGGTGAGTATCACTCCATGATGCTCTTCAACGTGAAGGTCGTCTACGACCCCGAAGACCGACACCGAGGAAGGAGGGGAGTAAGTCATGTCGACCACAGAAGCTCCCCGTACCGACGAGACTCCCAAGTCGCGTCCCACCACTCTGCCCGCCCGCCAGGCCGCTCTGATGAGCTCCTCGCGGGTAGAGCAGAAGGGCAACATCGTCGTCAAGTGGATCACCTCCACCGACCACAAGACCATCGGGTACATGTACCTGATCGCCTCTGTGCTGTTCTTCCTCCTCGGTGGTGTGATGGCGCTCGTCATCCGCGCCGAGCTGTTCGCGCCGGGTATGCAGATCGTCCCGACGAAGGAGCAGTACAACCAGCTGTTCACGATGCACGGCACGATCATGCTGCTGATGTTCGCGACCCCGCTCTTCGCGGGTTTCGCCAACGCGATCCTGCCGCTGCAGATCGGTGCTCCCGACGTGGCGTTCCCGCGACTGAACGCGTTCGCGTTCTGGCTCTTCCTCTTCGGCTCGACCATCGCGGTGGCCGGCTTCCTCACCCCGCAGGGCGCCGCTTCCTTCGGGTGGTTCGCCTATCAGCCGCTGGCCGGGGCCTCGTTCTCGCCCGGTGCGGGTGGAAACCTCTGGATGGTCGGACTGGGCATCTCCGGTTTCGGCACCATTCTGGGTGCGGTGAACTTCATCACCACGATCATCACGATGCGCGCTCCGGG
>JAQZBG010000409.1 GCA_029239165.1 Microbacterium sp. | reverse complement strand
CCGTTCGACCCGTCCCCCGTCACCGCTGATCGTGATGCGGCAGCGGGATTTGCCGAGGTCGACGGATGCGATCGGATGGACGGGCATCGGTTCTCCTCACGGACTCGGTCGCAGATCTATGGAAAGAGACTACATAGGAAGTAGACTCACCGGAAAGAATTTACCACCCCACCGCACTGTCGAGACATCCACCCGAACGACCGGAGGGCCGTGTGAGCATCCAATCGACAGTCGAAGCCGCTGCTTCGACGTTGCCGCCTTCGCTCGCCCGCATCGCGGCGGCGATCCGTGAGAACCCATCGATCGTCATCGACATGACGATCAACGAGCTGGCCCAGGAGTGCCGGACGTCTGTGGCATCCGTGGTCCGTTTCTGTCGGGCGATCGGATTCAGCGGCTACGCCGCGCTGCGCATGGCCCTGGCGACCGAACTCGGCAAAGAGGCCGCACAGTTCTCTGCGCGGGGTGCCTTCGGGTCCGAGATCTCCGACGAGGACACTCTTCCGGAGGCGGTGTCCAAGCTCGCCGCGCTCGAACTGCTGGCGATCGAGGAGACCGTCGCCCAGCTGGACTTCGACGTGCTCGAGGCGGCGATCACCTCGATCGACGGCGCCGACCGCATCCTCCTCTACGGAATCGGCGCCAGTCAGTTCGTCGCGGAAGATCTCGCCCACAAGCTCCTGCGGGTCGGGCGCAATGCCCACGTGCTCGCCGACCCGCACGAGGCGGTCGCCGCGACCGTTCTGCCGATGGCACCCACCGTCGCGATCGGCTTCTCGCACTCCGGCACGACGATCGAGACCGTGCGCTTCCTCGAGACCGCGCGCCGACACGGCGCGGCGACGATCGCGGTGACCTCGGCCAAGGACTCGCCGCTCGCCCGGGCAGCCGACCACGCGCTGTTCACCGAGGTGCGGGAGTCGTCGTTCCGCGCGGGGGCGATGGTGAGCCGCATCGCGCAGCTCACGCTCGTGGATTGCCTCTTCGTCGGGGTCGCGAAGCGGAGGTTCGCCGAGACGGTCGACGCCCTGCGCCGCACCCACGAGGCGATGCAGGAGCTCCGCGACTGAGCAGTCGGCAAGGCCGATGGGAAGACCCCCGTCAGCCTGCGGCGACCGCCTCCCCGACCTCGTCGGCGCGAGCGGACGGCACTGACCCCATCGATCCTGCCGTGCGCAGGAACACGATGATCCAGCTGAAGATCAGCACCGCCGCGATGAGTTCGACGGCCGTGAGGTTGTAGTAGCCGACCGCGAAGAATGCGGCCAGCAGGACGATCACCAGCGCGAACGCCCACCCGAAGCCCACGAACACCTTCGGGATGCTCGGCAGGAGCCACGGCAGTCCCACCACGACGACTCCGAAGACGACGGTCATGCCGGTCGCGACGGTGTTGTGCAGGAGGAAGAACTCGTCGACGGGGAAGATCCCGACGCACGCGAGGAAGATCCCCAGGAGGATCAGACCTCCGCGCACCACGAACCGTCCGCGACGGTCGGCGGGAGCTACGGCGGGGAGTCCGGCCGTCGCATAGCGGGAGATGGTCGTCACCATCACTCCGGCGATGATCAGCGTCGCGTTGAAGGCCACGGAAGAGCTGTTGCTGCTCATCCCCAGCGCCGACAGGTTGTCGCGCCACCAGTGCACATCGCTGGAGGCGAGCATGCTGGCGAACGCTCCGACCACGAGGAATACCGCGAGTACCAGCGAGAGGACCATCGGAGTGAGGGCGACGGCGCTGAGGAAGGAGACGTAGCCGGTCAGCGCGAACGCGACCGCCACGAGCACCGCCCCGGGAAACGGGAACACCGGCGCATCCGTGAAGCTCCGTTCGAGAAGCTCTGCGATGCCGAGCCAGCCGAGGTAGGCGATCGCCGCGTGCGCGAACGCGATGGCGGCGAGGTCGTACCAGCGCAGTCGGTCGCCCGGCACCGTGAAGCCGTCGCGGACGGCGTCCGGATCCACCTGCTCGGGCCGCACCGCGATGCGCCCGAGGGCGAAGGCGATGGCGGCCGTGATCGCTCCGCCGAACGCGGCGAAGACACCGATCGAACCGCTGCCGCTGATCGCCAGCTCATGCCCCCAGAACACCGGCAGCGCCACGAAGAATCCGACCACGAGGAACCCGGCGCCGACGATCAGCGCGGTCGCCTCGAACACCGCATCCGCGGTGTCGGGACCCCGCACCTGCCGCAGCACCTGCAACACTCTCCTGCCGAGCGCATTCATCGTCCGTGCCTCCCGGTCCACATCATAGAAGTCGACGGTGTCCGGACCGGGCGCCGCTAGCCTGGAAGGGTGCCACAGACTCTCACCGCCCGCGCCGTCCTCCTCGACATGGACGGGACCCTCGTCGATTCGACCGCAGTCGTGGAGCGACTCTGGCTCGCCTGGGCGGAGCCGCACGGCATCGATCCCGAGACGGTGCTCCGCGTCGTTCACGGCCGCCAGGGCCACCAGAGCATGGCGATCATGCTGCCCGAGCGCGACCATGCCATCAACCTCCATGAGAACGAGATCATGCTCGCCACGGAGGCGAGTGATGTCGACGGCGTGATCGAGATCCCGGGCGCACGCGCGCTGCTCGAGGCGCTGCAGCCGTTCCCGCACGCGATAGTCACCTCCGCCAACGTCGCGCTCATGACGGCACGGATGCGGGCCGCCGGTCTCACGGTCCCCGAGCGCCGCGTGACCGCCGAGGATGTCTCCGCTTCCAAGCCCGATCCCGAGGGGTTCGTCCGCGCGGCGGGTCTGCTGGGGATCGATCCGGCCGACTGCATCGTGTTCGAGGATTCCGGCGCGGGGATCCAAGCGGGTCTCGCTGCGGGCATGCGGGTCGTCGGAGTCGGGAAGCATGCGGCAGCACACAACCCGACCGTCCTGGTCACGGACCTCTCGCAGGTGACCGTGGCCCCCGCCGCGACCGGGTTCGAGATCACGATCTCCTGACCGGGACCGCTTCCCCGCGATCGCCGC
>JAQZBG010000031.1 GCA_029239165.1 Microbacterium sp. | reverse complement strand
CGCCTTCGCCGCCTTGACCACCCGGCCCGCCCCCGCCGCATCGGCACGCAGCACCCGCTGCAGCAACTCGTTCATCGTGCGGCACCCGAACCGCCCGCACAACGCCGGCTCACCCGACCCCGCCGGACGCTCATCGACCGACGCGACCGCCTCCACGACCACCGCCTCCACCCGCCGCTGCACCTCCCCCGCGGCCCGCAGCACCTGCATCTTGGTGTCGTCCCCCAACCCCGCGATCACGTCCGAGCGCAGCACCGCATCCAGGTCGGCGACGACCTGGCCGAGCAGTTCCACGGGGTTGTTCATACCCTCAAGTCAACCCGAGACCACCGACATTCAGACCCCGACAACCCCAGATCAGAGCAATATTCCGAAACACGCGACGCGTCGACAATCCCTCCACAGAAACGACGACAGAGCCCCTTATCCACACTCGCGGCAGCACGGTGCGCCGCCACGCACACGGACGCCCCACACCAGGGCAGAGTGTGAGCATCCACCTCGACACCGCACACGCCGATGCCGATGGAGGCCGAGCATCCGTCGTCGAAACAGGATCGATCGTCCGCTCTTCGATTTGACGCTCACAGGTTCCCCCACTAAATTACAGATCGGTAACGGTGGCATCCGGGGGGATCGACCGCCGAGTACATCTGCCCTCCGGAAGGACTCCGTCACGAATTCCCTGCCATCCGAGCGCGCTCACGACGCCGCGGAAGCCCCTTCAGAAGCCCCCGACTCGGCTCGGCCGCTCTTGCGACGCGACTTGCGGCGCTCCGCGACGACGGAATCGCAGAGTTCCCGCCCCGAGGATGCAGCCCGCGCGGACGACGCACCCGAGACGTCCGATGGGCCGGACACCCGGCGCGCGACGCCGCAGAAAGCCGCGTCGACAGTCCGCGCCCGCCGCCCGAAGCGTCCGTGGGCGAAGGCCAAGGCACTCGGTGCCACCTTCGCGATCGGGGTGATGATCACCGGCGCAGCACTCCCCGCCCTCGCCCCGGCGGGCGGCGCGGTCGCCGCCGGCACCACCAGCCTCACCACGGCCGCCGCCGCCGCGCAGTCCTACACCTCCACCTCTGCGTCCTCCTCCTCGGACGAGATCCGTGCGGAGATCGCTCCTCGCGGGACGTTCTCCGCGACGACACCAGAGGAGATCGAGGAGACGCGCTCCCGTGCCGTCGCGGCCGCACTCGCAGCCGGCATGCCTCTCGGAAGCGCAGTCGACATCCCCGTCGCCGACCGCATCGTCATGCCGATGGCCGACGGGACCTACTCCTTCACGGATGGCTTCGGTGCGTCACGTCCCGGCCGGTCCCACCTCGGCCAGGACTTCGCCGCGGGTGTCGGGACGCCGATCAACGCCGCCATGAAGGGCTGCGTCTCCCGGTCCACCGAGAGCTACCAGGGCTACGGCGTGACGATCCAGATCGAGAGCATCGTGGACGGGCAGGCCGTGAGCACGGTCTATTCGCACCTGAACTACGGCACCCGCGCTGTCGAGGTCGGAGACTGCGTCGACGAGGGCCAGTACATCGGCGACGTCGGATCGACCGGGTACGTGTTCGGGTCCTGCCTGCACTTCGAGGTCCACATCAACACCGTGGCACCGTTCCTCCGCCCCCATAGGGTGGAGGCATGAGCCCGCTGCTGGTCCGCGAAGCCCGTGTCGAAGATGCCGAAGCGGTCGCCGGCGTGCACGTCCGTTCCTGGCAGGTCGCCTACCGCGGACTCATCGAGCAGTCCGTCCTCGACGGCCTGTCGATCGCCGAGCGGGCAGAGGGCTGGCGGCGCATCGTCGCCGATCCCCTGCCGACGGCCCTCGGCATCCTCGTGGCCGTCCGCGACGAACACATCGTCGGCTGGACGTCTTTCGGCTCCGGTCGCGACCCAGACGGGCTCGCCGACGGCGAGGTGTACGGCATCTACGCCGACCCCTCCGCGTGGTCCACGGGCGCCGGTCACGCGCTGCTCGTCGCTGCCGAGAGGACGATCGCCGAAGCGGGCCACGACCGCGCGTACCTGTGGGTGCTCGATGGGAACGATCGCGCCGACGCCTTCTACGCCCGCCATGGCTGGGAAGAAGACGGCGCCATCAAGATCGAGGAGCGACCGCAGCTCACGCTGCGCGAGCATCGACGAGTGAAGCTGCTGTCCGCCTGACCGGTCCTGCTCAGTCCAGCGCGCTCATCACGTGCTTGATGCGGGTGTAGTCGTCGAACCCGTACTGCGAGAGGTCCTTGCCGTACCCGGAGTGCTTGAACCCGCCGTGGGGCATGTCCGAGACGAACGGGATGTGCGTGTTGATCCACACGCACCCGAAGTCGAGGTCCCGCGAGAAGCGCATCGCTCGGGTGTGATCGGTCGTCCACACCGAGGCGGCGAGCGCATAGGGCACGTCGTTCGCCATCTCCAACGCCTCGGCGTCCTCGTCGAATGCCTGCACCGTCAGCACCGGCCCGAAGATCTCGCCCTGGACGACCTCGTCGTCCTGCCGCACGCCCGAGACGATCGTGGCCGCCCAGAAGTAGCCCTGGTCGCCCTGACGGCGCCCGCCGGTCTCGATCGTCGCATGTGCGGGCAGGCGGTCGATGAAACCCTGCACCTGAGCGAGCTGCGCCGCATTGCTCAGCGGTCCGTACAGCACCCCCTCCTCGTGCCGGCCTCCGGTGCGGGCATGCGTCTTCGCCCTGGCCACCAGCGCGGCGACCAGTTCGTCGTGCCGCGAGGCATGGACCAGCACCCGGGTGGCCGCCGTGCAGTCCTGCCCGCCGTTGAAGAAGGCCCCGGTGACGATGCCCTCCACCGCCTTCTCGAGCGAGGCGTCCGCGAACACGATCGCGGGTGCCTTGCCGCCGAGCTCCAGGTGCACGCGCTTGACGTCGTTCGCCGCCGAGCGCGCCACCGCCATGCCCGCGCGCACGGAGCCCGTGATCGCGACCATCTGCGGAATCGGATGCTCGACCAGCGCGACGCCCGTATCGCGGTCGCCCAGCACGACGTTCAGGGTGCCTGCCGGGGTGTGCCGCGCGACGATCTCGGCGAGCAGGAGGGTGGTCAGCGGCGTCGACTCCGCGGGCTTGAGCACGACCGTGTTCCCGGCGGCGAGCGCGGGCGCGATCTTCCACACCGCCATGTTCAGCGGATAGTTCCACGGCGTCACCTGACCGATCACGCCGACCGGCTCGCGACGCACGAACGAGGTGTGTCCGGCCAGGTACTCCCCCGCCGCACGGCCTTCCAGACTGCGGGCGGCCCCCGCGAAGAAGCGGAGTTGGTCGACCGACTGCATGATCTCGTCGGCGACGAGGCTCGCCCGCGGCTTCCCGGTGTCCTGCGATTCCAGGTCGGCGAACTCCTCCGCCCGCGACTCCATCTCGTCGGCGATACGGAACAGCGCCAACTGCCGGTCGGCGGGCGTGGTGTCGCGCCACAGCGGGAAGGCAGCGGATGCTGCGGCGTAGGCGGCATCCACGTCGGCAGCGTCGGAGATCGGCAGTTCGCCGTAGGACGTTTCGGTGACAGGATCGAGGAGCGGCATCCGCCCCGTACCAGACACGGGCACGAAGCGACCGCCGATGAAGTTCTGCAACGGCGCCGAGTTCTTCACGAGGGTGCGGGGCATCCCGCCATGGTAGCGCGCAAGATGCGGAATCGGAAGATATGGCGATATCCAGCGACTGATTCAGTTGCGGGATTGCTCTGCGACTGTCAATATCGATAGATGAGCACCAAGCCAGCCCAGCCTGCGCTGGACGACATCTCCAAGCGCATCGTCGAACTCCTGCAGGAGGACGGCCGCCGCCCCTACGCCGAGATCGCTCGAGAGGTCGGGCTCAGCGAAGCCGCCGCCCGTCAGCGTGTGCAGCGGATGACCGAAGCGGGCATCATCCAGATCGTCGCGGTGACCGATCCGATGCAGCTCGGCTTCCACCGCATGTCCATGATCGGCATCCGCGTCTCGGGCGACCCCCGCGCGATCGCCGAAGAGCTGACCGAGATCCGCGAGCTGGCGTACGTGGTCGTCGTGCTCGGCACTTTCGACATCCTCGTCGAGGCCGTGTGCGAGAACGACGAGCACCTGATCGACCTCATCGCGACACGCATCCGCACCATCCCCGGCATCGTCCACACGGAGAGCCTGCTTTACGCGGGTCTCTACAAAGACCTCTACAACTGGGGAACGCGCTGAGGCGCGCCCCGGACGCAACGGAGTGACCATGGGAACCACCGTCTTCGAACGCCGGATACCGCCGCAGGGGGTCGTGGACGATTCCCTGCGCGACACCGACCTGCGCGTCTTCTGGCTCGACGATGTGGAACGGCCGACGCATCCGCCTCTGAACGGCACCGTGCAGGCCGACCTCGCGATCGTCGGCGGGGGCTACGCCGGGTTGTGGACGGCGGTGCGCGCCAAGGAGCGCGACCCTGAGCGTCGCGTCGTGCTGCTGGAGGCCTCGCGCATCGCATGGGCGGCATCCGGTCGCAACGGCGGCTTCTGCGAGTCGAGCCTCACCCACGGCCACGAGAACGGGCTGACCCGGTGGCCCGAGGAGATCGACCGGCTCGAGGAGCTGGGGCATGAGAACCTCGACGGCATCGAGCAGGCCGTCGCGCGCTACGGCATGGATGCGGAGTTCGAGCGCACGGGACAGCTGGCCGTCGCGGTCGAACCCCACCAGGTCGATTGGCTCCGCGACGAACCGGGCTTCCTCGACCGCGACGCCGTGCAGGCGGAGGTGCACTCCGAGACGTTCCTCGCCGGAGCCTGGGACCGCGAGGGTTCCGCGATGGTGCACCCGGCCAAGCTCGGTGTCGAGCTGGCGCGCGTGGCCGCAGACCTCGGCGTCGAGATCTTCGAACACAGCATCGTGCGCACCATCGAGGGCGACGGCTCAGGGCCGCTCACGCTGGTCACCCCGAACGGCCGGGTCGTGGCGGACGCCGTCGCCCTCGCCACCAATGTGTTCCCCTCCCTCCTCAAGCGGAACCGGCTGATGACCGTGCCCGTGTACGACTACGTGCTCATGACCGAGCCGCTCTCGGCCGAGCAGCTCGCGTCGATCGGCTGGTCGCACCGTCAGGGCCTCGCCGACAGCGCGAACCAATTCCATTACTACCGGCTCACCGCCGACGACCGCATCCTGTTCGGCGGCTACGACGCGGTCTACCACTACGGCGGCAAGGTGCGCCCCGAATACGAAGACCGGATGGAGAGCCACCGCCGCCTGGCGTCGCACTTCTTCACCACTTTCCCGCAGCTGGCGGGGCTGCGCTTCACCCATCGCTGGGCCGGGGCGATCGACTCATCGAGCCGCTTCTGCGCGTTCTTCGGCACCGCCCGCAAAGGCCGCGTCACCTACGCCACCGGCTTCACCGGGCTGGGCGTGGGGGCCGCGCGCTTCGCGGCCGACGTCATGCTCGACAAGCTGTCCGGCGAAGAGACCGAGCGCACCGCGCTGCGGATGGTGCGTGAGAAGCCGATCCCCTTCCCTCCGGAGCCCGCTGCGTCGATCGGCGTCAACCTGGTGCGTGCGGCCATGAATCGAGCCGACCACAACGAGGGCAGGCGGAACCTGTTCCTCAAGACGCTCGACGCCGTCGGCATGGGCTTCGACTCGTGAGTGCCCTGGCTGCGGGGGCGGCAGTGGATGCCGGTGAGCTGCCCCTGACGCACGAGCCGTTGCCCTCGGACGAGGTGCTCGCTGGCACCCCCACGACCGCCGTGCGTGAGCTGTTGACTCTCGGCGGGGTGGAGATCGGCGTGTGGGAGATGACCCCGGGCACCGCGACCGACACCGAGGCCGACGAGGTCTTCGTGGTGTTGAGCGGCCGCGCCACGATCTCCTTCGCCTCGTCGGGGCTGCCCGACCTCGAGGTCGGGCCCGGCTCGGTGGTGCGCCTTGCCGAGGGGATGCGCACGATCTGGACCGTGACGGAGACGCTCCGCAAGGTGTACGTGGCCTGACGGAGCCGAGGCTCAAGCCCTCATGACGACCCTTCCACCAGCGGGCGCACGGACGCGTACGCGTCGCGGACGTCGCGGGTGGGGGTGTCGTAGATGCGGGCGATTCCGCGCTCGCCCTGGTGCCGCGGCCAGCCGGGGTCGCCGTCGGTGATGAACGCCACCGCGGCGCCGTGCACCTCGTCGGCGAGCTGCTGCGGCGGGTTCGGCCCGGCCAGAGCATCCATCGCCGGACCGTCCAGGCAATCGAAGAAGAACGGCACGTCGAGGCAGTGCTCCGCGAAGCCGAAATGCCCCGACGGCCACGAGAACCGATACACCCAGGTCGGCGCCGCACCGCGGTCGGCGACGACTCTCAACAGCGTCGAGCGGAACATCCGGTCCGTCAGCAGGCGGCCGGCGACACGGGCGTTGCCCAGTCCCAGGATGTCGGCGTTGGCGGCGAGGTACTCGCGGCGCACGGCCTTGCGCAGCCCGAGCTTGCCGAGCAGCAGCGATCGCGGCACCCAGCGGAGCTTCTTCGCCGCATCCACGAAGACCATGGTGAACTCGTCGTCGGTCGCGCCGAGCACGAGCGGCTTGTCCGCGCCGACACCCGCGGCGAGCGACTCTCGCGTCGAGCGCGGCAGCAGGTCGCCGTCGATGCACGGCCCGAGCGGCAGCCCCTCCTCGATCATGCTGCCGACGGATGAGGGGCCGAGCTCGGTCGCCTTCTTCTGCACGGCGAGCACACGATCCTCGTCCAGCGTCGAGAACCCGGCCACGGTCGGCTCCACTCCTGCCGCCGCAGCCAGGCCGCGACCGAACGCCTCGGCCCGCGCCGGGGCGACGTCGCCGAGCGCTCCCGAGATCGCGTAGACACCGTGGAACAGGTGCTGCGCCTTCTCCATCCCGAGCAGGGTCAGCACGGCACCGCCGCCCGCGGACTGCCCGGCGATCGTCACCCGAGACGGGTCACCCCCGAACGCTGCGATGTTCTGCTGCACCCATTCCAGGGCGAGCACCCAGTCGCGCACACCGCGGTTCGAGGGAGCATCCTCGATCCATCCGAAGCCGTCGAAGCCCAGACGGTACGAGATCGACACGGTCACGACACCGTCGCGGTTGAAGTTGCGGCCGTCGTACCAGGGGCTCGCCGGCGAGCCGGCGAAGTACCCGCCGCCGTGGATCCAGACGAGCACCGGGAGCCCCGTCCCCTGCTCGGCGCGGGTCGGGTTCGGCGTGAAGACGTTGACGTTGAGTGTCGACTCCCCCTCGACACTCGGCTCCGGGATGAGCGTGACCCCGGGATCGCCACGCTGCGCGGTGGCGGCGAACTCGAGCGCATCGCGCACGCCCTCCCACGGCGCCTTCGGCACGGGCGCCTGGAAGCGGCGCTCGCCGATCGGCGCTTCCGCGAACGGGATGCCGAGGAACGCCGCCGACCGCGGATCGCCCCGCCCGCCGGTGGTCGGACGCCAGCGGCCTCGCACCCGACCGGCGGCGGTGTCCACCTCGACGAAGTCGGCGGTCGTCTCGAAGTCGGTATCGGTCATGACAGCATTCTCGTGGTCGCGGGCGGTGGACGGCGAGCGCCCGGCCTGCGGCGAGCCCTCGCGAGGTCACGGCGGCGACGTCGGTCAGCCTCAGCCGAGGAGCGACGTGACCTCGGCACGCGGCATCCGCTGTTTCATGATCCCCACCGCCTCGGGGTTGTCGTCGACGAGCACGGCATCGCGCCCGAGCGCTGAGGCCACCGCCCCGGTCGTGCCACTGCCGGCGAAGAGATCGAGCACCCGGTCGCCGGGGCGGCTCGACGCGGTCACGATGCGGCGGAGGATCCCCTCGGGCTTCTGCGTGGGATACCCGGTCTTCTCGCGCCCGGTCGTCGGCACGATCGTGTGCCACCACACGTCGGTCGGCAGCTTTCCCCGTGCCGCCTTCTCGGCCGTGACCAGGCCAGGGGCCATGTACGGCTCACGGTCGACCTCGTCGGAGTTGAAGACGTACTCCCGCGGATTCTTCACGTACACCAGGATCGTGTCGTGCTTGGTGGGCCAGCGGCTGCGCGACTTGGCGCCGTAGTCGTACGCCCAGATGAGCTCGTTGAGGAAGCAGTCGCGCCCGAACACGGCGTCGAGCATGACCTTGGCATAGTGCGCCTCGCGGTAGTCGAGGTGCAGGTACAGGGTGCCGTCGTCGGCGAGCAGCCGCCAGGCCTCCTCGAGCCGCGGCATCAGGAACGCCCCGTAGTCGTCGAAGCGGTCGTCGTAGGCGCGCAGCATTCCGCGCACACGCTCGTAGGCGTGCCCGTGGAATCCGTGCCGCACCTCGAGCCCGGTCGCCGTCTCGGCGCCGGCCGGTTCACGGGTGGCCGTCGACTGTTCAGGACTCCTCAGATCTGCGCCTGTCGGCCCCGCGCGGCCGCGGGATTCCGGGGCGGCACCTTCGTCCGGCTCCGATTCTCGAGGAGTTGTGAACGTCCGTCGCGCGGTGACCACCTGACGCCCCTGCGTCCGGCCCGTGTTGAACGGCGGGTCGAGGTACACGAGCGTGAAGGAACCGGACGGCAGAGTCGCCGCGACGGCGAGGTTGTCACCCTCGATGATCGTGACCGCGCCGGGCGCGGTCACGGCACCCGATGCAGCCACGCCTCGGTGGCGAACTTCGACTCGACGAGAGCCTCCGCGTCGGCATACTCGTCCGCCGTGATCGCACCGGTCTCCGCATCGGTCAGCGAGCGGAAGGTGTCTTTGAACCGCTCGATGATCTCGGCGCGCTCGAGTCCGGTCTGGCTGCGCAGCGGGTCGACGCGCTTCGCGGCGGAAGTGGTGCCCTTGTCGCTGAGCTTCTCGCGGCCGATGCGCAGCACCTCGGTCATGACCTGGCCGTCGATGTCGTACGACAGGGTCGCATGGTGCAGCACTCCCCCATTGGCGAGGCGCTTCTGCGCGGCGCCGCCGATCTTGCCGGTCGGGCTCGCGATGTCGTTGAGCGGCTGATAGACCGCGTCGATGCCGAGCGACCGCAGCGCCTGCAGCACCCAGTCGTCGAGGAAGGCGTAGGAGTCGGCGAACGTCATCCCCGCGACGAGCGATGCCGGCACATACAGCGAGTACGTGATGATCTGCCCCGCGGCCATGAGCATCGCGCCGCCGCCGGAGATGCGGCGGACCACATCGAACCCGTGCCGGGCGGCGCCATCGGGGTCGACCTCGTTGCGGTACGACTGGAACGACCCGATCACGACGGCCGACTCGTTCCACTCCCAGATGCGCAGGGTGGGACGGCGGCGCCCCTCGCCGACGCGGGCGGTGAGCACCTCGTCGAGCGCGAGGTTCATGCGGGGCGAGACCGCCTCGTCGTGCACGATCTCCCAGTCGAAGTCGCGCCAGCCCGGCGCGGTGACGAGCGCACGGCGCACCGCGGTACCGACGGCTTCGGGCGAGAAGCCGAGCAGCTGGGCGCCGTCGGGCAGTGCGCTGCGCACAGCCGCGGCGATCGCCGTCGAGTCCGCCTCGACGGGCAGCCCGTTCACTGCCGCGTTGATGTCGTCCAGCGCAGAGTCCGGCTCGAGGAAGAAGTCGCCGGCGAGGCGGAAGCGGGCGATCCGGTCGTCCTCGATCTCGAGGTCGACGACGACGAGCTTTCCACCTGGGACCTTGTATTCACCGTGCACGGTTCCAGCTTAAGGCGCGCGGACCCTGATCCGGCGGGTCAGCGCTCGCGCACCCACTACCCGGCGGATCAGCCGCCGAGCACCACCACGCGCTCTCCGGCCCGGATCGGGGTCGAGTACCGGTTGCCGGCCGGCGGCAGCGGGCAGACGTACTGATCCGAGAACGCGCACGGCGGCAGGTAGGCGCGGTTGAAGTCGATCACGGCCGTGCCGTCGGCGGCGGGTTCGTCGATGGGGAGGAATCGGAAGCGGTACGTCTCCAGCCCGTTGGTGCCGTCGGCGAAGACCGCGCTCAGCGCCCCCTGGCCGTTCCTGGTGACAGTCAGCGTCTGGGCTGCACCCGCGAGTTCGAACCGCAGCCGCCCGGCGACCGGCGTCTCGCGGGCCTCGCCGTCGACGGACGTGATCAGGATCTGCTCGGCGGGCGTGTCCTCGAACACCGCCGGGAGTCGCCAGCGCTCGTCGGGTGCATAGGCATCGATGGCGGTGAACCACTCGCGCTGCGGCCGGGCGGGATTCAGCACCCGCAGCGCGAGCGCACCGTGCCGATCGAACACCCGCAGTTCCCGACGGCCGAGACGGATGCTCTCCGCACCACGCAGGATCACGGTCGACCCCGCCTGACCGAGCTCGCTGCCGCGGATGCCGCCGTCGCCGGTCAGGGCCCAGAGCCCGGGGATGCCGTCGACCGCCGCCGCCTCCGTGATGAGCCAGTTCGTCGACTCGAGCGCCGACGGACCGTACTCCGACCCTGCGTAGCGCTCGCGCGACGCGTGCCAGTCCTGCCAGTCCTTCACGAAGCTCATCGGTGCGGTCCCTCCCGTGCGAGGGCACCGCACAGCGGCGCACTCCTCGCTCCTGCGCGGAATACTGACCCGAATCTACGGTCGCGACCACACCCGCGGAACGACTCCGTCACACGCCTTCACCCGGCGTAACGCCGCGTCACACCGCGCGCCGACGGGAATGCGAGGGAGGGAGATCAGCGCGCGGGGATGTGCGCGTCGAGCCAGGCGAGCACGTCGGCGCGCACCTCTTCCTGCTGCAGCTCGGCGAAGATCTCGTGCCGCGCGTCCGGGTACACCAGGGTCGTGATGTCGGTGAGCCCGGAACGGCTGCGATACTCGTCGGCGAGCTTGTGCACGCTGCGGGGTCCGCCCACCGGGTCGTCGCGACCGACGAGGAGCAGCATCGGGATGTCCCGGCCGAGGTCCTTGGCCGGACGCCCGTAGAGCCGCGCGGCCTCGATCGGGCCGAAGAGCTTGAGCAGGGGGACGTCGGTCGTGAGCGGATCGTCGGCGAATGCGGACCACACGGCGGGATCGCGGCTGAGCCATTCGAGGCCGGTGACCCCTTCGTCCTTCGCCCAGCGCGCGTTCAGCGGTGCGGCGTTGAGGAAGCCGGGTGTCCGCAGCGCGGAGCCGGAGAGGATCACGGCATCCCACGCCTCCGGGTGATGGTTGACGAGCATCTGCGCCAGGAACGAACCCCACGAGTGGCCGAGCAGCACGAGCGGCAGGTCGGGGTTCTCGTCGCGGATGATGCCGGTCAGCTGCCAGACGGCATCTTCGGCCGCGCGCAGTCCCCCGACACCGAGTCGGCCCAGCTTCTCGGGGCCGCCGTGTTGACGGATGCCGGTGCGGCCGTGGCCTCGGTGGTCGTCGGCGTAGACGTGGAAACCGGCCCCCGTGAGGGCGCCGATCAGGGCGCCGTATCGTCCGGCGTGCTCGCCCACGCCGTGCAGGAGCTGCACGACCCCGCGGGGGGTCCCCGCAGCCGGGTGCACGTCGTAGACGATGGCCACGCCATGGGCGTCGGTGAACTCGCGGGTATCCGTCACGCTGCGAGCCTAGCGACCGTGCCCCGGGACCGCCTACCGGGCGAGGGCATCCCGAATCGCGAAGGCGATGTCACGATCGGTGACCTCGTAGCCGCCGACGCCGTCGGAGGCGGAGCCCATCCGCACACCGCCGTCCTCGATCACGGCGCGCTTCGCGGAGAAGTGGAGCGCGTCGACCCCGGCCGCCGCGAGCACCGGCGCACTGGCGACGTCGACCCCGCTGCCGGCCATGATCTCGATCTCCCCTTCAGCTGCGGCGACGAGCGCGCGCAGGGTGTCGAGGCCGTCGATCGCGGCGGATGCTCCACCCGAGGTCAACACGCGCGCAAGCCCCAGCTCCCGGGCGCTGCGCAGCGTGGCCACCGGGTCGGACGTCACGTCGATGGCGCGGTGCAGGGTGACCGGTGCTCCGCCCGCGGCATCGCGCAGCCGCGCCACGGCGAACAGGTCGAGGCGACCTTCGGCGTCGAGCGCGCCGATGACGACGCCGGTGGCCCCCGCAGCGATCGCGCGGCGCACATCGCGCTCGGCGATCGCGAGCTCGTCGTCGGTGTAGTGGAAGCCGCCGGCGCGCGGGCGGATCAGCACGTGCACCTCCGGCCCGTCCGCTCCGGCCGCCTCGACAGCCAGCTCCAGCGTCGCGGGAGACGGGGTCAGTCCGCCGAGAGCGAGGGCCGTGGCGAGCTCGACGCGGTCGGCGCCGATCTCTGCGGCGATGCGCACTCCGGCGGGGTCCTGCACGGCGATTTCCAGGGCGAGGGTTCGGGTCACCCCTCCATTGTGCCCGGCGCCGCGACGGCATCCGAAAAATTAGATAGGCTATCTAAGTAATGTCTGCGTCCGATGAATCCCTCGCCCTCACCGCCACAGACCTGCGCATGGCCACGTTCCGCCTGGCCCGTCGCCTCCGCTGCGCCCGCGCGGCCGACTCGATGAGCGATGCGCAGCTGGCGGTCCTCGCCGATCTGCGCATGAACGGCCGCCGCACGATCTCGACGCTCGCCGTCCGCGAGCGCGTGACCGCACCGTCGATGACCAGCACCATCAACGGCCTCGAGGAGCAGGGCTTCGTCGTGCGCACCCCCGACGAGGAAGACCGCCGCCGCGTGCAGGTCGACATCACCGATGCCGGGATCGAGCTGGTCGTCGAGACCATCCGCCGACGCGATGAACTGCTGGCGGACATGCTGCGCGAGGTCGAGTACACCGAGGCCGAACTCACCACGCTGCGAGAAGCCAGCGCCCTGATGCGACGGGTGGTGGAGCGATGAGCGCCATGTTCCGTTCCTTCGCGAACATCAACTACCGCATCTGGTTCGCGGGCGCCCTGGTCTCGAACGTCGGCGGGTGGATGCAGGCCACCGCCCAGGACTGGGTCGTGCTCACGGAGCTGACCGACAACGACGCCACCGCGATGGGTGTCACGATGGCGCTGCAGTTCGGTCCGCCGCTCGTGCTGGTGAGCCTCACCGGCTGGGTGGCCGACCGCTTCGACCGACGCCACATCCTGTTCGCCACCCAGACGGCCCTGCTGGGGCTGGCGATCGCGGTCGGCGTGTTGCTGCTGAACGACGTGATGACCCTGCCGATGATGTTCGCCTTCGCTCTCGGATTCGGCGTCGTGAACGCGTTCGATGCTCCGGCCCGGCAGGCGTTCGTCTCCGACATGGTGTCGACCGGCGACACCTCGAACGCCGTCGCACTGAACTCGGCATCCTTCAACCTCGCGCGCATGATCGGGCCGGCGGTCGGCGGACTGCTGATCGTGGCGATCGGCTCCGGCTGGGTCTTCATCGTGAACGCCGCCACCTTCCTGGCGATGATCCTCGCGCTGTCGATGCTGCGCACCGGCCTGCTCGCACCACGGCTGAAGAGTCGCAGCCGCGGTGGGCTCGCGGCCGGGTTCCGCTACGTGTGGGGTCGCAGCGATCTGCGAGTCGTGTTCGTCACGGTGTTCCTCATCGGCGCGTTCGGCATGAACTTCCCGATCTTCGCCTCGACCATGGCGCTCGAGTTCGGCGCGGGGGCCGACGGCTACGGCGTCCTCAGCTCGGTGCTCGCGATCGGCTCCCTGATCGGCGCGCTGCTCGCGGCGCGCCGGGATCGTGCGCGCGTCCGGGTCGTGATCATGGCTGCCGGCGGCTTCGGCGTCGCCGCGTTCGTCTCGTCCGCCATGCCGACCTACGCGTCCTACGCCGTCACCCTGACGTTCACCGGCTTCATGATCGTGACCCTGCTGACCACCGCCAACGGCTACGTGCAGATCACGACCGAGCCGGCCCTGCGCGGGCGCGTCCTCGCCCTGTACATGGCGGTGATCATGGGCTCGACTCCGGTCGGTGCTCCCATCGCGGGCTGGGTCGCCGATGCTTTCGGTCCGCGAGCCGCGATCATGCTCGGTGGCACGGCCGGATTCGTCGCCTGCGCGATCGGCGTGATCTGGGTGGCGACTTCCGGCCGACTGCGCCGTGCCGAGAACCGCCGCTTCCTCCTCACGCTCGACGAGACCAGGCCGCTGAGTGTGATCGATCGACCCGACCCGATCGAGTTCAGCGACGAGGCCGCCGTCACCACGCCGATCCGGAGCGCGAAGAAGAACGACGTCGAGGGCTGAGCCTCTTTGCGCGGTTTGTCAACGCCCTCTGCAGACTTCGTGGCGCGGACGTAGCGTCGCCGCATGGACGACAACACGGAACGCACACCCCACCCGCAGGATCCGGCAGAGGGCGCTCCCGGCGTCGGCGTCCCCGAGGAGGACGCCGGCCAGGGCGACGGCAGCGGCGGCGCGATCCAGGGCGACAGCTCTCGCGGCGAATCGACCGGCGGCGCCATTCAGGGCGACGCCGGACAGGGTCATCGCGCAGCCCTGGGCGGCGATGAGGAGACCGAAGACCAGCTCGACGCGGACAACGCCGCCGAGGAAGACACGTTGAAGACGCTCGACCCGGATTCCCCACCGGCCTGAGCGCTCCGAGAGGGCAGCGTCACCGTCAGCCGTCATCCCCAGTGACGGCCTCCCCCCTGCGGTGGCGCTGCCCGCAACACCGACCTGGCGCTGAGTACTATGCGCCGAGGACGAGCTTGAGCTGCTCCACCGCCCAGTCCAGTTCGGTCGCCCGGATCACGAGCGGGGGCGCGATGCGGACGGTCTGACCGTGCGTGTCCTTGACGAGCACGCCCCGGTCGAGCAGCTTCTCGGCGATCTCGCGTCCGGTTCCCCTGGCGGGATCGATGTCGACGCCGGCCCAGAGCCCGGCGATGCGCACCGCGGTCACGCCGTTCCCGATCAGCGGCTGCAGCGCCTGCTCCAGATGGGCGCCGAGTGCCCGCGCCCGCTCCTGGAACTCGCCCGTCTGCAGCATCTCGACCACGCGCAAGCCCACGGCCGCGGCGAGCGGGTTGCCGCCGAAGGTCGAGCCGTGCTCGCCGGGACGGATCACGCCGAGCACATCGGTGTTCCCGACCACGGCCGAGACGGGGAGGATGCCGCCGCCGAGAGCCTTACCCAGCAGATACAGGTCCGGCACGACACCCTCGCGGTCGCACGCGAACGTCTCGCCCACGCGGCCGAGCCCGGCCTGGATCTCGTCGGCGATGAACAGCACGTTCTTCTCGTCGCAGATCTCGCGGATGCGGCGCAGGTAGCCCTCCGGCGGGATCACGACGCCGGCCTCGCCCTGGATCGGCTCGACGAGCACGGCAGCCGTGTCGTCGGTGATGGCTGCGGCGATGGCCTCCGCGTCGCCGTACGGCACCACGTCGAAGCCGGGCGTGTAGGGACCGAAGTCGTCGCGCGCGGACTCGTCGTCGCTGAAGCTGACGATCGTGGTCGTGCGCCCGTGGAAGTTCCCGGCGGCGACGATGATGCGCGCCTTGCCCTCGGCGATCCCCTTGACCCGGTATCCCCAGGCGCGGGCGACCTTGATGCCGGTCTCGACGGCCTCGGCGCCGGTGTTCATCGGCAGCACGAGGTCTTTGCCGGCGAGCTCCGCGAGCGCCGCCGCGAACGGCTCCAGCTTGTCGCTCTGGAACGCGCGGCTGACGAGCGTGACCCGGCCGAGCTGCTCGGTGAGCGCGGCCACGAGGGCCGGATGCCGGTGGCCGAAGTTCACCGCCGAGTAAGCGGCGAGCAGGTCGAGGTAGCGCTTGCCCTCGACATCCGTCACCCAGGCGCCCTCACCGCGGGCGATGTTCACCGGCAGCGGGTGGTAGTTGTGGGCGACGTGCGGCTCGGCGACGACCTCGGTGGCCTCCGCGCTCGCGCAGCTGCTTCTCGAAGCCCTTGGCGCGCGGCGAGATGATCACGTTGTAGCCGTCGCTGGACGAGTTGAGCCCGAACACCGAACCGTCCTCGTCCGACACGAGGATCGCGTCGGGGAAGCGCTTCTCCAGCTCGGCACGGCTGGCGTCATCGAAAGCGCCGGGCAGGTACGCGATGTTCGCGCGCTCAGGCCCGCCGTTGTCTGTGCCCTGCACCGGGTCGAGCACGGCGATCGCGGTGTCGAGGTGGTAGAAGCGCGGGTCGACGAGGTTGAGCGTCACGACCTCGCGGCCGAAGACCTCGCCCACCTCGCTGTGGCTGTCGCCGGTGGAGCGGAAGCCGGTACCCGCCAGGATCACGTCGCCCACGAGCAGGAAGTCGCCCTCGCCCTCGTTGACCTCCTTCGGCATCACGGTGTCGTAGCCTGCGGCACGGAACCAGTCGGCGAACGCCGGGGCCTCACCCTGACGCTCGACGAAGCGGAACTCGGGCACGTACGCGCGGCCGTCGATCACGAAGCCGCCGTTGGCCGTGTAGACCATGTCGGGGTAGCCGGCGAGCGGCTCGATGAGTTCGACCGTGTGGCCGAGTTCGAGGTAGAGGTCGTACAGCTTCTGCCACTGGGCGACGGCGTTGGCGGTGTCGGTGGGCCGCGACGGCTCCATCCACGGGTTGATGGAGTAGTTCACGGTGAAGTGCTCGGGCTTGCACATCAGGTAGTGACGGCGGTGCGCGGTGCGGGCGGGTGCGGTGGAGACGGCGGCTTCAGGCGTCGACATGGATGCTCCTCGAATGGACGGGCGCGGCGGACGCTGTCCTGGGGCCCGGCGGTCCTTCGACCCGCTGCTCGTTCAGAGCCGGCGACGGGGAAGATGCGACTCGGGCACGCCGGAGTCCATTGTGTCA
>JAQZBG010000408.1 GCA_029239165.1 Microbacterium sp. | reverse complement strand
GGTCGCGGCGACGATCGCCCTGCGGGCCGCGCCCCACGATGTCATCGCGCTGTCCCGCGGCGGCGACGGCCAGGGGCCGGTCGACCCGTCGCGGCTGGCTCACGGCATCCTCGCGGTGTGGGAGCATCCGGAGCACGGCGTGCGCCTGGCACGATTCGCCCGTCGGCTGGCGTCCGGCGATGGACCCGCCGCCTCGATCAGCGACTACCTCCAGGCCTCCGTCTACGAGCCGCTCGTCGAGGACTTCGGCCGCGAGCAGGCCCGGAGGATGGCGGTCGCGATCGTCGGGTTCCTCTTCGGCAGGTACGTGCTGGTGCTGCCGATGTTCGCCGGGCTCTCGCGAGAAGAAGCCGGGGCGCTCCTCCTCTCGATGATTCGATGACGCCTCTTCTCGACGCCCACACGGATGCTCGGAGGTGCGATCCGTAGACTCGGCGGATGAGGAAACGGCGGGTGACGCAGCGGTGAAGGCGCGTACCGTCTTCGGCCTGCTCCGCCTCGGCGCTGCCGCCGTCTGCCTCGTGGCGCTGATCCACCGACTGAGCTGGGGGTTGGCCTCGCACACGATCGCGAGCCAGAACTTCTTCGCCTACCTGACGAATCAGTCCAACATCGCGTTCGTAGTGCTCCTGACCATCGCGGGCGTGATCGCACTGCGCACGGCGCGGGATCCGCGATGGCTCACGGTGGCGCTGGCCCTCGTGCTGACCTGGACGATCACGGCCGGGCTGGTGTTCGCGATCCTCGTCTGGCAGGCCGGGCTCCGCGGCATCCGCATCGATGTGCCGTGGTCGGATCAGGTGCTGCACTTCTGGCTGCCGGCGCTGACCGTGGCCGCATGGGCACTGGCACCCGGCCACCGCTCGGTGCCGTGGCGGGTTGTCCCGGTGACCCTCGTCTACCCCGTGCTGTGGGGCGTCGCGACGATGATCCGCGGGCCGATGATCGGCTGGTACCCGTACTACTTCCTCGACCCGCGGCAGGTCAGCGGACCGATCGAGTTCCTCGCGTCTGCGGCGATCGCGCTCGGCAGCTTCGCCGTGGTCTCGACCCTGCTCGTGCTCATCAGCCGGATGCCGCTGCCGCGACGGCTGCGGTCGGATGCCGACGGGGCCGATGCACCGGACGGGTCACCTGCGGCCGATGGCGAGCAGGTGCCGGAGGAAGCCGTGCGCGAGAAGACCGGGGCGCGGGCGTAACCGGTTCAGACGAAGACGGCGGGCGCAGTCCGGGTCAGAGGGAGACGGCGGTCAGATCCAGAGCGTGAGCGAGGCGAGGGCGGCTTCGAGCGCGGCCTTCTCTTCGAGCTCGGCGAACTTCGCCGCGCCAGCCCCGCCGACGAGTCCCACGAGCACGTTCTCGCCGGTGGTCGGCTGCAGGTTGATCCAGGTCGGGATCAGCACGTCGGCCCCCACCGCATGCCAGATCGACTCCTCGCTCTCCCAGAACGGCTCATCCCATCGCAGCCAGACCGTCTCGATCGCACCCATGCCGAGAGCGGCGATCGCACCGCGCTGGGAGAACGGAAGCGCCGGCTCGAACTCGATGCTGCGCTTCTGGAGCACACCCAGCGGCACGGTGACGACGACCCGGTCGAACGACAGGGCCTCGCCGGTGCCGAGGCGGACGCTGACGCCGGAGTCGTCGTAGGCGATGCGGGCCACCGGGGAGTTCAGCCCGACCTGCACGCCGTCGAGGGCATGCTCCACGAACGGGGTGAGGTCGTCGCGCGCAGCCTTCGGATCGCCGCTCGGCAGGGGCGGCGCCAGCCAGCTGGAGAGCTCGTCGGCATCGGCTCCGGTGCGGGCGGCGAGGATCGCGAGCAGTGCGGCGGTCGCCGGGTCGGCGGGATCGATGCCCGCGGCGGTCAGGGCGTCGGTGACCGAGGAGTCCTCGGGGGCCGCCTGAGCGGCCGTCATCGCCGCGGTGAACGGCTGCGGGTCGACCGGGTCGGTGTCGCCGTCGGGTGAGCGCCAGAGTTCCCCGGTCAGTTCCTCGATGCCGACATCGCCGCTGGTCAGCTGATCGAGCACCTCGGCATCGTCTCCGCCGAAGAGCCAGGCACCGAGCTGCACGGGCACCGGCCAGGAGTCGTCGACCTGCGAGTGCACGCGTCCGCCGACACGGTCACGCGCCTCGAACACCGTCACCTCGACGCCGCGGTCGGCGAGCAGAGCTGCCGCTGTGGCACCCGCCAGACCGGCGCCGACGACGGCCACCCGCTCGCCGGAGCTGCCCGGGACCATGAGCTCTTCCGCCGCACGCACGCCCGAGGCGATGGCGCCGCGCACCGTGCCGGGAGCATCCTCGTCGGTCGCCTCCCCGGCGAAGAACACGCGGTCGTCGATGGGCAGACCCAGTGCGGTGCGCGTGCCGGCGACGACCCCGACGGGGGTGAAGCTCGCGGCGCCGAGGGCGAACGGGTCGGTGGTCCAGGTGCTGCGGACGGTGCCGGTCGGCGCGGGAACCCCGGGCGGCGGCTCGGGTTCGCGGGTGCGCGTGGGCGTCGGCGTGGGCGCGGGTTCGGGGGTGCAGGAGGCGAGAAGCACCGAAGCGACGCCGGCTCCGGCGCCGAGGAGCAGAGTGCGGCGCGTGATCCTCATCGTGTCGCCACTTTATCCCGAGCGGCCGGGTTCTGCCTCGGCGCGCGGGCGGTGCGGCCGTCGGCCCGGGAGGCGGTGGGGCCGTCGTCCCGTGCGCAGCTCCTCAAAAACACGCGCCGAACCCCGAGAACCGGCTGGATCCGTGGGGATCCAGCCGGTTCTTGAGGAATTGTGAACGCGAGGCCGCGATCAGACGGCGAGCAGCTCCCGCTCCAGGCGGGCGAACGACGACTCCATGCCGTCGGCCATACCGGTGGCGAGGATCATGTCGCGCGTCTCCTTGTCGGGATACTCGATGAGCAGCGTGACGAGGGTCGCGCCGTCCTCCTCGTACAGGTTCAGGTCGTTGAGGGTCTCGGTCGGCATCCCCTGCATCCGCTCGGTGGTGACCGCGCGGCG
>JAQZBG010000407.1 GCA_029239165.1 Microbacterium sp. | reverse complement strand
ATGAGGCTCCGATGATGGTGAACGAGAGGGTTCGATGTACGCGGAGAGGCGGGGGATCCACGTGCTCGGGCGCGAGCTCGAGCACTTGGATACCGACGACGGGTGCCCTTGCCCGTGTCGTCGTTCAGGCCCTGGTCACGCGAGCCACGATCGCGCGAATGCCCTCCACTGCAAGCGCATGGTCCTCTTCGGACGACAGCCCGGAGATCGTGAGGGCGGCGATGACGCCTGCACCCCGGACGCGGATGGGGACCGAGCCTCCGGCGACGGCGTAGTCGCTCGCGTCGAGCCATCCGACCTGCGTGGGATCGAAGCCCGCTGCAGCCATACGCGCGGCGAACAGGGCGGAGCTGATGTCGAACCGGAACACCACTGCGCTCTTGCGGCGCACCCAGTCGTCCTGGTCGACGGTCACCCCCGCAAGAGCTGTTCGGAAGAGGATCATGCCGTTGACGCGCCGGATGTCGATCGTGACGGCGTGGCCACGCTTGTGAGCGATCGCCCTGACAGCGCTGCCCAATTCCCAGGCCTCGTCGACTCCGAACTGGTCCCAGTTCAGTTCGGCTTCTTCGGCCTGGAGAGCGGTGAGATCGTCGTGCATCATTCCTGTCCTTGATCGAGTGCGGACGCCCCGATGGGGTAGTCCACGTACGCGAGACGCGTGCCGTCGGGTGACCAACTGTTCACGTTGATGGTGCCTTGCCCGCCGGCGAGCTCGACGATGATGGTGCTGCGCGCCCACGCCAGCGGATCGGGTGCGGCGTCGACCAGGCGTAGTTGCACGGCTCGGTCCGCAGGATGGCCCTGCGTGCCAGGGGGGAAGCTGAGATAGACCGCGATCCGGCCGGTCGGATCGATGTGCGGGAACCAATTGACTCGTTCGTCCCACGTGAGCTGCTGCAGATCGGTGCCATCGGGTCGGATGCGGGCGATCTGGGCGTGCCCGGGTGTGTGACTGAATCGTTCGGTGTTCAGGTAGATCCACTCACCGTCGGGTGCGTACTCGGATCCGTCGTCGGGACCGCGACCTTCGGTCAGGGCGGCATCCCATGTTCCATCGGTGTGGACGATATGGATCGTGCCGCTGTCCCAGCCCTCTTCCGGATTGAGCGCGACGTAGGCCAGATGTTCGCCGTCGGGGCTGACACCGTGGAGGAAGTGCCAGTGCGGCATCCCGTCGGTCGTCACCCTTCGAACCGATCCTGTCGAGAGGGAGGCGGCGTAGATGTGCCCGTCGTTGGCCGAGGCGTAGATCGTGTCACCGTCGCGCGCGAGCACGTGGTCGTTGTTCAACTCCGGCAGTTCCTTCAGTTCGATCGGTTTCGGGGCCTGCGACCCATCCGCCGGCATCCGCCAGAGCACGCCGTCGCCGTTGAGGATCAGTTCGCCGCCCGCTGTCCAGTTGGGGGCCTCGAGCAGCACCTCGGCATCGACATGGACGAGCGTGGACTCCCCCGCGGCCACGTCGTACACGTGGACCCTCGCCACTTGCCGATCTGCCAGCGTGCGCGCGAATCCCATCACAGGGCGCCCAGCTGCCGGCGTGCCTCGTCGATCGTGGCGAGAATGGATACGGTCTCGGCGTGAGTGTGCAGGGGTGATTCCGCACGCCCGGCGCCGACGTAGCCGGCGAGTGCTGTCGCCTCCCACGCGAGTCCGTCCATGAGCGCCACGCCCGACGTGTCCGACCAGACGACCGGCTCTTCGAAGAGATCCCGAGACCGCAGGGCGAAGGCCGTCGGGATATGGAACGGGCCGTCGATCTCGATGCTGGCGTCCGTTCCGCAGATCGATGCCACGGTGGGAGTCCGCGTGAGGATCGATGTCATCAGCGTCGACTGTTCGGAGCCGTGCCCGAGGACGACCGTGGACGTGGCGTCTACGCCGGTCGCGGTCAGCGAACCGACGGCGGTGATCGACGATGGCTCACCGAGAACCATCGAATCGAGCTGGATCGGGTAGATGCCGAGATCCAGCAATGCCCCACCGCCGGTGCCGGCTTCGAGCAGCCGGTGGTTCGGGTCGTCGGCGAGCGGCTGGCCGTGGTCGGAGATCACACTGCGCACCTCTCCGAGGATTCCGTCATCGATGAGGCGACGGATCATCAGCGTCTGCGGCAGGTAACGGGTCCACATCGCCTCCATGAGGAAGACTCCCGCGGCACGGGCCGCGTCGACCAATCGCTGCGCGTCGGCGGCATTGGTGGCGAGAGGCTTCTCGATCAGGACGTGCTTGCCGGCCGCGATGGCGCGCAGTCCCAGCGAGAGGTGCTCGCTCTGGGGAGCCGCGACATACACGACATCGACGCCGGGGTCGTCCAACAGCGCGTCGACCGTCGTGTGAGCAGTGGGGATGCCGTGCGCTCGAGCGAAGCTCTCCGCCCGTGTGCTCACTCGCGCACCCACGGCGACCACCTTCTGGGCGGTGTGTGCGTGCACGGCGTCGACGAAGAACCCGGCGATCCATCCAGCGCCGATCACACCCCAGCGCAGGACCGGTTCACCCTGCGCGGGTAGGAAGAGATTCGGTTCGGGCAAGGTTCTGGGCAGCATCACCGCTCCTTCGTCGTCTGCGACATTGGGACTTTAGCATCGTAAAAGATTCTGCTTCGTCCACCAAGAAAATTCTTTGACAATGCTAAAAACATGCTGCTAGCTTCTCCCGTCAGGGAGGTCCATCGGCGGATCGCCCCCTATGAAGGGACCAATGATGTTCCGATGGAAGGCCACAGCAGCCCTCGCGGTCGTCGCCTCGCTCGCGCTCGCGGGGTGCGCTGGCAGCGCCGATGACGGAGGGAGGAGCTCGGACTCCGGCCGAGCTGATCGGCTCACATTGATCGCGATCGCCGCGCCGACGAGCTACGACGTGGGGCAGGGCGCCGAGTACGGCAACCGCAGCGTCTTCTTCCAGGCCGTGTTCGACACGCTGCTGCAGAAGAACGGCGAGGGTGAGATCGAGCCCTGGCTCGCCACCGACTGGGAGTACAACGAAGACAACACGGTGCTCACG
>JAQZBG010000030.1 GCA_029239165.1 Microbacterium sp. | reverse complement strand
ACCTGCGTCCACCGCTTCGGGTGCTATGTGGCCGATGCACAGGCCGGTTGTGCCGCCTGAGAATCGTCCGTCAGTCAAGAGTAGTACATCTTTTCCGAGACCAGCGCCCTTGATGGCGGCGGTGATCGCGAGCATCTCGCGCATGCCCGGTCCGCCCTTGGGGCCCTCGTAGCGGATGACGATGACGGTGCCCGGCTTGATCTCGCCCTCAGCGACGGCGTCCATGGCCGCGCGCTCGCGCTCGAACACGCGGGCGGGACCCTCGAACACCGCGGCGTCGAAGCCGGCCGTCTTCACGACGGCACCCTCGGGCGCCAGCGAGCCGTGCAGGATCGTGAGCCCGCCGGTCGCGTGGATCGGGTTGTCGAAGGTGTGGATGACCTCGCCGTCGATGGGCTGCGGGTCGAGGTCGGCGAGGTTCTCGGCGAGCGTCTTGCCGGTGACGGTCAGCGCGTCACCGTGCAGCAGGCCCTCATCGAGCATCGCCTTCATGATGACCGGGATGCCGCCGTGACGGTCGACGTCGTTCATGACGTATTTTCCGAACGGCTTCATGTCGGCCACATGCGGAACCTTGTCGCCGATGCGGTTGAAGTCGTGCAGGCTCAGCTCGACGTCGGCCTCGCGGGCGATCGCCAGCAGGTGGAGCACGACGTTCGTGGAGCCGCCGAGAGCCATCGCCAGGGCGATGGCGTTCTCGAACGCCTCCTTGGTGAGGATGTCGCGGGTCGTGATGCCCTGACGGAGCAGGTTCACGACGGCCTCACCGGAGCGATGCGCGAAGTAGTCGCGGCGGCGGTCTGCGGCGGGCGGCGCAGCCGAACCCGGGAGGCTCAGACCGAGCGCCTCGGCGACGGATGCCATCGTGTTCGCGGTGTACATGCCACCGCAGGCGCCCTCACCCGGGGCGATCGCACACTCGATCCGCTTGAGGTCTTCTTCGCTCATGAGGCCGGCACGGCACGCACCGACCGCCTCGAACGAGTCGATGATCGTGACGTCCTTCTCGGTGCCGTCGGAGAGCTTGACCCAGCCCGGCGCGATCGAACCGGCGTACAGGAAGACGCTCGACAGATCGAGGCGGGCACTCGCCATCAGCATGCCGGGGATCGACTTGTCGCAGCCGGCGAGCAGGACGGAGCCGTCGAGGCGCTCGGCCATCATCACCGTCTCGACGGAGTCAGCGATGACCTCACGGGACACCAGCGAGAAGTGCATACCCTCGTGGCCCATGGAGATGCCGTCCGAGACGGAGATCGTTCCGAACTGCAACGGGTAGCCGCCGCCGGAGTGCACGCCTTCCTTCGCTCCCTGCGCGAGCCGGTCGAGGCTCAGGTTGCAGGGCGTGATCTCGTTCCAGCTGGACGCGATGCCGATCTGCGGTTTGTCCCAGTCCGCGTCCCCCATCCCGACGGCACGGAGCATGCCTCGGGAGGTCGTGGCCTCGATGCCGTCGGTGACGACGCGGCTGCGGGGCTTGATGTCGATGGGCGCGCTCTGAGAGGGATCATGCGAGGACATGACGGAAGTCTATTGCCGCGCGGAGGCGCGTTCGTCCGCCAACGCCTCCAGAAGCGCGGCGATCTGTTGTGGGGTGTCCACACGAAGTGTCGCGGCGCTCTCCCCCGGGCCCACACGCACTCCGAGGTCGCCGGGCGCCAGCACGCGCATCGCGTCCTCGTCTGTGACATCGTCGCCGGCGAACAGGATTCCGGTGGCGTCGAAGCGCTCTCGCAACGCAGCCATCGCCGCGTCCTTGCCCTCCACGCGCGAGGAGAACTCCAGCACCCGGTGTCCGGCTCGACGGCGCCAGTGCGGAAAGCGCTCGGCGACGAGAGCGTCGATCTCGGCGAAGACGCGCTCCTCGGTCTCCCGGTCCGCGCGGCGGGTGTGCACGCCCATACCGAAGGTCTTCGGCTCGAACTCCGCCCCGTCGTAGCGTTCGATGATCGGCTTCGCGGCGGCCCAGAGCTCTTCGCGCGAGCCGTCTTCGGTGACGTCGCCGGCGATCTCGGCGTCTCCCTCACCGGGGAACCAGTACTGCGCGCCGTGCGACCCTGCCAGCGCGATGACGGAGTCGTCGGTGTGCTCGGTGATCACCCGAAGATCGTGCATGCTGCGCCCGGAGACGTATGCCACGACGGTGTCCGGAAGCGCCGCGAGTCGCTCCACCTGCACGGCAACCTCCGGCAGCGCACGCGCGGCCATCGGGTCGGGCACGAGCGGCGAAGCGGTGCCGTCGAAGTCGAGGGCTACGACCAGGCGCGGCGTCGCCGCCAGGGCGCTCAGGTCGTCGTCATCGGTTCCGGGAATCCAGGGGCGCGTCACAGGTTCTCCAATCGCAGGGGGTTCATTCCCAGTATCGCGGCCCGGCGGATGCTCAGCGTCCGCGCACCTCGGACAGTGCGGCCAGGAAGGACGAGGACCACGCGTTCACGTCGTTGTCCAGCACACGTCGGCGAAGTGACCGCATGCGGCGCCCCTGCTCGGCCGGGGGCATCTCGACCGCCGTCATGATGGCGTCCTTGAGTCCTTCGATGTCGTGCGGATTGACCCGGACCGCCTGTCGAAGCTCGTCCGCCGCGCCGGTGAATTCACTGAGCACGAGGACGCCGCGATCATCCACACGGGTGGCGACGTACTCCTTGGCGACGAGGTTCATGCCGTCGCGCAGTGCGGTGACCAGCATCACGTCGGCGGCCAGGTAGAGCGCGACCATCTCCTCGCGCGGATAGCCCTGGTGCAGGTAGCGGATCGCCGAGTGGCCCATCGTGTCGGTGTCGCCGTTGATGCGGCTGACGGCGAGCTCGATCTCGTCCCGCAGGTGGACGTACGCGTCGACGCGCTCCCGGCTGGGGCTTGCGACCTGCACGAGAGTGACGTCCTCGACGTTGAGCCGTCCATCCGCGAGCAGCTCCCCGTAGGCCTTGATGCGATGCCGGATGCCCTTGGTGTAGTCGAGTCGGTCGACACCGAGCAGGATGCGTTTCGGGTTGCCGAGACTCGCGCGGATCTCGGCTGCGCGCGCACGGACGTCCTCACGGGCGGCGAGTTCGAGGTACGGCGTCGTGTCGATGGAGATCGGGAACGCGCGTGCCAGCGCCATGCGTGTCCCCTCGCCCTCGGGGACGGAGACGTTCGGCCCCTTGACCTCGTAGCGGAGTCTGCGGCGGACGGCTGTGAGGAAGTACGTGGCGTCCTGCGCGCGCTGGAAGCCGATGACGTCGGCGCCGAGCAGCCCGCGTAGCACCTGGTCCCGCCACGGCAGTTGGGCGTAGAGCCCGTGAGCCGGGAACGGGATGTGGTGGAAATAGCCGATCGTCACGTCGGGACGCAGTTCGCGCAGCATCTGCGGGACGAGCTGCAGCTGGTAGTCGTGCACCCAGACGGTGCCCTCCTCAGCGACCGCAGCGGCAGCGGACTCGGCGAACCGACGATTGACGGTCACGTACGCCTCCCACCACTCGCGGTGGTACTGGGGGGGCGCGATCACGTCGTGATAGAGCGGCCAGATCGTGTCGTTCGCGAAGCCCTCGTAGTACTCCGCGACTTCCTGAGCGCTCAGTGCGACGGGGACCAGCTCGATCCCGTCGGCTTCGAACGGCGCAATCTCGACATCTGCCTGCCCCGCCCAACCCACCCAGGCACCGCGGACGTTGCGCATCATCGGCTCGAGGGCGGCGACGAGTCCACCGGGAGAGGTGCGCCACACTTCCTCGCCGTCGGGCCCCTCCACCCGATCAACCGGCAGGCGGTTGGCGACGACGACGAAATCTGCGGCGGTCAAGTGGGCTCCTCACGTCAACGATGGAATCCAACCTACCCAGGATCAGGGAATGCCGTCGCCCGAGGTCAGGCGGACACCGACGAACGCGGCCGTCTCTCTGCGCTCAGCACCCAGTTCGCCACTCCTGCCCCGAAGGCGATGCAAGCGGCGATCATCGGCAGGAGGAGGGCCGCGGAGGTTCCGATGCTCTCGGCGATCTCGCCAGCCACCGCGGCACCGATCGACTGTCCGACCACGACGCCGGAGCCCAGCATGGTCATCACCGTCGCGGAGCGGCCACGCGGGCTGCGGGCGGCGCCGAAGCTGTACTGCGTGACGAGGGTGGGTCCGATGCCGATCCCCATGATCGCCAGCGCGACCATCATCGTGCCGGGCGAGTCGACGAATCCGAGAAGGACCGTCCCGGCGAGCAGGATCCCGGAGAAGACCAACCACCGGGCGCGCATCGAGAACGACGGAGGAAGCCATGCGACGCCCAGCGCGAGCACCGCGGACCCGACGCCCATGACGCCGTAGAGCAGACCGGCCTGTTCCGGGGCACCGCGGTCCGCCATGAACGACGTCAGCGAGGTGAGCATCGTCCCGAAGAAGACACCCACTCCGAGAATGCCGAGGACGACGATGAGCAACTGCGGCCGGAACAGTTCGGACACCGCCGAGGGTGCCTTGCCGTCGGCATCGCGGTCCTGCGACACGTGGCGCCCGCTCGGGTGCAGAGCGAACGCGCCCACGAAGACGACGGTGAGCACGGCAGCGCCCACCAACGGAGCCCAGGGTGCGAACGCGGACGCCAGGATGCCGACCAGGAACGGCCCGAAGACGAACACGGTCTCGTCCGCCGCGGACTCGTACGCCATCGTCCCGGACACCGTCTTGGCGCGACGCGCCTCCGGCATCCGGTCCGCGATGATCGTGACCAGTCTCGACCGCGAGAGCGGCGCGACCTGCGGTGCGGTGGCGCCGATTCCGACCGCTGCCAGCAGCACGAAGCCGTCGGCGGCCTCCCCGTAGACCACGAACGTGAAGAGCAGGAGCATCGCGCCGTTGGCCAGCGCGAGCACGACCAGGACGACACGCTGCCCGAACCGGTCGGCGGCAGCACCGAGAAGAGGCCCGAAGCACGCCGTCCCCAGACCCACCGCGGCCGAGGTGAGTCCACCCAGCGACAGCGAGCCGCGGGCCGATACGACGACGGTCAGGACGCCGACGACCATCATGGCGAACGGAAGTCGCGCGATGAAGGCGATGAGGAAATAGGGAAGTCCGGCGAGGCGGAGGAGGCTCGGGCTCGGCTCGGTGATCTGTGCTGCTGGTGCGTGCGTCATGGCTCTCGCGCGTCGAGGACGCGATGTCGGGTGCCGCCGCTGTCCGCCGGGAAGCCGACGGCCGGTAGATACACGGTTTGTGCGGCCGCGGGCGAGCCGCGACGTCCCCAAGGATAGCGGATGCGCCCGGGAAACGGCCGGGAGACGATCTTTTCCCGCTCCGCCGCCGCCTGCCGTTCACGACCTGCCCCCCTGACAGGATCAGGAGGGGTTGTCAAGGCTCGGTACGACCTTGGGTGCGGCCCGGTAGCGTGGGGGCATGCGCTACCTCTTCAGCACCGGACTCGTCGCTGCGATCTCGGCAGGGGTCTCGCTGCTACGCGGCACCCGCGAGCAGCCGATCACCTGGCGCTCCCTGCTGTCCTGGCTGAGCTGGGGCATCACGATGGCGCTCGCCGTCGGCGCGGTGATCGACATGAACCGCGAACGCCGCGGCGTGCTCGTCGACGCCGACTCCCCGCAGTCGGTCAAGAAGGCGAAAAAGGCCCAGCGGCTGCAGTTCCGCTCGCAGAAGGCCCTCGCCGACACCCAGGATCACGCCAAGGACGCGCGGCACTGAGACCGCGCGCCCCGAGCGCATCACTCACCGCGTGAGAATCAGCGCCTCACCCTGACCGCCACCGCCGCACAGGCCGACGGCAGCAGTTCCGCCACCGCGACGGACGAGTTCGTGCACGACGTGCACGACGAGTCGATTGCCGGACGCACCGATCGGGTGTCCGATCGCGATCCCGCCGCCGTGGATGTTCACGATCCCCTCGTCCAACCCGAGCTCGACTTGCGAGCGGGCCACGACCGCGCCGAAGGCCTCGTTTATCTCGACGAGATCGAGGTCTGACGGGACGATGCCCTGCTTCTCGCACGCGCGCTCGATCGCGCGTGCCGGTTGGGCCTGCAACGAGTTGTCCGGCCCGGCCGTCTGGCCACTGGCGCCCACGGTGGCGAGAACGGGCCAGCCCTTCGTCTCGGCAGCGCCACGGGTCGTCACGACCACGGCCGACGCACCGTCGGAGATCTGGGACGAGTTCCCCGCGGTGATCGAGCCGCCCTCCGCGAAGGCCGCTCGCAGCCCGCCGAGCGTCTCGACGGTGGTGTCGGGTCGCACGCCTTCGTCCCTCGTCACACGCACCGGCTCGCCCCGACGCTGGGGCACGTCGACGGCCACGATCTCACTCTCGAAGGCACCCGCTTCCTGCGCCGCGGCCGCTCGTTGGTGCGACAGTGCGGCGACGCGGTCCTGCGCCTCCCGGGTGAGCTCATAACGCGCATTGTGGCGTTCCGTCGACGCACCCATGCTCTCCTGGTCGTACGCGTCGGTCAGACCGTCGTAGGCCATGTGGTCGAGCACCTCGACGCTGCCGTATGTCCACCCGTCTCGGGATCCCATGAGCATGTGCGGTGCCCGCGTCATCGACTCCATGCCTGCGGCGACCACGACGTCCGCGTCGCCGGTGCGGATCATCCGGGCAGCATCGATGATGGCGGTCAACCCCGAGAGGCAGACCTTGTTCACCGAGTGGGCCGGAACGTCCCAGCCGATCCCCGCACCGATCGCTGCCTGCCGAGCGGCGTTCTGCCCTGAGCCGGCCGCCAGGACCTGTCCCACGATCACCGCGTCGACGTCCCCGGGATCCACCGAGCCCTGCTCCAGCGCGCCCCGGATCGCGAAGCCTCCGAGCTGAGGAGCCGTGAAGGCTGCCAGCTGCCCCTTCAATCGTCCCTGCGGCGTTCGTGCGGCGGCGACGATGACGATGTCGTTGTCATTCATGGTGCGAGGTCCTTTCGGAGGAGATCGGGGTGGATGGTGAGTGGCGGCTGGGTCGCGTCGAGCACCTCGTCCACACTCACTCCGGGCGCTGTCTCGACGAGTGTCAGTCCCTCGGGAGTCACGTCGATCACCGCCAGGTCCGTGATGATCCGGTCGACCACTCCGCGACCGGTCAGCGGCAGCGAGCACTCGTCCACGATCTTGGCCGATCCGTCCCTGGCCACATGCTCCATCAGGACGATCACCCGAGCAGCTCCATGAACGAGATCCATGGCGCCTCCCGGACCTTTCACCATCTTGCCCGGGATCATCCAGTTCGCGAGGTCTCCGCGCGCGGAGACCTGCATCGCGCCGAGGATCGCGGCGTCGATCTTGCCGCCGCGGATCATCCCGAAGCTGGTGGCCGAGTCGAAGAACGCCGCGCCGGGAAGCGTCGTGACCGTTTCCTTGCCCGCGTTGATGAGGTCGGGGTCCACTGCGTCCTCGTGCGGGTAGGGTCCGACCCCGAGGATGCCGTTCTCGGACTGCAGGACCACCGTGACGCCGGTCGGCACGTGGTTGGGAACGAGGGTCGGCAGTCCGATTCCGAGGTTGACGTAGGAGCCGTCCTGCAGTTCGACTGCGGCGCGGGCGGCCATCTGTTCTCGCGTGAGTGCCATCTCAGGCTCCTTCCACGGCGACCGTACGCCGCTCGATGCGCTTCACGATGCCTGTGCCGACCTCTACGACGCGATGCACGAACACGCCGGGAAGATGGATGCTGTCGGGGTCGAGCTCGCCCGGCTCCACGAGCTGTTCGACCTGCGCGATGCAGATGCGTCCGGCCATCGCGGCGAGCGGGTTGAAGTTGCGTGCCGCCTTGTTGAAGACGAGGTTCCCATGGCGGTCGCCGCGAGCGGCGTGTACCAGGGAGAAGTCGGTGGTGATCGCCTCTTCGAGCACGAAGTCCGCCGATGTGCCGTCGACCTCGAAGGTGCGGACGTCCTTCGCCGGAGAGGCGACAGCGATCGTGCCGTCCGCGTTGTACCGGCGGGGCAGCCCACCCTCTGCGACCTGGGTTCCGACACCGGTCTGCGTGTAGAAGGCAGCGATCCCCGACCCTCCTGCCCGGAGTTTCTCGGCCAGCGTGCCCTGCGGGGTGAGTTCGAGCTCGAGCTCACCGCTCAGAAACTGGCGCTCGAACTCCTTGTTCTCTCCCACGTACGACGACGTCATCTTGCGGATGCGCTGCGCGGCGAGCAGGACCCCGAGCCCCCAGTCGTCGACCCCGCAGTTGTTGCTCACGACGCTGAGGTCCTTCGTCCCCTGCTCCAGCAGGGCTTCGATGAGCGCGATCGGGTTGCCGGACAGCCCGAATCCACCGACCGCCAAAGTGGCTCCGTCCGGGATGTCGGCTACGGCATCGGCTGCCGATGCCCAGTGCTTGTCGATCACGTCTGCTCCTTTGAATCCGTGCCTTCCTCCAGCATCCGCTCTTCGGGCCACGGGGCAACCCTCGGGTCTTGCGATGTGGTCAGATCCGGGGATAGCGTCCACGATATGGAATCCATGGCGCACTCCGTCCCCGGTGCTCAGGCCATCGCTCGTGCCGCCCGTCTGCTCCGACTCGTGACGGCCGCCGGCGCGGACGGCGCCCCCCTCCAGGACCTCGCCCGCGCCGCCGAGCTGTCGCGCTCGACCGCTCATCGGCTGCTCAGCGCGCTCAAGCTCGAGGGGCTCGTCGACCGCGACGAGGACAGCACCCGCTGGATGCCGGGGCCCGAGCTGTTTCTCATGGGTTCCGTCGCCGCTGCACGCTACGACGTGACCTCCCTCGCGCGGGACATCGTCCGCTCTCTGGCTGTCAAGACCGAGGAGAGCGCGTTCTTCTCGGTGCGACGAGCGGATGAGACGGTGTGCCTCCTTCGGGAGGAAGGCTCCTTCCCCATCCGCTCCTTCGTCCTGAGTGAGGGCGTGAGGTTCCCGCTCGGTGTCGCGAGCGCGGGGCTCGCGATCCTCGCATTCCTCCCTGACCATGATGTGGACGCGTATCTCGATCGGCACCCCGAACTCGAGAACACGTGGGGGCGGACGCACCGCCGACCGGCCCTCCGCAGCAGGCTCGCCGAGACCAAGGAGCGGGGGTATTCGGTGAATCCCGGGCTGATCGTCGAGGGCAGCTGGGGTATCGGCGCCGCGGTCTTCGATCGCTCCGGCCGTCCGGAATGGGCACTCAGCCTGACCGGGGTCGAGTTCCGTTTCGGTCCGGACCGCATGGCCGAACTCGGCCGCACCTTGCTCGCGCACGCCCACCAGCTCTCAGCCCGGATAGCGAACGCCCGACGCTAGAGACCATATACATACCGGTAGATATATACTTATCGGTATGAATCGTTCGGACGTCATTCCTTCGCTGGTGCTCTCCAGCTACGCGCTGGGCCGAATCGCGGCACAGGATGCCGGCAACGATGCACCCGCCGCGCAGTGGCGGGTGCTGAGCCTCCTCGAGCAGGAAGGCGCGAGGCGAGTGGGCGAGCTGGCCGCGGCTGCGCGCACCACCCAACCCGGCATGACCCGACTCATCGGCATGCTGGAGCGGGACGACCTCGTGCTCCGCTCCCCCGATCCGAACGACTCGCGGGCGACCATCGTCGACATCACGTCCGAAGGCTCTGCCGCCGTCGCTGCCTGGCGTGCCGAGTTCCGCGCCACACTCGCGCCGAGGTTCGCTGCGCTGAACGACGATGACTGGTCCGCCCTCACCCGCGCGGCGGAGATCCTCGCCGCGCACACCGCCACGGAACGAACAGGAGAATCTCGGTGAACAACACCGCCACCCCCTCGGTGTGGAAACAGCCGGCGCAGGTCTGGGCCGTCGCCTTCGCATGCGTCGTCGCCTTCATGGGGATCGGACTCGTCGACCCGATCCTCCCCGCCATCGCGGAGTCCCTCCAGGCGTCGCCGGTGCAGACCGAACTGCTCTTCACCAGCTACCTGCTGGTGACCGGCCTCGCGATGCTGGTGACCAGCTGGATCTCCAGCCGCATCGGCGCGAAAGCCACGCTACTCGTCGGGCTCGCGCTCATCATCGCCTTCGCGCTCCTGTGCGCTCTGAGCGGCAGTGTCGACGCTGTCATCGGCTTCCGCGCCGGGTGGGGGCTCGGCAACGCGCTGTTCATCTCGACCGCTCTCGCGACGATCGTCGGAGCAGCGTCCGGCGGCAGCAGCACGGCCATCATCCTGTACGAAGCGGCTCTCGGCCTCGGTATCGCCATCGGACCTCTGCTCGGCGGCATCCTCGGCGAGCAGAGCTGGCGCGGCCCATTCTTCGGCGTCGTCGCACTGATGGCGATCGCCTTCGTCGCCGTGCTCGCGCTGCTGCGCGGACCGGGCGAGAAGCGGGTCCCGGTGCCCTTCTCCGCGCCGTTCGCGGCCCTTCGCCGCCCCGCTCTCGCGACCCTCGCCGTCGCCGCACTGTTCTACAACATCGGCTTCTTCGTGCTGCTGGCCTTCTCACCGTTCCCGCTGGGCTTCGGCGCGATGGGCATCGGATTCACGTTCTTCGGCTGGGGCGTCGCACTCGCGGTCACCAGCGTGTGGGTGGCACCGGTCCTGATGCGCAGGATGCCGCGCACGAGGATCATCCTGGTGGTGCTTCCCCTGCTCGCCGTCGATCTGGTCGCCGCCGGACTCGTCGTCGAGAGCCCAGCCGCCCTCGTGGGGTGCATCGTCATCGGCGGACTGCTGCTCGGCGTGATGAACACCGTGCTCACCGAGGCCGTCATGGAGGCCACGGATCTCCCCCGTTCCGTGGCATCGTCCGCCTACTCCGCTGTGCGCTTCCTGGGTGGAGCCATGGCGCCCCCGATCGCGGCGCTGTTGTGGCATGCATTCAACGCCACGGTTCCCTATCTGTTCGCGGCTGCGGCAGTGCTCCTTGCGGCGCTGACGGTGTTCCTCGGTCGGCGCGTGCTCGCACACATCGACGACGAGCCGGAGGACGCCAGCGCCGAGGACGCTGCAGCGATCCTCGTGGGCGACGCGGCCTGAGCCTCCGCGTCCGTGTCGGATCGGCACTCCCACCCGATCCGACACAGGCGCCCTCGGTATCGTGGGGCGATGAGTGACGAGACGGCCCTTCCCGAACGCAGCAGAGTCGTGCAGCAGCACCTCGCGACCGCAGGTGTCGACGCTCCCATTCGGGTCCTGCCGGATTCGGCGCGCACTGCGGCAGAGGCGGCGGCAGCGATCGGGTGCGACGTCGCCGCGATCGCGAACAGCCTCGTGTTCGTCGCCGACGGCGAGCCGGTCTTGGTCATGACGAGCGGCGGCCACCGCGTGAAGCTCGACGTCCTCACCGCACGCATCGGCGCGCGGGACGTGGCGATGGCACCAGCCTCCGTCGTCCGCTCGGCCACGGGTCAGGCGATCGGCGGAGTCGCCCCGGTCGGGCATCCGACGCCGCTGCGCACATTCCTCGATGATGCGCTCGAGGACCATGACGAGCTGTGGGCGGCAGCCGGCCACCCTCACACGGTGATGCCGCTCACGTTCGAGCAGTTGCGGCTCATCACTCGCGGAACGGTCATCACCGTGGCCTGAGGCCGTCTCACATCCCGGAAGCCGTATGCGCTCGCGAACCCGGCCCTCTGCGCCCTGCAGACCGGCTCCGACCGAAGAGACAGCGCATCCGTTGCGGGGCCGACACTGCCGAGGATGGACCCTGACGGCGTCGACCCCGATGCACGGATCAGGCCCGGTTCATGCGTCGGCGAGCACGGGCCGCGGCCAGAGTGGTGAGCGCGATACCGAGCAGAAGGGCGGCGCCGGCGCTCCAGAGCATGCCTGTGGGCACACCGCCACCGGTAGTGGCGAGGGAATCGCCGGTCAGCGGCAGCTCCGTCGGAGGCGTCACGTCCGCCGGAGGCGTCACAGGAGTCTCCGGCGTGGGCGGCGCGGTCGGCGGGACCACGGGAGGCTTCGACGTCGCGGTGTTGGTGAGCGTGATCGCGAGGGTCGAGCCCCCGTAGACGGTGATCTGCGCCCCGCCATCGGCGGTCTCGCGCACTCCCGTACCCGAGAACACAGGAGTACTCCACTCGATGCCCTCGACGGCCGGCGGGGTCAGTTCCTCGAGCGTGACCACCGTCCCGGAGGGCAGGTGCACAGGAGCCGTCGCCACGCCTGCGGTGACCGCGACGGTCTTCTCGACCGCGGGGTCGCCGTAGCTGTACCGGACGGTGTACTCGGCGTCGGCCGGAACATCTGATGCTCCCGAACCGTCGACCGCTTTGGTCAGGGTGAACGCGCCCGTGGCGGTTCCGTCTCCGGTACCGCCACCCGTCACCTGCCAGACCTCCCGGTCCTGCACGACCACCCCGTTGACGTTGGCGACGTTGCTGAAGGAGGTGCCGTCCGCCTGCGAACTCGGCACCGTGAGGTACTTGACGAGGTACGTCCGCGCGGGATCGATCGCGCCCGGAATCTCAAGGTGGAACGCCGTGCCTTCCTCGTTCCAGCCTCCGGTCCAGTTCGTGATGGTCCGGTAGTCCTCCTGGTTCACGTCCGTGCTCCAGACCACGAGCTGTCCGTCTTCATTGTGGTGTTCGGAGACCTCGCCGTCCGGTGGGGTCAGCGCGTCATCCACGATGATCGACTCGACCCCGGGAAAGCTGGCACCGGGAAGCTCGATCTGCCACGCGATGTTGCCGTCGTCCGTCTGCCATGACACCTTCTGAGGCTCCGAGGGCAGCGGTGCCAGAGGCGTGATCCCGCCCCCGGGAGTCTCTACTCGGGTGCTCTTGCCGTCGACGACGAACTCCAGGGTCGTCTCCGAGGTCTGTTCGTCCGCGCTGGCAAGGAACCACAGCGAACCGTTCACGCCGGTGCGACCGTTCACGTAGTCCGTGAGGGTGCATGTGACGACGGGTGCGGTGTCGCTGCTGACAGCGCATTCGGCGACGATCTTGCTCGGATCCTCGGTAGACGGGACCGAGAATGTCAGGCCGGACCGGGCGAACTGGCTCGGAAGAGTGAACCCGAACGTCTGGCCGCCGAGAGCATCGTCCGGCACCGACCAGTCCGCATCGACACGCACCTGGTCGAACTGTGCCAACGATTCGTCGCCATCCACGGTGGCTACCGTGATCGACGCAGGGTCGATGGCTGCAGGGTGGTCGTACTCGGCGGCGACGGCCGCCCCTGCTCCCCCGAGCGTTATCGCAGCGCTGAAGGCTGCGGCAGCGGCAGCGACGAGCGCGATGGTTGTTCGGCGCGCGTGAGCGCGCCCGTTCCTTCTGTACACGGTATTCCCCAGTTTCTTGTCGAAGCGCCAGCGCCTCGGTCGTGCTGTTGCGCAGCGCATCCGAAGGCGGTGACGCGATTGTCCCCGTGTGAGAGACAGCCTCCAAGAGAACCCATTACGGGGTATACCGGCATTCCCTGCAAGTCCCCAGGAAGGGGATTCTGTGGGCACTGTCCGGATCGGCAAACGAACCCACATCCGTAAGAAGCAGAAAAGCCCCGGAAACTGGCGAGAGTTTCCGAGGCTGATCCGTGCACCCCCTCGGACTTGAACCGAGAACCCACTGATTAAGAGTCAGTTGCTCTGCCGATTGAGCTAGAGGTGCGTGGCCCGGGATAACCCCGACCGAGGAATTACATTACCAGCCGTCGGGCCCCATGTGAAATCGAAGCGGCCCCGGGCGCGCCGGGGCCTGTCGCGCTCGAAAACATGCCCTTTCGGCCCTCAGCGCTCGGTGGCGCGCCGACTATCCTGAGAGCGTGACCGCCTCCCCCCGCACCGATGACCTGCGCAGCGATCTCCTCCTCGCACTCCGCCTCGCCGACGCTGCCGACGCCCAGTCGCTCCCGCGGTTCGATGCCACCGATCTCGAGATCTCCACCAAGGCCGACAACTCGCATGTGACCGATGCCGACCTCGCGACGGAGCGTGCGATCCGCACCATCCTCGAGGCCGAACGTCCGGAAGACGGAATCTTCGGCGAGGAGTTCGGCGCGCAGGGCGGGACCCACCGCCAGTGGATCATCGACCCCATCGATGGCACGGCCAACTTCCTCCGCGGAGTCCCCCTCTGGGGCACGATGATCGCCCTTGCGGTCGACGGCGTCCCCCGGGTCGGTGTCGTCAGCATGCCCGCACTCGGGCGGCGCTGGTGGGGCGCTGACGGCGAAGGCTCGTGGACGGCCACTGAGAGCGGACCCCGCCGGCTCCAGGTCTCCACTGTGTCGTCGCTCGGCGACGCCAGCGTGAGCTTCCAGAGCATCGCTCAATGGTCGGATGCCGGACGGCTCGATTCTCTGCTCAAGGTTGCGGCGCACGTATGGCGCGACCGCGCCTACGGAGATGTCTACTCGTACATGCTTCTCGCCGAGGGACGGATCGATATG
>JAQZBG010000406.1 GCA_029239165.1 Microbacterium sp. | reverse complement strand
CCGTTCCAGTTCACGTTCGACGAGACGGTCGACGTCGGCATCGACCTGGCCTCTCCGGTGTCGCCCGACTACGGCGCGACCGGCAACAGGTTCACGGGCACGATCGAGTGGGTGCGCATCGACCTCGGGGATGACGACCATTCGCACCTGATCGACGACGAGCACAAGCTCGCGGTCGCCATGCTCAAGCAGTAGCCGAAGGTGGCCACGGCCGGCGTGGGATCACCGATCGCACGCCGTCTCATCCTTTCCCGCCGTCAAGACCGCGCCATTCGTCTTCGAGGAGCGCGTAGACGAGCAGGGTCGCCCACTCCCCCTTGAACCATTCGCTGTCGATCAGCCGTGCTTCGCGCCGGAAGCCGAGCCGTTCGACGACCCGCGCGGAAGCCGTGTTGCGGTCGTCGATCCGCGCGGCGATCCGATGCAGACCGAGCCCGTCGAAGCCGAGCGCGAGCAGCGCCTGTACGGCCTCGGTGGCGTAGCCGCGTCCGCCTGCGCGGGGGTCGAAGATGTAGCCGACTTCGCCCGCACGAGCCTTCTCGCTGCGCCAGAACAGCACCACGTCTCCCACGAGTGCGCCGGTCTCGCGCTCCTCCACGGCGAGACTCACGGCGTCGCCCTCGTTGTCGAAGCGCGTGTTCGACCACGTCGTGGCGATGCGCCGCTCGATGTCCGCCTGCTCCAGCGGCCCATAGGGCACGTAGCGCACGGATTCCGGATCGGACTTGTAGGCATGCATCGCCTCCGCATCGTCCGGGGTGATCGGGCGCAGGATCAGGCGTTCGGTGCGGATCGGATACTCCGGGGCGAAGGCACCGGGCGAAGGCTCGACTGTCGGGGACACGGCTCTCACCCTACGGCCGGGTAGCGTGGTCGCATGGAGTGGATGTCTGATCCCTCGGCGGGGGCCTGGGTGCGCGAGCGGCTCGACACGAGCGTCGAGACGATGCACGGAGTGGTTCCGCGGGGCTTCCCCGCCTATGCGCGGATTCTGCACCCGGCGATCGTCCGGTCGCTGCCGGATCGTGCGGCGCCGACGTCCGACGAGCAGTTCGTCGACGAACCGGCCACCTGGGCGCAGGCTGCCGCCGCCTTCGGCACGACCCTGCACCCGCTCGCGCAGTGGAACCGGATCGTGCAGACGCCGACGGGTGGCGACTGGCGGACGCGGATCGCTCCGGACGGACGCGAGTTCTCCGCCCCACTGGAGGGCGAGCTCGCGCCCGAGCACCTGGCCGCGATCGCCACGCACCTGATCGGCCACACGCAGACCCCGGATGCCGGCTTCATCGCGCTCTGGGAGGGCCGCGGCGATCTGTTCGGCTACTACGGCATCACCCCCGCCGGCGGGGCGCTGAGCTTCACGGACGACCCGAACCATCAGGCGATGCTCGACCGCAGCACCCATGATCCGTTCAACAACGTCTTCCGCAAGCCCACCTGGCAGGAGGGCATCCTCTCGCGCGAGATCTCCGAGGGGCCGCGCCTCCGGCTCCCGATGCGCGATCACGTGCTCTTCTCGGCGCCGCCGCGCGCCTTCGCCGACCCGGAGTGGGTCCTGCACGTTCCGTGGCGGAACCGCAGCGCCGAGCAGCGCGGGTTCCCGCCCTCGGCCCAGAGCCCGAGCCTGCTGTGGCCGGAGGATCACGCCTGGGTGCTGGTGAGCGAGATCGACTTCGACTCGACGATCGTTGCCGGCTCCCCCGCGCTGATCGATGCGATCTGCGCGGACGAGCGTCTGGAGGCCTTCGCGATCCCGGAGGGCGCCGACCTCACGTGGGATGCGGACACGGTGAACCGGTGACCTCGCCGCAGACCTCCTTCGACTCGCGACCGCTCACGGAACCGGTCGACGCGGCTGCGGTGCGCGCCTTCGCCGCGGAGCTGCGTGCGCGGCAGTCGTCGCGCATGTCGGCATCCACCGTGATCGGCATCGTCGCCGTCGCTCTCGCGGCCGTCGTGATGATCCCGATCATGGTGGGCGTGATCATCAGCATCGCGTCCCTCGGCGGAAGCCCGTCTGCGATGGCGATCCCGCTGGTGCTCATCGTCCTGTTGCTGGCGGCTGCGGGCGTCATGATCTGGATGGGCGTGCGCAATGCGCAGACGACGCGGTACCGGCTGCACCGTTTCGCGCAGGCCAACGGCATGTCGTACGAGCCGAAGGTGACCGAACCTCCCCTGCCCGGCATGATCTTCAATCTGGGCCGCTCGCGGCAGTCGACTGACCTGCTCCGTGGCACGGTGCCGCGCTTCGTGGAGTTCGGCAACTACCAGTACACGGTGCAATCGGGGAAGAACTCGACCACCTACCGCTGGGGTTACGTGGCGGTGAAGCTCGACGTGCCGCTGCCGAACATCGTGCTCGACGCGACGGGCAACAACGGCTTCGGCTCGAACCTGCCCGCCTCGTTCCACAAGGAGCAGCGACTGTCGCTCGAGGGCGACTTCGACCAGCACTTCACGCTGTACTGCCCGGCAGGCTACGAACGTGACGCGCTGTACCTGTTCACGCCCGACATCATGGCGAGGTTCATCGACAACGCGGCGCAGCTCGACGTGGAGATCGTCGACGACTGGCTGTTCCTCTACACGCAGCGCAAGGTGTCGACGCTGGATCCCGCCACCTGGGCCTGGCTGTTCGGAACAGTAGGCGCGCTGCTGACGAAGTTCGATCAGTGGGCACGGTGGCGCGACGATCGCCTGGCCGCCGAGAACCCGGCAGTCACCGCATCCGCCATGGCACCGAACGCGTCGCTGCCTTTCGCTCCGCCGGGTGGGTGTCGGCTGGGGACCGAACTCCCACCCCATCCCCCCTCGGGATCGAAAGAAGATCGACTCTCCCTCCGCATGGCGGCTGAGCCGCCCCGCCCATCGTCAGCTGGGGACTGACACTGCTGGGCGTATACCCGAATGGTATACCGGATGGGGTTGCAACGCGTTGCATCCATGCGTCGGAATGCGCTTTCTGTGCGCGCGGTCAGCCTCGGGTGCCCCCTCGGATATGGGACCACCGGCCCGCGAGCTCGTCGAGCGACGCGTCCAGCGACCGCCAGGCGTCGGCGTCGCGCATGGCCGCGCCGATCCGTTCGGCGTTCGCGCGATAGGAGGGGTTCGACCGGACGCGGTCCACCGCCCGCGCCACCTGCGCCGGCGTCGCGGTGCTGGTGCGCAGATTCACCCCGGCACCGGACCACCCCACTCGCGCGCAGACCTCGACCTTGTCCTCGGTCTGCCCGGCGACCACGAGCGGGACCCCGTGCGCGAGCGCCTGCTGGACCCCGCCGTAACCACCGTTCGTGACCAGCACATCGACCAGCGGCAGCAGACGGTCGTAGGGAAGGTACTCGGCCACCCGCACGTTGTCCGGCAGCTTCCCGGCCAGCGCATCGACGGGTCGGCCACCGGTCGACACCACGACCAGGGCATCGGATGCGGCGAGCGCGACGATGGTCGGCTGCACGAGCTGCCCGAAGTCGGAGTTGGCGATGGTCCCCTGGGTCACGTGCACGATCGGCCGTGAACCGTCGAGATCGGACCACCACTCCGGCAGGGCGGGGTCGGACGGGGCAGGCGGCAGCGGTCCCGCGAAGTGCACGGTGGCGGGAAGATCCGGGCGCGGATACTCGAACTCGGGCACGGTGAACTGCACGTAGGCATCGGCGCGGCCGGCCCAGTCGAGCACGAAGCCGCCGAGGTCGCGGTCGACCTCCCGCCGCGCCATCGCGTCGGCCTCCTTCTGCACTCCACCGAAGATCGCGTGCTCGGCGACCGTGCGCAGGGCGGCGTTGCGCAGGCGTCCGAGGGGTCCGGGCATCGGAGTGACTCCGAGCCCGAACGGTGCCGTGTGCGCGCTGCGCGCCCCGAGCGGGAAGATGCCGAGGACCACGACGGGCGGCCTCTCGTGCGCAGGCAACCGCTGCAGGAGCGCGCCGCCGACGAAGAGCGGCTCGGTGAGGACGGCGTCGACGGGGCGCGTGTCGAGTTCGGCGCGGACCGCGGCGAGCTGTGCGGCGCCGGGCCGGACGAAGAGATTGCTCATGTCGAACCGCAGCGCGGCCGCGCCGGTGAGCCCCCGGCGTTCGGGGAAGGCGCCGTCGGCGTCGTCGAGGTCGACATCGGCATCGGCGGGCAGCGGGAGGAAGCGCGCTCCGGTGGCCTGCACGCGTTCGGCGTAGCGGCTGCTCGTGAGGAAGGTCACGTCATGGCCGCGGGAGAGGAGGTGGCGAGCGATCTGCAGCAGCGGGACGACATGGCCGTGCGCGGGCGTGCAGGTGATGAGATAACGGGACATGGCGGGTTCTTTCCCTAAGATCGAATGTACCGTCGTAGTATTCATCACCCCGTTAGGAAAGTCAATGGTTGAGGCCGCTCCCCGCGCCTACCGATCGGAACTGCGCGCCCGCCAGGCGCAGGAGACCCGCGCCCGCATCGTCGCCGCATCCGCCCGCCTGTTCGCGACGCAGGGCTACCAGGCGACCACGATCGCCGCGATCGCCCGCGAAGCCGGAGTGTCCGCCGAGACCGTGAAGACGACGGCCGCGAAGGCCGAACTGCTGATCGCCGCGTTCGAGGTCACGTTCTCGGGCGCGGAAGGCGCAGACACCCTCGCCGACACCGAGGTCGCCGCGGGTCTGCTCGATCTGCCGGACGAGGCCTTCCTCGACGTCGTGCTGACCCAGATCACCACCGCGAACGCGCGAGGTCACGGGCTGTGGACGGTGCTGCTCGGCGCCGCGCTCTCCGACCCGGTCGTCGACGCCGCTCTGCAGCGGATCCTGGAGCATCGCGGCGCCGACTACCGCATGCTGGTCTCGGAACTGCGACGGCGCGGCATCGCCGCCCCCGGGATCGACGACGCGGCGACGGCCGAGGTCCT
>JAQZBG010000405.1 GCA_029239165.1 Microbacterium sp. | reverse complement strand
GATGCCGAGGAGCGCGTCCTCGACCTCGACCGCGGCGTCCGACTTGGCCTGCAGGCTCGCGGTCGGGCCGAGGTCCTGCGTGACGGTCATGGTGTTCTGACCCGAGTCGCTCAGGAAGTTGATCTTCATGAGCGGCGCGGCGGCGAGCGTGGCACCGAGCACCACGACGGCGAGGATCACCGTCACACCGGAGTGCTTGAGGGTCCAGCCGAGGATCGGCCGGTAGACGCGCTGCAGCTGCGTCGGCGGAGCGTCCGGGTGCTCCGGGTCGATCGCGTTGCCGTGCTCGTCGAGCAGCTCCTTGCCGGGCTTGAGGAACCAGTACGCGAGCACCGGGACGATGGTGAGGGCGACGAGGAGCGAGGCCACCATCGCGATGGTCACGGTCATGGCGAACGGTCGGAACAGCTCGCCGACCATGTCGCCGACGAAGACGATCGGCAGGAACACCGCGACGGTCGTGATGGTGGATGCCGTGATCGCCATCGCGACCTCGCGCACGGCGAGACGGATCGCATCGCCCTTGTCGGCATCGCCGACGTAATGACGTTTGATGTTCTCGATCACCACGATGGAGTCGTCGACCACGCGGCCGATCGCGATCGTGAGGGCACCCAGGGTCAGCACGTTCAGCGAGTAGCCGAACGCCTGCAGCCCGATGAAGGTGATGAGCACGCTGGTCGGGATCGAGATCGCCGTGACGAGCGTGGAGCGGATCGACAACAGGAAGACGAGGATCACGATGACGGCGAAAACGAGTCCGAGCAGTCCCTCGGTCGCGAGCGTCTCGATCGACTGCACGATGAACGGCGCCTGGTCGAAGATGATCGTGAACTCGGCGTCCGGGAACGCTTCGCTGATCGTGTCGAGCGCGGCGATCACGCCGTTCGACACCTCCACAGTGTTCGCGGCGGGCAGCTTCGTGATCGAGATCGAGAGGGCGTCCTCGCCGTCGACCCGCGAGATCGAGGTCACCGGGTCGGATTCCTGCACGACCGTGGCGACCTCGCCGATGGTCAGTGTGGTGCCGACCAACGGGAGTGCCGCGATCTCGTCGACCGTGGTGATCTTCGCGCCGGTCTGCACCGTGAGCGTCTGGCCGTCCTCGGTGATGTCGCCGCCGGGGAAGAGCGTGCCGTTCTGTTCCAGGGCCGAGCTGATCGCCTGGGTGCTCTGGCCCGCTGCCGCCAGTTTGGCGGGGTCCGGTGTGATGGTGATCCGCTGCCCGACCCCGCCGACGATCTCGGCCGCGTTGACTCCGTCGACATCTTCGAGTTCGGGGATCGCGACGGATTCGAGCTCGGCCTGCGCGTTGTCGGCATCCTCGAATCCGGTGACAGCGACCTGGATCACCGGGAAGTCGTCGATCGACACGGACAGCACCTGCGGGCTCACGTCCTCCGGCAGCTGCGAGGAGACGCGGTTGATCGACTGCTGGATCTTCTGCTCAGCGGTGGCGAGGTTCGTGCCGTAGGCGAACATCGCCTGCACGATCGACGCATTCGTGGTGCTGGTGGCCGTGGTCGACTCCAACCCCGGCACGCCCTGGATCGCCGACTCGATCGGCGTCGACACGTCGTTCTCGACCACCTCGGGCGAGGCGCCGGGGTACGTCGTCATCACGACGAGCGCCGGCAGCTCGAGCGAGGGGATCAGCTCCTGCTTGAGGTTGGTGAGCGCGAGCCCGCCGAACACCGCCGCGACGATGGTGATCAGGGCGATGAGCGCGCGGTTCTTGAGGCTCAGGATGGCGAGTTTCGACAAGGCGGTTTCCTCGGTGTCAGGGTGTGGCTGTCGCTGCGGAGGGAGTGGAGACGGAATCTCCGAGGATCCGCGCCAGTGCGGTCTCGATGAAGGACTGTTCGAGACGGGCGTCGCGGATCTGCATGCTCCACATGACGCCGTCGATGAAGATCATCGCCGCTCGGGCGCGGTCTTCGCCATAGGTCGGCTCGAGAAGTTCGACGAGCCGATCGGAGAGATGGCGCGCGAGCTCGCGCAGACGGGGGTCGTGCACCGCCGCGGTGACCACGGCACGGTCGGCCTGGACGGCGTGATGGTCTTCGAGGCTCTCGAACACGAGCGCGGCGATCACCGCAGGGCTGGATCCACGGTCGGCGATGGTCTGCCGGACGCCGTCGAGGCGCGCATCCACTTCCTCAGCGAGCGCCCGGAAGGCGGCGGAGCGGAGGTCGTCGAGGGTGTCGAAGTACTGGGTGGTCGCGCCGAGGGGAACGCCCGCGCGGGCGGCGACCTTGCGGTGCGTGACGGCCTCGGCACCCACCTCGACGATGAGTTCCGCAGCGGCGGTCACGATCTCGCGACGGCGCGCTTCAGGGTCACGTCGACGACGCGACCCATCACCCATCCGAACCCCCTGGACATCCGTACATGTACATCTGTACATTCCCGGATTGTGAGGACGCTGGGAGCGGTCAGAAGAGGCCGCCGACAGCCAGACCGAGGACCGCAGCGAGCAGGCCGAGCAACAGCATCCCGACGGCGTTGAAGACGGATGCCGGGCGCTTGCCGTCACGCCACAGCGCGACGGTGTCGAGCATCGCCGTGCTGAAGGTCGTGTAGCCGCCGAGCAGGCCGGCACCGAGGAGGAACGCGGCATCCGGCAGTGCCGTCGTCACGACGCCCAGTGCGAAGGATCCGGAGAGGTTCACCAGCAGGATGCCCCACGGGAATCGTCGACCGGCCAGCCGCGCGACGCCGAGATCGACGACGTACCGCAGCACGGCGCCGACTCCCCCGGCGAGCGCGGCGCCGATGAACAGCAGCGGGCTCACGCCGTCGCTCCCCGGTGCGGACGGGCGATGCGAAGCCCGAGTGCCGCGGCGCCGAGGCCGAGCACGAGACTGCCCGCGGCGTAGGCGAACGCGAGCAGCGGAGCATCCGTCCACAGCTCCACGCTCCCCGTCATGAACGCGCTGTACGTCGTGAAGCCGCCGAGCACCCCCGTGCCGAGCAGCAGTCGCATATCCGTGGATCCGGGGAGCCGCGCGGCGAGCACGCCGAT
>JAQZBG010000029.1 GCA_029239165.1 Microbacterium sp. | reverse complement strand
GCTCGACAACCAGCGCGCGCTGCTGCGCCACGCGTTCGACCGCGGCATCACGCACTTCGACCTGGCGAACAACTACGGCCCGCCCTACGGCTCCGCCGAAAAGAACTTCGGCCGCATCTTCGCCGAGGACCTGCGCCCGTACCGCGACGAACTGATCATCTCGTCGAAGGCCGGTTGGGACATGTGGCCCGGCCCCTACGGCGACTTCGCCAGCCGCAAGTACATCCTCGCGAGCGCCGAGCAGTCGCTGACCCGTATGGGCCTGGACTACGTCGACATCTTCTACTCGCACCGCGTCGACCCGGTCACCCCGATCGAGGAGACCGTCGGCGCGCTCGACACGCTCGTGCGCCAGGGGAAGGCGCTCTACGTCGCGAAAGAGCTCCGTACGCCGCTCGTCATCCACCAGCCGGCGTACTCGATCCTGAACCGCTGGGTCGAAGACGGCCTGACCGACACCCTCGAGCAGTCTGGACTCGGCGCGATCGCGTTCACCCCGCTCGCGCAGGGGCTGCTCACCGACAAGTACCTCGGCGACGGCACGGCCGAGCGGGCCCAGAAGCGCGGCTCGCTGCCGGATGGTCGGCTCACCGACGAGGCCGTGCAGACGCTGCGGTCGCTGAACGAGGTGGCGCAGGGCCGCGGGCAGTCGCTCGCGCAGCTCGCGCTGCAGTGGACGCTGCGCAACCCCGTGGTCGCCTCCGCACTGATCGGGGCCTCGCGCCCGGAGCAGCTCGATGAGAACATCGCCGCGGTGGACGGACCGGACTTCACGGCGGAGGAGTTGACCCGCATCGACGAGCTCGCCGGCGCGATCGACGTGAACCTGTGGGCGAAGTCTTCGGAGCTGTGACCCGATCATGAGCCACGCCGCGTTCACCGACTCCGTGCACGTGCGCGCCCCGGGGAAGATCAACGTCTACCTCGGGGTCGGCGGCCGGCACGAAGACGGCTACCACGCGCTGGCGACGGTCTTCCAGGCGGTCTCGCTGTACGAAGACGTGATCGCCCGTCCCGCCGACGACTTCTCGGTCACGGTCTCCGGGGTGGAGGACATCGGCTCGGTGCCGCTCGACGACCGCAACCTCGCGATGCGCGCCGCCAAGCTGCTCGCGCTCGCGGTGGATCACCGGGGCGGAGTCGCCCTCGAGATCCGCAAGAGCGTTCCCGTCGCCGGGGGGATGGGCGGGGGATCGGCGGATGCCGCCGCCGCTCTGGTCGCCTGCGACGCACTGTGGGGCACGGGACTGTCTCCGGCGCGGATGCACGACCTCGCCGCCCGACTCGGGGCCGACGTGCCGTTCGCCCTGCACGGCGGCACGGCGGTCGGCACCGGCCGGGGGGACCAGCTCAACCCGGCGCTCGCGCGCGGACGGTTCGACTGGATCCTGGTGCCGAGCGACGATGGCCTCTCGACGCCCGTGGTGTACGAGCGCCTCGACATCCTGCGCGAGGAGGAGGGCGCGCTCGCCGACGACCCGCCGCTGTCGCTGGACGTGCCGATCCCCGTTCTGCAGGCGCTGCGCACGGGGGACCCGGCACAGCTCGCCGAGACGCTCTTCAACGATCTGCAGGCCGCCGCGCTGTTCGAGCGCCCCGACCTCGCAGAGACCATCCGTCAGGGTGTCGCGGCCGGTGCGCTGCAGGGCATCGTGTCGGGGTCAGGGCCCACGGTCGCGCTGCTCTGTCCTGACCCGGAGACGGCGCAGGACGTGCAGTCCTCCCTCCGGGAGATCGGCCTCGATCCGCTGCACGTGCACGGTCCCGTGCCGGGCGCGCGGATCATCGGCTGATGCCCGGCCGCTCGTCGGCCTGCAGGAGCGCGCTCACCCGGTAGGGGATGACCTCGCGGAGGAACAGGCTCGTCGAGGTGCGGAGGATGCCGGGGCACAGCCGCACGACCTCGGCCACCCGGTAGAGGTCGTCGGGGTCCTTCGCGACGACACGCAGCAGCAGGTCGGTGTCGCCCGCGGGGGCGAAGCACTCCAGCACCTCCGGCACGCGGCTGAGCGCCTCGATCGCGGCGGTGATCTGGTGCTGGTCGAGCTCGACCAGGATCGAGGCCGCGACCCCGCGACCCAGCGCCTGCGGGAGGATGCGCGCGCTGTGGGCGCGCAGGTATCCGCCCGATTCCAGGCGGTCGAGCCGGGCATGCACGGTGCCGCGGGCGAGGCCGAGATCCTGGGCGATCAGGGCCACCGGGCGACGCGGATCGCCGTCGAGCACCGTGAGGATCCTGCGGTCGGTCTCGTCGAGGTTGGCCATTTCGATCACCGTCACCTTCGTGGAGTCACTCTCATTGATCGGATCGATCAATCAGAAATCACTCTATGGTCTGATTGCGTATCTCGTGGTGAGATATCTGTCAGATACGCAGGATGTCGGCCACGAGCGGGCATCACGCGCACTCGACGGAAGGCCACAAGCCGCATACGCCGGGTGGCGACGACGACGGGCCACGAGCCTCAGTCGCGGGGGAGGAGCAGCCGCAGCTGCACCATGGCGGAGAACCGGGCCTCGGGGTCGGTCAGATCGAGTCCGCTGATCTCCGACAGCCGGCGCAGCCGATAGCGGAACGTGTTGGGGTGCGTGTAGACGCGCGCGGCGGCCACGGCCACATCGCCGAACGCGTCGAGCCAGGCCCGCAGCGTCTCGACGAGGTGCGTGCCCTTCTCCCGGTCCTGCGCCAGGAGTCGGGCGACGGGACCGGTGGGCTGGTCGCCGCGCGAGCGGACGAGATCCCCGAGCTCGACCAGCAGGGCCTCCATCTGCACCGCCGTGAACCGGGCGACCGGCTCGTGGGACGGTGACTGGCGGACCACCCGGAGGGCCCGGTCGGCATTCGCGCGCGACGCGGGGATGCCGGCCGCGTCCTCCGCGACGGTGCCGACGCCGATGCGGATCTCGCTCGCTGCGCCGAGGCGGCCCAGGAAGTCGGTCGCCACGCGGGCGGCACGGCTGTCCGCGTCGGGGTGCTCGGGGCCGGCCCCGGCATCCGAGGGCTCCGGACGGATGCCGACCACGGCGTAGACCACGTCGCCGATCACCGCGACGGCGGATCGCAGGTAGACGGCGCCGAGGTGCACGGCGAAGGCGTCGGCGATCCGCTGCCGCTCGGCCACGCCGCGGGCGCCGGCGGACGGTTCGTCGTCGGTCTCCTCCGCCGCCGACAGTGCGAGCACGACGCAGCGATGATCGCTCAGACGCAGCCGGGCGGTGGCATCCGCTGCTCCCGGTCCGCCTTCGAGGATCGTGGCGAGCAGGTCTGCCCGGAGCCGTCGTTCGACGTCGGCGCCGGCGCGCAGCCGAAGCATGTGCAGGGCGACGAGGCCGGCGGAATCCTTGAGCGCCCGCACGCGATCGGGGGAGAGCGGCTCCTTCACCGCCGCCCAGATGGAGCCGAGGATCTCGTCTCCGGCGCGGACGGCCAAGGCGACGCGGGGGAAGGAGGGCAGCCCCTCGGTGTTGTGCACGGGCACGACATCGATCGGGTCCAGGCTGCGGTACAGCTCCTGGAACACGCCGCGCTCCTCGAGCTGGCGGGCGAACCGCTCCGGCACCTGCCGACCGAGCACGGTCTCGATGCGGGCGGGATCCGCCTCGTGCTGCCGACCGGAGAAGGCGACGACCCGGGAATTCCGGTCCTCGATCGTCACGGGAGCGTTCAGCAGGGTCGCGATCGCGTTGGCGAGCGCGAACAGATCGCCCGACGGCATGCCGCCGAGAGTGGTCGCACCCTGCTCGCCGACGTCGCCCTCCGCGATCAACGAGCGCAGCATCGCCGCCAGCTGCGCCCAGGACGCCCCGCGGGTGAGGGCGAGGACGGGGATGCCGGTCGCCTCGGCTGCCTCGCGCACCGGCTGCTCGGCACGCACCGGTGCCCGCAGCACCAGAGCGCAGGCCTGCTGGGCGGCGAGGATCCGGAGCAGCTCCGCGATCTCGTCGGGATCGCTCAGGCCGACCCCGAGGACGAGCGCCCCGCGCATCGGCATCGCGTCGTCGAGGACGTCGTGGATGACGACGGTCTCGATCTCGGCGTCGTCGTCGGCCGCGCCGCTGACCACCTCGAGCAGGGTGTTGCCGAGGTCTTCGATGACCCGGCCGAGGCTGGCGCGGGGCCTTGTCGTCACGGACATGAGCACAGGGCCCAGGCTAGGGGGCGACCACTGGTCGCGGAGCTGTGGGGCACGACGAAATCGTATCGACTCTTGGTCGGACTCGACAGGCTCGCCGTGCCCCTGTGGCATCAGCTCAGAAGGTGACCCACTCCGTGCGCACCGTCACGGCATCCAGCGCATCGGCATCCGGAGTCACGCCGATGCCGGGCCCCGTCGGGACCGTGAGCGTGCCGTCCTCGACGACGAACGGCTCCGTGATGTCCTGCGAGTAGTAGCGCCCGGATCCCGAGGTGTCGCCGGGGAGGGTGAATCCGGGAAGCGCCGCGAGCGCGACGTTCGCCGCCCGGCCGATCCCGGTCTCCAGCATCCCGCCGCACCACACCGGGATGTCGTTCGCCACGCACACGTCGTGGATGCGACGGGCCTCGAGGTAGCCGCCGACGCGACCCGGCTTGATGTTCACGATCGAGCACGCACCGAGCGCGATGGCATCTGCTGCGGCGCGCGCCGACACGATCGACTCGTCGAGGCAGACGGGGGTCGTGATCGCCTTCGCGAGCTGCGCGTGGCCGAGCAGATCCTCCTCGTCGAGCGGCTGCTCGATCAAGAGCAGATCGAACGGGTCGAGCTTGGCGAGGTGCCGCGCGTCGCCGCGGTGGTAGGCGGTGTTCGCATCGACCTGCAGCAGCACGTCGTCGCCGAACCGCTCACGCACGGCACGGACCGGATCGATGTCCCAGCCCGGTTCGATCTTCAGCTTGATGCGCACGTACCCCTCGTCGAGGTAGCCGTCGACCGCATCCAGCAGCTGGGGGATCGAGTCCATGATGCCGACGGAGACGCCGCAGTCGACCCGGTCGCGCACGGCACCCAGCTCGCGCGAGAGCGGTACGCCCGTCGCCCGAAGCTCGGCGTCGAGGAGCGCCAGCTCGACGGCCGCCTTCGACATGCGGTGCCCCTTGAACTTCGCGAGCGCAGGAGCCACGCCGCCGGCATCCAGGTCCTTCACCTGCGCGAGCGCCGGCAGCAGGAACCGGGTGATGACATCGACGCTCGCCTCCACGTATTCGGACGAGTAGAGCGGGTCGCTCATCGCGACGCCCTCGCCCCAGCCCTCGGCTTCGTCCGTGACGGCTCGAACGATCAGCGCCTCGCGCACGGTCTGCACGCCGAACGACGTCCGGAACGGCGACACCAGCGGCATCTCGATCACACGCAGCTCGAATCCGGTGAGCTTCATCCCTGTTCTCCTCTGTCGATGGTGTACGCGCCGGAGCGGTCGAACGAGAGCACGCGCCCTCCGCCCTCCAGTGCAGATCCGAGCGTCTCCCGCAGCGCCAGACGCCACGCGGTCGCGCGAGCGGGCTCGGCGAGCCGCAGGGATTCGATGTCACGCGGCAACGCCACGCGGACGAGTCGGGCATCCGTGGCATGGCGGAGCGGCCCGAGGTCCTCGCCGACGCTGAGCCACGGCGCGCCGTCGTGTGCGCTCGCCGGCGCGGGGTCCCCGTGGCAGGCGGCGACGACCCGGGGGTCCCGCACGTACCAGGTGACGAGCATGCGGTCGGTGTCGTCCGCGCCGTTGAGCGCATCAGCCATGTGCCCGTAGAAGTTGCGGTGGTACGAGGTCGGTGTCGCGGCCAGCTTCACGAGGTTGAAGTGCGCGTTGCGGCTGATCAGCGGATCGAACGTCCAGGAGATCTCGTCGAGTCCCTCCTGCAGCGCCCAGGCGCGCTGATGCACCTTGAGAGCGAAGCCGACGCTGCGCCCGCGCATCCGTGCCGAGACACCGGCGATGTGACTGTGCAGTGCCCGCTGGTCCGGGGCCGCGAAGAAGCCGAAGCACGCGCCGACGAGCTCGTCGTGCTCGAACGCTCCGCCCACGTAGCTGCCGGCCTTGGAGAGCGCGCGCAGCGTCTCGACGTTCACGGGGGAGGTCTCGCCCTGCTTGGTCCAGATGCTCTGGAACAGCTCGGCGACCCTGGCGAAGTCGGTCACATCCGTGAGCAGCCGGATCTCCACCCCTGCCTTCGAGGCGGCCGCACTCGCCGCGTCGGCAGCCTCCTCCGCCGAGGCGCGGAAAGCGGCCGCATCCGTCATGCTCATGCCCTGACTCCGGAGATCAGACCCTGCAGCAGCCGGAGCCGCTCCGGGATCATCGCGACGACGACATGCTCATCGTCGGCGTGCGCTCCGCCACCCACCGCGCCGAGGCCGTCGAGTGTCGGCACCCCGAGCGCGGCGGTGAAGTTGCCGTCGGACGCTCCGCCCACAGCGACCCCCTCGAACGGTGTCAGCCCGGCTTCCTCGGCGATGGCCACGGCGGTGCGGAACAGATCCGCGGAGATCTCGGGCTCCATCGGTCGACGGTTGGGGCCACCCTCCACGCGCACCGTGGCGCCGGGGAGAGTGGCGGGGAGGGCGCGGAGAGCCGCATCCACCCGATCCTGCTCCGCGACCGTGCGGACGCGCACGTCCACCGCGAACTCCGCCGCGGACGGCACCGTGTTGGTCGTGCTGCCGGCGTGCAGAAGCGTGGGCGTGACGCTCGTGCCTGCCCCCGCGTCGCCGAGCTCGGCGACCGCCAGGAGGACGTGCGCGGCTTCGATCGCGGCGTTCACTCCGCGTTCCGGCTCCAGGCCTGCGTGCGCTGCTCGGCCGGCGATGTGCATCCGGTACAGCGACACGCCCTTGCGCGCGACCTTCACGGCACCGCCGTCTGCCGCTGCCTCGAGCACGAGCGCCGCCGCGCAGCCGAGCGCCTCCTGCTCGATCAGCTCGCGAGAACTCGGCGAACCGAGCTCCTCGTCGCCCGTGATGAGGATGCTGATGCCCGTCCGCTCTGGCAGCGCGGCGACGGCGTGCAGGGCCATCACGACACCGGTCTTCATATCGAAGCAGCCGGGGCCGCGGAGGATGCCGTCGTCGATGCGGAACGGAAGCCGCCGCAGCGAGCCGAGCGGCCACACCGTGTCGTGGTGTCCGAGGAGCAGCACCACGGGATCTCCGAACCGCCACCGCAGATGGGAGCGCCCGTCGATCACGATGCGCTCCGGTGCGACGCCCAGCAGGCGCTCGCCGAGGGCGGCGACGACATCGGCGCTGCGGGCTACGGCGTCGAGGTCGTCGGACGGCGATTCGCAGGAGACGAGGGTCTCGATGTCGGCGAGGACCAGGTCGAGGTCCACGTCCGCCTGCACGGTCATCACGACACCTTCGGCGCCGCGCGGACGCCGTGGTGCAGGTAGCGCTCGCCACTGGGCAGGGAGTAGAACACCACGGCGTGCCAGGCCTGCTCGCCCTCGGGCCGCATCACGAACTCGCCGCGGCGGACGGGCACCAGGGGATGCTCCTGCACCGGGTCGGGGAGCATCGCGGCGAGTGGTCCGTTGAGAGTCGTACGCATGCGCAGGCCGTCCTCGTCGCGGAAGATCTCGGTGCGTACGCCCGAGCGGTCGTAGACGCCCTCGAACTCGGAGAAGTCGTCCGTGAAGGGCTCCTCCGGCGGCACGAGACCTGCCGGGATCGTGAGGTCGGCGAGCTCGGCGTAGATCTCCCCGAAGAGGGCGTCGTAGAGGTCGCGCGTGTTGCCGCCGTTGCTCAGCAGGGTCACCGCGACGCCCTCATCCAGGAGGATGCGCAGGAACGACGACTGGCCGATCGTGTTGCCGTCGTGGCCGATGAGCTTGCGGCCGTCCCAGTCGAACAGGATCCAGCCGATGCCCCAGCTGTCGCCGAGGGAGTAGGGGTCGGGGACGTCGACCTCGTGCTGCTGCATGCGGGTCACGCTCTCCTCCGAGAGCACGCGCGTGCCGTCGGCGGCGAGTCCGCCGGTGAGGTGCATGCGGGCGAAGGCGAGGATGTCCGCCGTCGTGGAGTTGATGAGGCCGGCGGGGCCCATCGAGCGCGGCAGCATCCAGGCCGGGGCGAGCTCGGGGCCGTCGTCGCCGACCAGCGTGTGCCCGCTCGCGGCGCGGAACATGATCGCCTCCTCCGGAAGGGTGGAGGAGTGGGTGAGCCCGAGCGGGGTGAACAGCAGATCTCGCATGGCCTGATCCCAGGTCGTGCCGGTGATCTTCTCGATCACGCGCCCCGCGAGCACGAAGCCCGAGTTGCAGTACGACATCGTCGCCCCGAGCGGGTGATTCTGCGCGACGCCGTCGAGCAGGGCCACGTACTTCTCGAGGGTGTCGTCGCCGCGGCCGGTGTCGGTGAACACGTCGCCGTCGATCCCGCTGGTGTGGCTGAGCAGGTGGCGCATGGTCACCGTGCGGGTGACCTCGGGATCGGACGAGGCGAACTCCGGGACGTAGTCGACGATGGGGGCGTCGAGGTCGAGCGTGCCCTCGTCGACCAGCCGCATGATGACCGACGCCGTCCACACCTTGCCCATCGAACCGATCTGGAACACCGAGTCATCGGTGGTCTCGATGCCCGTCCGCACGTTGAGTATGCCGTGATGCGCATATACCGGCTCCTCGCCGAGACGCAGGATGCCGAGCGTCGCGCCGGGGACCTTGTGCGCCTCCGCGAGAGCGCTCAGCCGCTGCTGCCAGTGCCGCGCGTCCAGGCGGGCACGCACGGGCTTCCCCGCGGGCGGCGCGTACTGCTCCACCCAGTCGATGATGCGCTGCGAGAAGTCGGCCCGGTGCGAGGGGGTGCCGGAGAGCGGGAACAGGTGCGACCCACCGGGGTAGAGCACGAGCCGTGTGGGCACGTCCCGCTCGCGCAGCGCCGCGAACCACTGCTCCGCCTGACCGACGGGGCAGCGATCGTCCGCCGCGCCGTGCAGGATCAGCGTGGGCGTCGTGACGCGGTCGACCTGCGTGTACGGGGACTGCGCCGAGAGGCGCTCCTCGTCGCGCCAGGGGAGGCCGCCGTTCTCCTTCGACGACAGGTAGTGACCGAAGTCGGACGTGCCGCCCATCGAGAAGAGGTCGGTGACCACTCCTCCGGCCACGGCCGCGGCGAAACGGTCGTCGCGGGAGGTGAGGAAACAGGTCATGTAGCCGCCGTAGCTGTAGCCGGTGACGGTGAGGCGGGCCGGATCCGCGATGCCCTCGGCCACGAGCTGGTCGAGCGGCTCGAGGAAGTCGTTCGCGTCGTTGACGCCCCATCCGCCGGACACCGCGGAGAAGAACGCGTCGCCGTAGCCGTCGCTGCCGCGCGGGTTGAGGGTGAGGATCGTCCAGCCGCGGCGCGCGAGCACCTGGTGGTAGGGGTGGGTGAGGTCGGCCGCTCCGTTGGAGGAGTTGTGCGGACCGCCGTGGATGTCGAGCAGCAGCGGCTGCGGGCCCCTCGCCTCGGGATCACGGCGCAGCCATCCCGTGACGACCGTCCCGTCGGAGATCGTGAAGCGACGCTCCTCGGCGACGACGAGGTCGAGGTCGGGCGTGCCGTACTCGGTGAGCACCCGCGTCGTGCCGTCGGCGAGGTCCAGGAACGCGACGTCGCCGAACGACTCCGGCGTGGCGAGCACGATCGCCGCGGAGGATGCCGCCACCGACAGCCCGGACACGTTCGCGGTGCCGTCCACGAGCGCCCTGGCGCCCGAGCCGTCCTGCGCCACGCGGTACACGTGCGTGTAGCCGTTGTCGCGCAGGCAGAACACGATCTCGCCGTTCTCCGCGAACTGCGGCATCCCGCCGGGGTAGCCGGGGCCGCCCGGCATGACGTTGCGATCGAGGCTGCCCGTGATGCTCTGCGGTTCGCCGCCGTCGACCGGGAACAGCAGGAGGTCCGCGTTGCCGACCTCCGTGTCGGTGCGTCCGGCCGCGATGATGTGGCGGCCGTCCGGCGTCCAGCCCACGGCCGTCGCCTGCACATCGGCGGCGCTCACCTGCACGGCCTCGCTGTTCGGGTCGGTGGAGGAGCGCACGAACACGGGGATCCGCATCGTCAGATCCGCGTCGTCCTCGACGCTCGCGGAATAGGCGATCCGCGTACCGTCCGGCGACCAGAACGGGTCGGAGGCGTGGGAGCGCCCGTGGGTCAGCACCGTGACCTTCCCCGAGTCGACGTCGAGGACGTGCAGCTGCTGCACGAGGGTGCCGAGGTTCCCCGCACCGTCCGCCTTGTAGCCCAACCGGTCGGTCGAGGCGGGCGCTGAGCGTCGCGCGAGGATCGTGTCTGCGGTCTCACCGGGGAGCGCCGCGCTGTCGACGGGGGCGGCGAAGGCGATGCGCGACCCGTCCGGGCTCCAGGTCGGTGTGCCTGCGCCGAGCGGGAGGGTCGTGAGGCCGCGGGCCTCGCCCCCGCCGGCCGGGAGCAGCCAGATCTGGGCCGGGCCGTCTTGCGCGCGCAGGAACGCCAGCTGCGATCCGTCGGGGCTCCAGACCGGGGTCGAGTCGGCCGTCGCATGAGTGAGCGGGGCGGGCTCACCCCCGCTGGTCGGCACCTGCCACAGGGCGCGCGTGTCGCGGTCGCCGTCGCGGTCCGTGGTCCGCAGCACGAAGGCGATGCGGGCCCCGTCGGGGGACAGTGCCGGTTGCTCGGGGGTGCGGACGGCGAGCAGGTCGTCGACGGTGACACGGTTCATGGGAGCTCCAATCGGATGGTCAGTTCACTGTGTCCGCTGAGAGCGGGGTGGGTGTTGTGGTCGCGGCCGAAACCAGGGGGATGCTTTGGGAGATGGGCACAGTTCCGTGCGGCGCATCCGCCGGCAGCCCCGCGAAATGACAGGCGGCGCCCGCCGTACCCGGGGGAAGCTGAGGCTCCGAGATCACGCAGATCTGCCGGTCGGGACGGGCCGCGGGGCCGATGGGGCACCGCGGGTGGAAGCGGCATCCGCTGGGCGGTGCGTGCGGGTCGGCCGGCTCCACGTCGACGGGCGCGAGCGGGTCGACGGCCAGCAGGTTCCCGTGCCGGGTCGGCGCTGCCTGGAGCAGGTCCCGTGTGTACGGGTGCTGCGGGTCGGCGAGCACCTGTTCCGTCGGTCCGACCTCGACGATGCGGCCGAGATACATCACCGCGATGTGGTCGCTCAGGTACCGCACGACCGACAGGTTGTGCGAGATGAACAGCAGTGTCAGGTCGAGCTCGGCACGGAGCTCCCGGACGAGGTTCAGGACGGAGCCCTGCACCGACACGTCGAGCGCCGAGGTGATCTCGTCGGCGATCACGACCTCGGGCCGGGCGGCGAGGGCCCTGGCGAGGGCGATGCGCTGACGCTGGCCGCCCGAGAGTGCCGAGGGGAGCGACTGCGCGCGGTCGGCATCGAGGCTCACGAGGTCGAGCAGACGGGCGACCTCGGTGCGGCGGGCTGCGGCTCCGCGGATGCCGCGGGGGAGCGCCTCGGCGATGGACTCGCCGATCGTCATGCGCGGGTCGAGCGAGGAGAACGGGTCCTGGAACACCATCTGGATCGGGCGACGGCGACGGAAGCTGCGCACATCCACACCGTCGAGGGTGATCGCGCCCTCGCTGATGGGGGCGAGGCCGATCGCGGCGCGGGCGAGCGTCGACTTGCCGGAACCGGATTCGCCCACGAGTCCCACGACGGAGCCGGAGGGGACCGTGAGGCTCACATCGTCGACCGCCGTGAGGCCTGTGCGATGCGTGCCGTAGCGCACGCTGACCCGATCGAAGCGCAGTTCGCTCATCGCAGCACCGTCTCTTCCTCTTCCGCGGCCGTGGCGATCGCCACCGGGACGGCCGCCTCGCCGTTGACCGGATGCCAGCACGCGACCCGGTGTCCCTCGGCATCCGCCACCAGCTCCGGGTCGCTCTCCCGGCAGAGGTCGGTGGCGAGCGGGCACCGGGCGGCGAACGCGCAGCCGGTCGGGAACGCGCCCGGCGCCGGAGGGCGACCCGGGATCATCTTCAGCGCCTCGCTGCGGTCGGCGTCGAGCTCCGGCACGACCTCGAGCAGCGCCCGGGTGTACGGGTGCCGGGCGTCGGTGTGGAGGGTCGCTGCGGGCAGGTCCTCCACGATGCGGCCGGCGTACATCACCAGCACGCGATCGCAGGTCTGTGCGACCACGGCGATGTCGTGGCTGATGAGCAGGATCGCGGCGTCGGTGTCGCGGCGGACCCCGGCCAGCAGCTGCAGCACCTGCCGCTGCACCGTCACGTCCAGGGCCGTGGTCGGCTCGTCCGCGATGATCAGGCGCGGATGGTTCATGAGGCCCATGGCGATCATCGCCCGCTGCCGCATGCCGCCGGAGAACTCGTGCGGGTACTGGCCGGCGCGTCGTGCCGCGGCGGGGACCCGCACCGACTGCAGGCGCTCGATCGCCCGGTCCATCGCCTGCTTCCGGCTGATGTCCTGATGCTCGGATGCGGCCTCGGCGAGCTGTGAACCGATCCGCCTGGTCGGGTTGAACGACGTCATCGGGTCCTGGAAGACCATCGCCAGCGAGGTGCCGAGCAGGCTCCGCACCGCACGGTCCGATGTCGTCAGCAGCGGGGTGCCGCAGAACTCCAGTCGTGCGGCGTCGACGTTCCCCGGACGCTCGATGAGCCGGGCGGCGGCGAGGGCGGTGAGGCTCTTTCCCGATCCGGATTCCCCGACCACTCCGATGGCCTCTCCGCGCGACACCGTGAACGAGACGCCGCGCACCGGGGTGACCCATCCGGCCGGGGTGGGGAAGGAGACGCGCAGGTCGTCGACGAGGAGCACCACTTCGTCGCCGTCGACCTGCGCGGGCCGAGCCGCGCCGGGACGCGCGATCGAGGGGAGGGGGCGGCGGCGCCTCGCGGACCGACCGCCGAGCGCCGCCGCGGCGGTCTCGCCGAGGAGGTTGAAGGCGAGCCCGGCGATCACCACGGCCACGGCCGGTCCGAGCGCGGCCGCCGGGTTGAGGTAGATGCGGTTCAGGCCCTCGCCGAGCAGGCGGCCCCAGTCGTACTCGGGGACCTGCACGCCCAGGCCGAGGAACGACAGGCCGGCGAAGGCGAGCAGGGCGGAGCCGGCCGCCACGGTCGCGTTCACGATGAGCGGTTCGCCGACGTTCGGCAGGATGTGCCGGATGAGGATGCGCAGGCGCGAGACACCGGCCACCCGTGCGGCGGCGATGAAGTCGCGGCCCGCGATCGCGGCAGAGAGGGTCTGCGTGAGCCGGGCGAACTGCGGCGCCATCGCGAAGCCGATCGCGAGCACGGCACCGGTGGAGCCGACGCCGAAGATGACGGCGAAGAACAGCGCCAGCAGCAGTCCGGGGAAGGCGACCGCGATGTTCACGAAGCCGACGATCGGGCGGCCGAGCCAGCGCGGGAGCACCGAGGGCGCGGTGCCGAGCAGCGTTCCGGCGATGACCCCGATGATCACGGCGATCACGGCGAGCACCACGGAGAGCCGGGTCGCGACCAGCACGCGGGCGAGCACATCGCGTCCGAGCGTGTCGGTGCCGAGCAGGTGCGCGGCGCTCGGTCCCTGCGTGATCTCGGTCGGGTTGACCTGCTCGGCCTGCGCGCCCCAGATGATCGGCGCGAAGATCGCGGCGAGGGTGACCAGGAGCACGAGAGCGAGAGCCGTGATCCCCAATGGCGAACGGACGATGCCGGACCATGTCGTACGTGCGGACATCATGCCTCCCGGATGGTGGATCGAGGGTCGAGGAGGGCGAGGATCACGTCGATCACGAGGTTCACGACGAGCACCCCGATCCCGTAGACGAGGACGATGCCCTGCACGACCGAGTAGTCCTTGGTGAGGATCGACTGCACGATCATGGTGCCCAGGCCCGGCCAGGCGAACACGTTCTCGACCAGCACGGTGCCCGCGACCATGCCGGTCAGGAGCAGGCCGGTGAGGGTGAGGGTCGCCGTCATGGCGTTCGGGAGTGCGTGGCGGGAGTAGATGCGGTGCGGCGCGAGACGCTTGGCGCGGGCGGTGCGGATGAAGTCCTGACCGAGCACCGAGAGGACCTCGACGCGGATGATGCGCGAGAACACGGCGATCGGCCCGACGGCGAGGGCGATCACGGGGAGGACCAGCGAGAACGGGGCTGTGTTCCCGGCGACGGGGAACCAGCCGAGGGAGACCGCGAACACGTAGACCAGGCCGACCGCGAGGAGGAACTCGGGGATCGCCGCGAGGATCACCGATCCCGTGGCGAACGCCAGCTCGAGCCCGCGTCGTCGTCCGCCGCGGGTGAGGACGGCCATCGTCACCCCGACGGGGACGGAGACCAGCAGCACGAGGAGCACCGCGAGCAGGGCGAGCTGGAGGGTCGCCGGGAGTCGCGTGGCGATGATCTCGGACACCGGCTGACTGGTGATCATCGACGTGCCCATGTCGCCGGTGAAGAGCCCGCCGATGTAGCGGAAGTACTGCACGATGAGCGGCTGGTCGAGACCGAGCGCTGCCCGCCTGGCCTCGACGAGCTCTGCGGGGGCGGTGGCGGTGGTGCTGGCCATCGGCTGTCTCCGGTCTTCGGTCTACTCGTACATGCGGATCGACGTCGGGTCGATGCCGTCGCCCTCGGTGAAGGTCGCCTTGCTCGCGAAGGTCGACCGGGTGATGTTCGCGTACGGGACGACACTCGTGGTCTCGAAGAGCGACACCTCGGCTGCGGCCCAGTCATCGCAGCCCTCGCTGCCGGCCTTCGCGGAGGCGGCGGTCACGGCGGCCGTGTAGTCGGGGTTGTCGATCGAGGCGAAGTTGGTGCCTTCCGGGGCGGTCGGACCGGAGTAGAACGGCACGAGCATGCTCGGCAGCGAGACCGTCAGCGGGGCGGCCGAGATGTCCCAGTCACCGGTCGAGAAGAGCACTTCGCTGAGGGTCGGCGAGTCGACGGCGGTGACGCTGATGTCGACTCCGAGCTCCTTCCACGCCGCTTGGGCGAGTTCGGCCGCGGCGTTGCCGGCGTCGCCGAGCTGGGAGGAGTAGATCATCCGGAGGGTGAGCGTCTCACCGTCCTTCGCGCGCACCCCATCCGACCCGGCCTTCCAGCCGGCCTCGTCGAGTGCGGCGGCGGCCGCATCGATGTCGAGCTCGGGGAGATGTCCCGAGACGGTGTCGGCGCGGCACGGGTTGGGGGAGATGGTGACGAGCCCGGTGGGGACGGTGGCGTTGCCGCTGCCGATCACCTGGCGCATCTGCTCGAGGTCGACCGCCTGCATCAGGGCTTCGCGCACCGCCTGATCCGCGGTCGGACGGCCTTCGGCCTGGTTGAAGGTGAAGGAGCCTCCTGGCGTCTCGAGGTCGGTGTGGAAGAGTCCTGCGCCCTCCACGCGCTCGCGGTCGGGACCGATGATCAGCGCGGAGTTGACCTCGCCGGACAGCAGGAGGTTGGTCGCGGTGGTCTCGTTCGGCACGACGCGGAACACCACGGTGTCGGGCAGACCCTTCTGCTTCGGGTCCCAACCGTCGGGCCCCCACGTGAAGTCCTCCCGGCGGGTCAGCGTGTATTGGCTGTTGGGGGCGATCTCGGTCATGGTGAACATGCCTGTCGACCCCTCGCCCTTCGCGAGCGCGTCGGGGTCGCCCATCACGGTGCTGCACACGATCGAGATGCTGCCGATGTTCTCGATCAGGAACGAGTCGGGACGTCCGCTGGTGACGGTGACGGTTCCGGCTGCGTCGTCGCCGACGGCGGTCGTCCCCGGTTGCACCTGGAGGCCGACGAGGGGAGAGCCGTTGGCGGGGTCGCCGATGTAGCTGATGTTCGCCGCGACGTCGGTCGCCGTGAGGGGCGTGCCGTCTTCGCAGCTGAGGTCGTCGCGGAGAGTGAAGGTGGCGGTGGTCGTGTCCGCCTCCCACTTCTCGGCGAGGCCGGAGGAGATGCTGCCGTCCTCCATCACCTCGACGAGGCGGGCGTAGAGGAAGCGATCGATCGAGCGCGCCACGGACATCACGGTGACGAACGGGTCGAGGCTTCCCGGATCCGTCGAGATCACCGAGGTGAAGGTCTTGCCGTCGGCGAGGACGCCGTCGGGGCTCTCGCCTCCTTCGGGAGGGGCGCTCGCGGCACAGGATGTCAGGGCGAGCGCCGCAACGCCCAGCAGCGCGATCAGCGGTGTACGAGAACGCATCAAAAGCCTCCAGCAGTGTTCGGGATGGTGCAGGTGGATGGTGCAGTGTTCGGATGGTGCAGGTGGATGGTGCAGGGGGTGGGTGGATCGAGTCAGATCGCGCGCAGGTGCTCGATGGCGGCGAAGCCCGCCCGGCCGATCGAGGCGTCCACGAGAGGCTGCCTGTCGGTGAGGGATGCGGCGCGGGTGAAGACGGCCACCGCATGCTGCCGACCGTCGGGATAGGTCACCACTCCCGCCTCGTTGCGCCAGGTGGGGAGGGTGCCGGTCTTCGCCGCGATGCGGACGCCGGCCGGGAAGCCCGAGGTCAGCCGGTGCGGCCAGATCTGCAGCGACATGATGTCCCTGGCCTGACGGCAGGCCTCGGCCGGTGCCGCGGTGTCGGTCCACAGCGCATTCAGCAGCGTCGTGACATCGCGCGGCGTGGAGTGCGAGGTCCGGACCGGGTGCACGGCATCCAGGGCCAGGATCTGCGCGGGCGTCGCACTCTCGAGCAGCTCGTCCAGATCGCTGTCTGCCGTGCCGCCCAGATCGGAGACGACCGAGGCGAACAGGTCTTCGCAGCATCCGACGAGCCGCGTCTGCTGCAACCCCAGGTCGCCGATCACCCGGTTCACGGCAGCCGCGCCGAGCCGGTGGTAGATCACATCGGTGGCGGCGTTGTCGCTCATCGTCATCATGTTCAGCGCGAGGTCGCGCCAGCTGGCCACGACGTCGTCCGCGAATCCTGCGGTTCCCACGCCGCCGATGCGGTAGCGCGCCGTCACGGTGGTCCGTTCGGTCGGGTCGAGCTCACCGGCGGCGACCGCGCGCACGTACGCCGTGAGCACGAGGATCTTGAACACGGAGGCGAGCACCACGGGCTCGTCGGCGTCGACGCTCACCTCCGCGCCGCCCTCCACGCCGATCTCCCGCGCATGCAGGAACCCGGCGGCGTCGGCATCCGTGAAGATCTCCGCGATCGCCGCCGTGCTCATGCGTCGACCCGGCGATCGGCGCGTCCGGTGTGCAGGTACAGTGCGCGTCCGCTGCCGTCGTCGCCCACGAAGGCGTGCGGCATGCGGATGCCGTGCTCCTGCTTGCGGGGGAGCAGCGTGTCCGTCGTCCATCCGACGAGTTCGACGGGCTCCGGTGCCGGGCCCAGCTCGGCGAAGATCCCCTTCATGGTGCGGTCGAGCCAGATGCGGCCATCGTCGTCGAGTCGCACCGTCGAGTCGGAGACCGAGGACGAATACGTGCCGAGGATGCGGTCCACGTCGACCTCGACCGGAGTCTCGGGGATCGAGGGCAGGGCGGGCATCGTGACTCCGGCCAGCGCGGCGAGCACCCGGGACGTGATGGCGTGGTACGCGTCGACGGTCTGGCCGCCGTTGGTGAGGACCGCCACGGCGACCCCCGCTGCAGGGACCATCCGCAGGAACGCGTTCTGGCCGATCGTGCCGCCGTCGTGGCCGATCACGCGGCCGCCCTCCCAGTCGAAGATCTCCCAGCCGAGGCCCCAGGCGTCGCCCATCAGCCCGAGCTCGGGAAGTTCGACCTGCCGCTCCTGCATCGCCTGAACGCTCTGCTCCGACAGCACGCGAGTTCCGTCGGGGGCCACGCCGCCGTCGAGATGCATGCGCGCGTAGCTCACCAGATCGCGTGCCGTCATGGCGAGCATCGATCCGGCCGGGGCGTTGGAGCGCACGAGGCTCCAGACCGGCGCGGGAACCGGCTCGTCGCCGCTCTCCGCGGGGATGTGGCCGAGGGCGGCGCGGAACATGATCGCCTCGGAGGCCGTGGTGGCCACGTGCGTCAGCCCCAGCGGGCCGGCGAGGTGGGTACGCAGCGCCTGGTCGTACGACGTGCCGCGGAGCACTTCGACGATGCGGCCGAGCACGACGAACGCGGCGTTGTTGTAGGAGAAGCGCTCGCCGGGGGCGAAGAGCTGCGGGGCATCGGCGATCGTGGCGAGGTACTTCTCCACGGCGTCGTCGCCGACACCGGTGTCGTTGAACAGGTCGCCCTCGAAGCCGCTCACGTGGCTCAGCAGCTGCCTCGCCGTGATCGTGTTCGCCGCGGCATCGTCACCGATCGCGAATTCGGGCACGGTGTCGCGCACCGGGGCGTCGATGTCGAGCAGGCCTTCATCGACGAGCTGCATGATGAGCGTCGCCGTCCAGGTCTTCGTGATCGAGCCGATCTGGAAGACCGAGTCCACGTCGGCTTCGACACCGGTGTTGCGGTTCAGGATTCCGGCGGCCGCGGTGAAGATCTCTCCGTCGGCCAGGATCGCGACGGATGCCGCAGGGATGTGCGCATCGGCCAGCATCGCGGGAAGGTTCTCCCGCACCCAGCTGCCGATTTCGTTCAGGTCGGACACGTGCGCTCCTCTACATCGAGTGGGTCGTCGCATTTCGGGGCGACGGCGATGGGGCCGAGACTATTCGCGTGCCCCGCCGACCCGTTGGTGCCCGCCGACGAGACTTGCTCGGACCTTGGTTCGCCCGGACGAAGCCCGGGGTCAGCGTCGGCGAACCGCGCGCAGCCCGATGTGGAGCAGCTCGGGGCCGCCCTCGGCCGCGGGGAGGAGTCGCCCGACGGGCTGGTCGGCGTCGGTGATCAGGGCGCCGTCCGCGCGCACCCGCAACCGCAGCGGCGGACGCGGCGGGATGCCGAGGGCGGCGATGTCTTCGCGCAGCACCATCGCGAACTCGAGTGCATCGCCGACACGGGTCACCTCGTAGTGCCACTGCCCGGCGTCGTAGCTGCCGACCACCGCGTCGATGGCCTCGATCGGTTGCAGCTCCGCGGCCTCGGTCGTCTTCTCGATCCCGCGCAGGTGTGAGAAGCACCAGTCGACGATCGTCGTGCCGAGTGCCTTCCCGCTGCCGCTGTTGGTCAGCACGGTGACGGCGAGGCCCTCGTCGGGTGCGAGCACGAACTCGCTCAGCTGAGTGTCGGAGATGTTCCCGCCGTGCATCACGACGCGGGCCGAGCCGTGCCGGGTCAGCAGCCAGGGCAGGCCGATCGCGTCGATGGGCGGACCGGCGGCGAGGTGGGGCTGCTGCATGAGGAGCCGCGTCGCCTCGCTCACGGGGGCGGGGCCGTCGGACTCGCCGCGCAGCTGGAACCGGGCGTACGTCAGCTGGTCGCGCACCGACGAGACGACGCCCCCTTCCGGCCCCATGTCGCGGGTCGACGGCCACTGCGCGAACGTGGTCATGGCGCCGTCGGCGTCGGGGACATGGCCGACGGCGTGCGGGCGCGAGATCACGTCCCACGGGAAGAAGAACGTCTCGGACATGCCCAGCGGGTCGAGGACGATGCGCTGCACGGCCCGTTCGAACGCCTCACCCGTGACCTCCTCGATCACCCGGCCCAGCAGCCGGATGCCGGCGTTGCTGTACGAGGCGATGGTGCCGGGCGCGAAGTACTGGGGGAGTGCGGCGAACGAGGCCACGTTGCGGGCGAGCGCGTCGTCGCCCCACCCCGGCTGCTCGTCGGC
>JAQZBG010000404.1 GCA_029239165.1 Microbacterium sp. | reverse complement strand
GCGATGGCCTGGGCGATCGTGACCTGCGTGGAGAGCAGGTCGTCGTCGCTGACCGCGTCGTCGAGGGTCGCGGTGACCAGCAGCGGACCGTTCGCCCCCTCGCCGAACTGCTCGTCCACGGTCTGGAACGCGCGGTAGCTGGTGGAGTCGCTCGGCTCGCTCGATCCGTCCGGCAGACCGAGGCGCATCGACATGGCGGGGATCGCGATGATCAGCAGCGCGACGACGCTCACGAGCGTCGTCACGACGGCGCGCAGGGTCGACATCCGCTTCACGGGCTTGCCCGCCGCGTGCTCCTGGCCGACCGTGGCGCGAGCGCGGCGGCTGAGCAGGCGATCGCCGACCAGCCCGAGGATGGCGGGAGCGAGGGTGATCGCGACGAGCACGGCCACCGCGACGCACACCGCGCCGACCGTGCCCATGAGGCCGAGGAACGGGACGCCCGTCACGTTGAGGGCGAGCAGCGCGACGATCACGGTCGTTCCGGCGAACACGACGGCGGTGCCGGAGGTGCCCGTGGCGAGGCCGATGGATTCGCGCACAGGCACGCCGGCGAGCAGCTGCTTGCGGTGCCGGTTGACGATGAAGAGCGAGTAGTCGATGCCGACCGCGAGCCCGAGCATGACGCCCAGCACCGGAGTCACCGAGGCCATGTCGACCACGCCGGAGAAGGCGAGGGATGCCGTCACGCCGACACCGACGCCGACGATGGCCGTGACGATGGGCAGGGCTGCGGCGATGAGCGAACCGAGCATCACGATGAGCACGATGGCGGCGAACACGAGGCCGACCGCCTCGCCGACGCCGAAGATCTCCGGGACACCCTGCGCGATGTCGGTCCCGAAGTCGACCTCGGTCCCGTCGACCGGCGCCGAGGCGAAGTGCTCGATCGTGCCCTGCTTGACCTCTTCGGAGAGCTCCAGGCGCGGATCGACGAACGAGATGTTCACGATGGCGGTCGAGCCGTCTTCGGACACCACCCCGATGCCGTCGGCCAGGTCGAGCAGGGTCGAACCCAGCTCCGCCTGGTCGGCGTTCTCCTGCAGGGTGATGCGGGACTGGTCGAGCTTCGCGTTCTGGGCCTCGAGCTCGGCCGCCTGGGCGTTCAGCGCTGCGAGCTGGGCGTCGAGTGCGGCGAGCTGCTCCGGTCCCGCCCCGGCCTGCTCGGCCTGCGTGCGGGCGGCGGTGAGCTGGGTGAGGCCGGCTTCGATCTGGGCCCTGCCCTCATCGAGCTTCGTCTGTGCGGCATCCAGCTGGGCGCGGCCGTCGGTGATCTGCTTCTGCCCGTCCGCGAGCTCTTTCGCGCGGTCGGCCTGCTGCTGCTGGGCGTCGAACGGATCGATCACGGAGGCGACGCCGTCGAGGTCCTCGGCACTCGTGGCGAGCTCGGAGATCTCCTGCTTCTGCTCGTCGGTGAACTCCGACCCGTCGGTCGTCCGATAGACGACGGTTCCGGTGCCGCCCGCCGAGTCCGGCAGCTTCTCGGCAAGCTCGTCGGTCACCGCGCCCGAGGCTGTGCCCGGGATGTCGAAGCTGTTGCTCAGCGTGCCGCCCAGCGTGAGGAAGGCGCCGACGCCGATGCCGAGGATCAGCACCCACGACACGATCACGGTCCACGCCTTGCGCGCAGCGAACGAACCTAGACGGTACAGCAGTGCAGCCACGGTGGTCTCCTTCAGACTCGAAAGATCATACGGCACGTCTCGTCTAGCGTTCTGTGGCTATCCTGAGAGCATGGCCAACGAGCATCGGAGCGGGCCCGTGCGCAGCACGGCGGCGCGCGAGGCGATCCTCGATGCGACCTCGCGGCTGTTCCACTCGCAGGGGTACGACCGACTCACGATCGAGGGCATCGCGAAGGAAGCCGGGGTCGGCAAGCAGACGATCTACCGCTGGTGGTCGTCGCGGGGTGCGCTCATCGCGGACTGCCTGCTCGACGGGCGCCTCATCCCCGTGGACTTCGACATGCCCGACACGGGCGACCTCCTCGGCGACGTCGAGACCTGGCTGCGTTCGGTGCTGGCCGTTCTCGAAGCGCCGCAGGGACAGGCGCTGCTGCGGTCGCTCGTCGCCGCAGCGGCGGATGATGCCGACGTCGGCGTGCACCTCGGTGAGAGCCTCGGTGTCGAGAAGTACCTGTCGGAGCGTCTGCGGGGCGGCATCCGAGACGGGCAGCTGCCGGCCGATGCGCCGGTGGCTCAGATCGGCAGGGCCATCCTGGGCGCGATCATCGTGGAGTCGCTCGGTCGGGAGGCCCGCGAGCCGGGAGAGGTCATCGACCTCGTCCGGTATCTCTTCGCCCGCTGAGCGGTGCCGGGTCATGGGGCCGGGCCTATTCGAGCCACTCGGTGACGAAGCGGTCGTTCGCATGGATGTGCGTGGCCTCGTACGTGCCGCCGTCGAGCACCTCGAAACGGTGCGAGACGAGTGCCGGGACCACGAGGATCTGTCCTCCGGCACCGACCACCTGATCCTCGCCGACCGTGAACAGCGCGCGGCCGCGGCGGATCACGAACGTCTCGGCGTACGGATGCCGATGCAGACGCGGTCCTCGGCCAGGGGAGGTGATGAACTCGCGCATGATGCTCACGGGCGAGCCGAGCAGGTACCCCTCGATGTCTTCGTCGGTGGCGACGTCTCTGAGGTGGATGGTCATGTTTCCTCCGTTCCCGCCCGAGAGTACGCGTCGGGAGCGGAGGCGTCGACCCGTCAGCCGAGGATGAGCGTGATGACGGTCGCGCCGCCACCGCCGAGGATGAGCGCGATGATGACGGTCCACGCGACGATGCGGATGCGACGGTTGCGCTTCTCGCCGAGGTCGCCGTAGTCCTCCTCGTTCGGGTTCTGCCGGCTCACGTCGCTCATGCGGTGACCTCGGTGACCGTGGGACCGAAGTACGAGGGGAGCGTCGCCTGCGAGCGTTCGCGCAGTTCGGCGACCGGCACGGTGAAGACGTCCTGCACCTCGAGCTTCGCGCCCTCGGTGTCGGTCACGCCGATGCGCATCACCGGGTAGTCGCGCCCCTCGCAGAGG
>JAQZBG010000403.1 GCA_029239165.1 Microbacterium sp. | reverse complement strand
GTCGACGGCATCAATGACATGTCCGAGTCGCTGCTGGGCATGATGCGTGCGATCCAGGACCTGGACCAGCAGCTCGCCGGCAGCTGACACACAGCACGGTTTTCGGGAGGGGTCGACGGTTCGCCGTCGGCCCCTTTCGCGTGCCCGGGCGATGGGGAGTTCTCAGGTTGTGGTTCCGCGACGGCACCATGGGTCGTGGATCAGGGCTCTTTCGGCGCTTCGCCGATTCCCTGCCGCATCGACGGCGAGGTGTCGGGGTACACGTTCTCCTGGGCGCGGGTGCTCGAGCCCACCGAGGAGATCGATGTTGACGCGGTGGTCTCCGCGGCGATGGCTGCGTTCGAGGAAGCCGGGGTGGAGGCGAGCACCGCGACGTTCGGCGAATGACGCGTCGGATGGGCAGTTCTCCCCATCGGTGATCCGGAGGGCCCCCGATATGCTGGCCAGGGCAGAACCGGGGGGTGGCCATGTCAGACGTCGAGATCGACAAGCAAGCGCTCGAGGGTGCGATCCTGCAGATCGGTCAGTCGGTCGGCGATTACGTCGTGTATGCGAACGACATCGCGGCGCGTGACACCGGGGTGGGAAACCCGGTCGGACGCACGGGGCTTCGCGTGATGCTCGAGAACGCACTCGGGCAGGCGATGCTCGAGGCGCGGGCCCAGCACCTCGCCAGCATCGGGATCACCGACCGCCTGACCACCATCAATGCGTCGTTCGAAGACCTCGACGTGTCGCTGGGCAACGGATGGGATGCGGACTATGTCTCTGACCTCTCCTAACCGCGGGTGGACGCTCGAGAAGATCGAGTACGACAGCGGCCAGCTCGAAGGCATCCACGCCGATATCGGAACACTGCGCGACGCTGGTGGCGACGCACAGATCGTGCTGCGCAACATCGACGGCGGGCTGGAGGGCAAGGGGCAGAGCATCACTCTCGTGCAGAGCGAGTCCGGTGCCCTCGCGAGTCGGATGACCCCGACCATCGCCACGCTCGGCCGCATCGCCGACGTCGTCCGGGCGTACGGCGAGGCCGTCGCCACGCATGCCAAGGCCGCGAACGACCTCATCGACGACATCGAGGCGGCGCACGCAGCGAACGAGGCCGCGGCCACCAACCTCGACACCGCGGAGTCGCAGCAGCAGCTGTGCACCCCCGACGACGATGCGCGCACGCGGGCGACGGCGGAGCAGGACGTGACCGATGCGGAGAGCGCCCTCGCCTCCACCCGCAGCGCCCTCGAAGGTCTCTGGGAGAGCTGGGAGGCCGCGTACTCCCTGTGGGATGAGGCGTACGGCGCTGCGGTCGCCGCGCTCGTGCGATCCGACGGCACGACACTCAGCGAGTCCACTCTCTCGGCGATCGACGCGCTGGCCAACGCCGACAGTCCGGCCGAGGTGACGGAGATCTGGGACAGCCTCACCGATGCGCAGCGGGACGCGCTCCACCGGACGCACCCCGGGTTCATCGGGAACCTCGAGGGCGTTCCGTACCTCGACCGCATGATCGCCAACAAGGCGGCATACGACAAGGTGATCGACGGAGGTCCCTACGGCGAACCTCTCGACACGCAGTTCGCCACACTCGGCCTCGAGTTGACCGACTTCGACGGCCAACTGCTCATGTTCAACCCCTTCGAGCAGCCGCAGGCCACTGCGGCGGTCATGTACGGCGTGAGCATCACGGACGAGAACGGGAATCCGATCGATCCGATGGAAGGGATCACGAACGTCAACGTGCTCGTCGGAGGGATGTTCTCCAGCTTGGAGGATCTCGAGGCCTGGGGGGAGAGCGCGCGCAATCTCAACGGCTACGCCGACGACTACGGAAGCAGCTCCGGGGTGCGCTCGGCGACCATCGCCTGGTACGGCTACGACTCGCCGAACCTCCTGACCGAGCACACGATGGGCAGCGCCACGGAAGGCGCCGCGACGCTCAGCGCGACCCTGAGAGGGCTCGACAACGAAGTGTCGTCGAGCGTCACCACCTCGGTCATCGGTCACTCGTACGGCAGCACGACCGCTTTCCTCGCGGTGGGCGGATCCCCCGACAACCTCGGCGTCGACAACCTGATCGCGGTGGGCTCGGCGGGTGTGCCGGACGGCTACCACCAGACCTGGACCGGCGATGACCCGATGGACTACTCCGGGACGCAGATCTACGCGTCGCGCGCACCCGGTGATCTGGTCGCCCGCTACGGCGAACACAGCTCGTTCGGACACGGCACCAACCCCGAGGAGCTGCCGGGAGCGATCAGCTTCGAGAGCGACGGCGGAACCGTGCCGAGGCTCGATGGTGGAACCGAGAACGGACTCGGGACCCCCGGCCACGCGTCCCATGATGGCGGCAACAGCATCTGGGGCTGGTGGGAAGAAGACAACGGCTACCTCGCGAGAGACTCGGAATCCTTCCGTAACATTGCCAATATCGTGGCCAACGGCGAACCGCTGTGATGAGCAGGGCGACGTCGAGGCAGGCGGGGGAGCACGGATGAAGAAGCGCTGGCAGACCATTGCGGCGACGGCGGTGTTGGCGCTCGCCCTCACCGGATGCTCGAACGAAGGAGACGGCATGGCGACGCCCACAGGCGATGAGCTGGTGGCTCAGGCCGAGCAGCACTACCTCGACTACCGGGGCGTGACGAATGACGTGCAGGCGCTGATCTTCGACGGTCCGTGGTCGGCGGAGGTCGGCACCTTCGGGATGCAGCCGTCGGGGGCCGGCTGCCCGGACGGCTCGTACAAGTTCGACCTCGCCCGATCGACCGAGGTGGATCCGGCCGAGCATCCGGCACTGAGCGAGTCGGTGCGGGAGCACCTCACCGACGCGGGCTACGACGTCGAGGGACAGGAACTCGGATCGGGAGAGTCGAAGTCGACCGACGTGATCGTGCGGAAGCAGGGGGACTTCTCGCTGCTGATGGTGACGTTCATCGCGAACGGCTCCGTGTCGGTCACGGCGACGACCAAGTGCTGGCCGGGCGACCGTGTCGAGCTCAGCAAGCTGCTGTTCGGGGGCGCCACGCTCTCCGAGGGGTA
>JAQZBG010000402.1 GCA_029239165.1 Microbacterium sp. | reverse complement strand
GGGACGATCGCCGCGGTCGGCGCCGGCGTGGGCGAGCTCGCGGTCGGCACGGCCGTGACGTTCAACCCCGTGGTCGTGCCGGCGGAGGATGCCGGGGCTTTCGCCGGGCGCGAGCAGCACCACCCGGGCAAGCACGTGATCGGGGTGGCGAAAGACGTCCCGGCCGCATTCGCGGACTACGTCGTCGTGCCGGCTCGCAACGTGGTGGCGCTGCCCGACGGTCTGCCGATCGAGCTGGGCGCGCTGATCGAGCCGCTCGCCGTGGCGGTGCACGCCGTGCGCCGACTCCCGGCCGGGAGCCTCGGGCGCGTGCTCGTGATCGGTGGCGGTCCGATCGGGCAGTCCATCGTGATCGCTCTCCGGGACGCGGGTGCCGGCACGATCATCGTGAGCGAGATGGATGCCGCACGCCGCGAGCTCGTGCGGCGTCTCGGCGCCGAGACGATCGATCCGGCCGACGGTCCGGTCGCGGACCAGCTCCGTGCGAGCGGCGGGCTCGCCGACGCCGCACTCGACGCCGTCGGGATCACCCCGACGCTGCGGGACGCATTCACCAGCACCACGCTCGGAGCCCCGATCTGCCTCGTCGGGATGGGGGCTCCGCAGGTGACCATCGACGCGTTCCTCGTCAGCACCGAGGAACGATCGCTCATCGGGAGCTTCACCTACGGATCCGACGACTTCGCCGATGCCACCGAGATCATCGGAGCCGACCCCGACGTGTACCGCGCGCTGATCAGCCGTGAGATCGATGTCGCCGACGCAGACACCGCCTTCTCCGCCCTCGCGGCGGGCGACGGCACTCCGGGCAAGGTCCTTGTCCGATTCGACCGAGAGGAAGAGACACGATGACCGGCACCCCCACCATCCGCGAGGTCCGCGCGTACACCGTGCGCGGCGGCGGAGCGGACTACCACGACCAGGGCGCCGAGCACTGGATCGATGACCACATCGCGACGCCCATGAGCGTGTACCCCGAGTACCGTCAGTCGCGGCAGAGCTTCGGGATCAACGTGCTCGGCACGCTGGTGGTCGAGATCGAGGCCAGCGACGGCACGGTCGGGTTCTCGGTGACGACCGCCGGCGAGATCGGCGCGTTCATCGTGGAGAAGCACCTGGCGCGCTTCCTCGAAGGGCGCAAGATCACCGACATCGAGCGCATCTGGGATCAGATGTACAAGTCGACGCTGTACTACGGGCGACGGGGTGTGGTGCTCAACGCCATCAGCGGTGTCGACCTCGCGCTGTACGACCTGCTCGGTCGCGTGCGGCAGGTGCCCGTGTTCGAGCTGCTGGGCGGCCCGGTGCGGGACGAGCTGCAGTTCTACGCGACCGGTGCGCGCCCCGACCGTGCCAAGGAGCTCGGTTTCATCGGCGGCAAGATGCCCCTCCACCACGGCCCCGCCGAGGGCGAGGAGGGGATGCGGAAGAACATCGAGCTGCTCGCCGACATGCGGGAGAAAGTCGGCGACGACTTCTGGCTCATGTACGACTGCTGGATGTCGCTCGACGTCGAGTACGCGACGCGTCTGGCCCACGCCGCCGCCGAGCACGGGCTGAAGTGGATCGAGGAGGCGCTCATCCCCGACGACTACTGGGGCTACGCCGAGCTGCGCAAGCGCGCACCCTCCACCGTGCTCGTCACGACCGGTGAGCACGAGGCGACGCGGTGGGGATTCCGACAGCTGCTCGAGACCGGCGTCGACCTGATCCAGCCCGACGTGGGATGGTGCGGCGGCATCACCGAGCTGCTGAAGATCTCGGCCCTCGCCGACGCGCACGGCACCATGGTCGTTCCGCACGGATCGTCGGTGTACTCGTACCACTTCGTCGTGACTCGCACGAACAGCCCGTTCGCGGAGTTCCTCATGATGCACCCGACCGCCGAGGAGGTCGTCCCGATGTTCTCGCCGATGCTCGTGGGCGAGCCGGTGCCGGTGAACGGCCGGCTCAAGGTTCCCGAGACCCCCGGATTCGGCGTCGAACTCTCCGACGCGATCGACAAGCACCGCCCCTACACGCACTGACCCTGGAGACACGACAGATGGAATTCCTTCGACTCGGCGCGGCCGGCGCAGAACGACCCGCCGTACGCCACGACGGTCGCATCCACGACCTGACGCCCCTCACCGGCGACATCGACGGCGCGTTCCTCGCCCGCGACGGGATCACCCGCACGCGGGAGGCGCTCGCGGCCGGTGAGCTTCCCCTGCTCGACGGTGCGGAGGCGCTGCGGGTCGGGCCGCCGATCGCGCGGCCGATGGCGGTGCTGTGCATCGGACAGAACTACGCCGCGCACGCCGCGGAATCCGGCGACGCCCCGCCCACGGTGCCGATCCTCTTCCACAAGCACCCCAACACGATCGTCGGCCCGTTCGACGACGTGCTGATCCCGCCGGGGGCCGAGAAGGTCGACTGGGAGGTCGAGCTCGGCGTCGTGATCGGCACCACCGCCCGCTACCTCGCGAGCCCGGAGGAGGCGCTCGCACACGTGGCCGGCTACGTCGTCTCGCATGACGTCTCGGAGCGGGCGTTCCAGGTGGAGCAGTCCGGCGGGCAGTGGTCCAAGGGCAAGAACGCCGAGACCTTCAACCCGCTCGGGCCCGCGCTCGTCCCCGCCGACGAGGTCGACCCGCAGGCCCTGCGGCTGTGGTCGACGGTGAACGGCGAGGCCCGTCAGGACTCGAACACCGCCGACATGATCTTCACGGTCGCCCAGATCGTGCACCACCTGTCGCAGTACCTCGTGCTCGAGCCCGGAGACCTCATCAACACCGGCACCCCGCAGGGCGTCGCGCTCTCCGGACGCTTCCCGTACCTGCGCGCAGGCGACGTGGTCGAGATCGGCATCGACGGACTCGGGAGCCAGCGACAGCGCCTGGTCGACGCGCGACGCTGAGTCGCACTTTGGCCATCGCCCGTGTGCCAGGTAGGCTTGCCCTCACCTGCTCTCGGGCGGGTTCGGGACTGTAGTTCAATGGTAGAACTTCTGCTTCCCAAGCAGATAGCGCGGGTTCGATTCCCGTCAGTCCCTCTCTTCTCCCCG
>JAQZBG010000028.1 GCA_029239165.1 Microbacterium sp. | reverse complement strand
CGCAACTTCTTCGCTCCGATGCAGGAGATCGCGATGTTCCTGAACTCCTACCAGTCGGCCACGGCCGCGCTGGAGAAGGTGTCGGGCGTGCTCGAAGAGGTGCCGACGGTTCCGGACCCCGAGAAGCCGGTCGACCTGTGGGAGTCCCGCGGCCACATCCGGTTCGACGAGGTGACCTTCGGCTACAACGGCGAGAAGACGATCCTCCCGAACTTCTCGCTCGACATCCCCGCCGGCGAGACGATCGCCCTCGTGGGCACGACCGGCGCGGGCAAGTCCACGCTGGCCAAGCTCATCTCGCGGTTCTACGACCCCTCCGAGGGACGTGTCACGCTCGATGGCGTCGACCTGCGCTCGCTGCACCCGAAGGACCTCCGCCGCGCGATCGTCATGGTCACGCAGGAGGCCTACCTGTTCAGCGGGACGGTCGCCGACAACATCGCGCTCGGAAAGCCGGATGCGTCGCTCGATGAGATCAGGGCGGCGGCGCGTGCGGTGGGCGCCGACGAGTTCATCTCCTCGCTGCCCGACGGCTACGGCACCGATGTCAACAAACGCGGTGGACGGGTCTCTGCCGGTCAGCGTCAGCTCATCTCATTCGCCAGGGCGTTCCTCGCCGACCCCGCGGTGCTGATCCTGGACGAGGCCACGGCATCGCTGGACATCCCGTCGGAGCGGTTGATCCAGGATGCACTGCAGACCCTGCTCAAGGATCGCACCGCGATCATCATCGCCCACCGCCTCTCGACGGTGGCCATCGCCGACCGGGTGCTCGTGATGGAGCACGGACGGATCATCGAGGACGACACCCCGGCAGCGCTCATCGGTGGGACCGGCAAGTTCGCCCAGCTGCATGCGGCTTGGCAGGGCACACTGGTCTGACGACGCCGACCACCTCACCTCTGCGGGCACGGGACCTCTCCGTGCCCGCAGAGGGGGGAGTGGGCGTCGACCGCACGGCACCGGGGATCCGTCGGTCGCTCGGGCTGGGTAGCATCGGATCATGGATCCGCTGCTGCTCATCGCCGACTGGTGGTGGATCGCGCCGACCGCGGCAGCCGCGGGGACGGCCGGGGCGATCGGCCTGCGTCGCCGGAGCAGCACGATGAGCGGGCGCCGGCTCGAGGTCGACGCGGCGCGCCATGACCTCAGGACAGCGCAGCGGATCGCGTCCGAGCGACGCATCGCTCTGAAGATCGCGCGCGCCGACCTGGCCCGCGTGACCGCCGAGCGAGCGGCGCAACGCGCGACGGCCGAGCAGGTGGCCGGAGCGCGAAGGATGCTCAAGGAACGGGAGCGTGACGCCAAGGCCGCCGCCGCCGATGTGCGCGCCCGGCAGGTCCGTCTGAACGCCGCACGCGCGGCGGTGCCGGCAGCTTCCGAGCCCGGCCCGGTGGAACGACTGCATGCCGCACACGATGCCGTGACGGTCCGGTGGATGCGGTACGAGACCGATCCCGCTCTCCAGATCGCCTATCCCGCGATGACCGACGTCAAGCTTCCCGCCACGGCCGCGTACCTGCGGGCGTCCGGGCACGCGGCCGAGATGCGCCGCGCGGCGTCCGGCAAGACCACCCCCGCTGACTTCGCGGCGTACCGCGATGCCGTCGCCGAACTCGAGCGCGCGTTCGAGGCCGCGGAGCATGCGGCGAGGGTGCAGGCCGGCGAGGCCCCGCCGAACGCGGCCTGGCAGGACGCGGCACAGGACATGCTCAGCCGCTCGGCCGAGGCGATCGACCGCGCTGCCGGTGCGGCCGCATCCGCCATCGCCGCCTGGACCAATCGCAAGAAGCCCGGCAAGCCGGACGACCGCCCCTGACGGTCGCCCGGCGAAGCCCGGATGCGCGGTCAGGCCTCCACGGTGCGCGTGCGGATGAGTTCCCGGTACCAGAGGCCGGAGTCCTTCACGGTGCGGGCGAGGTCGTCGAAGTCGACCCGCACGATGCCGAAGCGCTTGGCGTAGCCGTATCCCCACTCGAAGTTGTCGAGCAGCGACCACACGAAGTATCCGCGCAGGTCCACGCCGCGCTCGATCGCGCGGTGCGCAGCGGTGAAGTGCCGACGCAGGTAGTCGGTGCGCTCCACATCCTGCACCGCACCGTCCTCGGCGACCTCATCCTCGAACGCGGCGCCGTTCTCGGTGACCATGAGCGCCTGCGAGGGGAACTGCTCGGAGAGCGAGACGAGCAGCTCCTCCAGCCCCTCGGGCGCGATGTTCCAGCCCATGGCGGTGTACGGGCCCGGTTGCTCGACGAACTCGACCAGCTGGTCGCTCCCCGGCCAGGCCGTTCCGCCCGCGGCGCCCTTGTGGCCGTCGTTCTGCTGCTTCGGCGAGACGCCGTCCCAGAGGCGCACGGTCGCCGTCGAGTAGTAGTTCACGCCGAGCACGTCGATCGGCTGGGCGATCGTGGCGAGATCGCCGTCCTGCACGAAGCTCCAGTCCGTCACCGACGCGGTGTCCTCGAGTAGATCGGCGGGATACTCGCCGCGCAGCATCGGCCCGGTGAACGCGCGGTTGGCGAGCGCGTCGATGCGGCGCATCGCCTCTGCGGCCCCGTCGCCCTGTCCGCGCAGCACGTGGAAGTTCAGGGTGACGGAGTAGTCCGGGTCGCCGGTGGAGGTGGCCCGCAGCGCCTGCACGGCCCGCCCGTGGGCGAGGTTGAGGTGGTGCACGGCCGACAGCGCGGACGCCGGTTCGTGGCGTCCGGGCGCGTGGCCGCCCTGGCCGTAGCCGAGGTAGGCCGAGCACCACGGTTCGTTGAGGGTCGTCCAGGTGTGCACGCGGTCGCCGAGGGCCGCGCCCATGATCTCGGCGTAGCGCTCGAAGGCGTCGGTGGTCGCCCGCGAGGTCCAGCCGCCGGCATCCTCGAGGTACTGCGGGAGATCCCAGTGGTAGAGGGTCGCGACCGGACGGATTCCGCGCTCGAGCAGCCCGTCGACGAGTCGGGAGTAGAAGTCGATCCCGGCCTGGTTCACACCGCCCGAGGCGGTGGGAACGATGCGCGGCCAGGCGATCGAGAACCGGTAGGCCTCGAGACCCAGGTGGGACATCAGGTCGAGGTCCTCGTCCACTCGGTGGTAGTGATCGCACGCGACGTCGCCGGTGTCCCCGTTCCAGACGCGGCCCGGGGTCTTGCTGAAGGTATCCCAGATCGAGGGGGTGCGGCCGTCCTCGGATGCCGCTCCTTCGATCTGGTAGGAGGCGGTGGCGGAGCCGAACGTGAAGTCCTCGGGGAACACGAGGCCGGAGCCGCGGTAGTCGTCCCGGGGCGTGAGCAGGCTGGTCATGCGGTGATCTCCTCGAGGTCGACGGTGTAGTCCTCGGCGCGTCCATCCGGGTTCGTCACCGTGACCGTGGTGCTGCCGGCGCCGCCGGGGAAGACCCGGAGCCGCAATCCGTCATGGTAGTCGTAGTCCGGGCGGTCGACCCGGGCACCCCAGGGGAGCGCCGTGCCCGGCCGCACGTACAGCGGCAGGGAGTCGAAGCCGTGCTTCTCGCGCCGCCAGCCGCCGCCGGTGACGGTCTCGCCCGTCAGCAATGAGGTCCATTCCCCGGCAGGGAGGTAGAAGTCGACCTCTCCGTCTTCGGTGAACACCGGGGCGACCAGCAGGTCGGATCCCAGCATGTACTGCCGGTCGAGGTAGGCGGTCGCCGGATCGTCGGGGAACTCCAGCACCAGCGGCCGCATCAGCGGCACCCCTGTCGCCGCGGCGTCCAGACCCTGCTGGTACAGATAGGGCATCAGGCGCATCTTGAGGTGGGTGAACTGCCGTGTCACCTCGACCGCCTCTTCGTCGAAGGCCCACGGCACGCGGTACGAACTGGAACCGTGGAAGCGCGAGTGTGAACCCAGCAGCCCGAAGGCCGTCCAGCGCTTGAAGACGCCGGCATCCGGCATGCCCTCGAATCCGCCGATGTCATGGCTCCAGAATGCGAACCCGGAGAGCGCGAGCGACAGGCCGCCGCGCAGCGTCTCGGCCATCGACGCGTATGTCGAAGTGGAGTCGCCTCCCCAGTGCACGGGCATGGTCTGTCCGCCGGCGGTCGCGGAGCGGGCGAACAGCACCGCATCGCCCTCGCCGCGGGTCTCGGTGAGCACGTCGTACACGGCGCGGTTGTACAGGTCGGTGTAGAGGTTGTGCATGCGCTCGGGATCTGCGCCGTCCGCCCACACGACGTCGGTGGGGATGCGCTCGCCGAAGTCGGTCTTGAAGCAGTCGACGCCCTGCGCCAAGAGGCCCCGCAGCTTCGCCTGGTACCAGGCTGTGGCGTCGGGGTTCGTGAAGTCGACGAGGCCCATGCCGGCCTGCCAGAGGTCCCACTGCCACACCGAGCCGTCGGCGCGCGTCACCAGGAATCCCTGATCGGCCGCTTCGCGGAACAGCGGGGAGCGCTGGGCGATGTAGGGGTTTATCCACACGCACACCCGCAGATCCTTGTCGTGCAGCCGTCCGAGCATCCCCTCCGGGTCGGGGAACACCCGCGGGTCCCATTCGAAGTCGCACCACTGGAACTCGCGCATCCAGAAGCAGTCGAAGTGGAAGACCGACACCGGCAGCTCGCGCGCGGACATCTCGTCGATGAACGAGTTGACGGTCTGCTCGTCGTAGTCGGTCGTGAAGCTCGTCGAGAGCCACAGGCCGTACGACCAGGCGGGGACCACGGGCGGGCGTCCGGTGAGGGCCGTGTACCGGCCGAGGACATCCTTCGGCGTCGGGCCCGCGATCACGAAGTACTCGAGCACCTCGCCGGAGACCGAGAACTGCACGCGCTCGACGGCTTCCGAGCCGATCTCGTACGACACGTGACCGGGATCGTTCACGAGTACGCCGTACCCGCGGTCCGAGAGGTGGAACGGCACGTTCTTGTAGGCCTGTTCGCTGGAGGTGCCTCCGTCGGCGTTCCAGATCTCCACGGTCTGGCCGTTCTTGACCAGAGGGCCGAAACGCTCACCCAGCCCGTAGATGTGCTCACCCACGCCCAGGTCGAGCTGCTCGTGGACGTAGGCGGTTGCGCGGGGAGCTGGCTCACCCTGCCGCCCGTTGCCGACGATGCCCCGGTCGACCTGCGCGTCGTCCGTCAGCCGCACGTAGCCCTGCGCCTTGTGGCCGCTGCCGGTCACGCGGCGTCCGTCGACCTCGAAGGAGAGATCCCACGGATCTCCGGGAGCGATGCGGGCGACCAGGGAGCCGGCGTCCAGGACGCCGCCTTCCTCGTCGAGGGAGATCGAGGCCGCGCTCGCGCCCGCGCCCGGCAGCGTGAAACCGCCGTGCCGGCGCCCGCCGGTGTGGTGGGCGATCCGCACCCTGATCACGCCCTCGGCGGGGGAGGAGAGGGTCGTGGTGAGCACGGGACGGTTGAGGGTGTCGCCGCGCTTCGCGATGACCATCGTGGGTGCCGTGATGACGATGCCGGCTCCGTCCGGAGTGTCGTCGGTCTCGGCGATGTCGTACGCCTCCTGCGCGTAGAGCGCGGTGACCCCGGGACGCAGCTGCCAGAACCCGTCGGTGAACTTCATTACTTGATCGCTCCTGCGGTGATGCCCTGAGTGAGGGTGCGTTGGAAGATGAGGAAGAAGATGAGCGTCGGGATGATGCCGAGCAGGGCCGAGGCGCTCGTGGTGGTGACGTCCATCAGACGGTCGCCCTGGAGCACGCTGATCGCGACCGGAACCGTCTGATTCGCGTTGGAGGCGAGGAACGTCAGCGGGATGAGGAACTCGTTCCAGGTCCAGATGAAGAAGAAGATCAGCAGCACCGAGAGGGTGGGGCGGCTGATCGGGAAGATCACGCGCCAGAGGATCTGCCAGCGCGTCGCACCGTCGAGCGATGCGGCCTCGAGGATCTCCTTGGGGAACGTGCCGTAGACGGAGGAGAGCAGGTACGTGCCGAACGCCGCCTGGATGACGGTGAACACGATGATCACCGACCACACGTTGTCGTACAGTCCGACGGATTTGAACATGTAGTACAGCGGGTAGAGCAGCGCCTCCTGGGGCAGCAGGTTCGCCATGAGGAACAGCAGCACGATCCACGAGCGTCCGCGGACGCGGCCGATGCCGATCGCGAACGCGTTGAGCATGGAGATCACGACCGCGAGCACCGAGACGATCCCGGCGATGAAGATCGAGTTCCACACCTTCTCGGGGAAGTTCACCCGCTCCCAGAAGGTGATGATGCCGCCGAAGTCGAGCGTCTCGGGGAGGGCGAGTGGGCCGGAGGTGGCGTAGTCGACGGGCGACTTGAACGAGTTCACGAGCACCAGGTAGAACGGGGCGATGACGAGGAGCGCGCCGACGATGACGAGCGCGAGCAGCAGCCAGTCGATCGGGCGCTTCTTGGTCATGCCGCCGCGCGGGCGCGTCTTGGCGGGCTTACCGGTGACGATGGCGGTGGTGGCGTGCATCACAGACCCGCCCTTTCCTTGCGCTCGAGGGAGTTCTGGACGCGGATGAAGATGATCGACACGATCACGACGACGATGGTGAGGACGGTCGCGATCGTGGCGCCGTAGCCGACGTTCCGCTTCGTGAAGAACTCCTGGTAGGCGTAGTACGCGGGCACCAGGGTGGCGCCGGCCGGTCCGCCGCGGGTGATGATGTACACCGGCCCGAACACCTTGAGTGCCGCGATCGTGCAGGTCAGGGTGACGACGAAGATCTCGGGGCGGATGATGCTCATGGTGATCGCCGAGAACCGCTGGAGCCAGTTCGCGCCGTCGAGCTCCGCCGCCTCGTACAGTTCCGGGTCGACGCGCTGGAGCGCGGCCATGAACACCACGACGGGGTAGCCGAGCTGCACCCACACCATCACGACCATCAGCACGATGAGCGCGGACGGCATCTGACCGAGCCAGTCGTAGGCGGGGAGCCCGAACCAGCCGAGCATCTGATTGAGGGCGCCGTCGCTGCCGGGACGCACGATCCAGCCGATCACGATGCCGGCGACGGCGATCGGGAGGATCTGCGGGAGGTAGTAGGTCGCGCGGAGGAAGCTGCCGACCTTGCCGCCGAACTTGCGTCCGACGACGTCGAACAGGAGCGCGGCGACGATGAGGCCGACGATCGTGGGCACGACGACCATCGCGATGATCATCCACACCGAGTTCGTGAACGACGTCCAGAAGTCGCTGTCGGTGAGGATCTTCTGCCAGTTCTCGAGTCCGATGAACTCCGGTGCGCGCACCCCCTTCCACTTCGTGAAGGTGAGGTAGACGTTCCAGATGAGCGGGACGATCACGACGACGAGCAGGAGCACGAAGCCGGGGAGCAGGTAGATCCAGTAGGCCCCGGTCCCACCGCGGCGCTGCGGGATCGACGGCTGTTCGGGCGGCAGCTTGGTGCGGCCCTCGCGGCGGGTGGCGAGTGACATCTTCATCTCCAGGAGGTGCGGGGGCGGTGTCCGTGCGGATACCGCCCCCGCAGGTCGATCAACGGAATTCGGCGGTGCCTTCGTCGTACTGCTCGCCGAGGTTCTTGTTCGTGGTCTCGACGTCCTGCACACCGGTGACGAGGCCCTGCAGCTCCTGCACGATCACGTCGTAGAAGCCGGGTGCGGGCCAGTCCGGGTAGAACGAGAGGCCGTCGGCGTCGAGGACGCCGTTGAACGTCTCGATGAGGGCCGCGCTTTTCTCATCGGTGATGTCGGCGGTGTCGGCCGCGACCGGGAGGCCGCCGTTGTTGCCGATGATCGCCTGGATCTCGGGGCGCATCGTGATGTCGATGAACTCGTAGGCGAGGTCCTTGTTCGCGGCGTTCTCGGGAACGACCCAGAGGTTGCCGGAGGACCCGAGCGAGAGATCCGCTCCGGGGAACGCGGTCATCGACCAGTCGAAACCGGTGGCCTCGGCGACGAAGCGGCCGAACCACCACGAGCCGGAAACGAAGATCGGCGAAGAGCCGTTGATGAACGAGACGCCGGCGTCCTCGGCCTTGACCGACGAGACGTCGGAGGCGATGTAGCCCTTGTCGACGTATTCCTTCAGGGTCTCGGTCGCAGAGGTGACCTCGGGGCCCTGCCAATCGACGGGCTCCTTGTAGAGCTGGTAGTCATCGACGAACCCGCGATCGGCTTCGAGCAGCGCGAGCTGGTACCAGAGCTGTCCCAGGGGGTACTCGGCGCCGGCTTCCGCGAGGGGCGTGACGCCCTGGGCGACGAAGGCGTCGAGCACGTCGATGAACTCTTCGTACGTCGTCGGGATCTCCAGCCCGGCCTCGGCGAAGGCGTCCTCGTTGTAGTAGACGCCGACGAACTCGCCGTAGTTCGGGACCCCGAACCAGGTGTCGCCGCCCATGACGCCGTCTTCGGAGTACTTGGCGGTGGTCTGGAGAGAGGGTGCCAGCTTCTCGTCCCAGCCGTACTCCTCGACCGCGTCCGAGATGTCGGCGATCAGGCCGGTGGAGGCGAGGAAGCCTGCGGTCGCGTTGCCCTTGTTGAACTCCATGAGATCGGGTGCGGCATCCGTGTCGAGCACCTGGCTCGCCGTCTTCTGGATCTGCTCGAAGGACTTCTCTTCGAACTCGACCTTCGCTCCGGTCTCCTCCTCGAAGATCTTGATGGACTCGGCCCAGGCCTTGCCCATCGCACTGTCGGCGCCTTCATAGTGCCAGAGCTTGAGGGTCTGGCCGTCGCCGCCGTCGTCGCCGGATCCGGCTGTACAGCCGCTCAGCGCGATGCCGGTCGTCGTGAGCGCGGCCACCAGGGCCAGCGCCTTCGTCCTGCGGGTGGTGCGTGCCATCGTCGGCACTCCTTTCTCAATGGCCCATGGGCCGGACACTTCTCTGGGTCGGATTGTTCAGTTGTGGGCGAAGGATCGTCGAAGCGTTTCGACTTCGACCAAGCCTGCGTGAGGGTGAGGGAGACGTTCAGTCTCGGGCGGGGGAGACGGAGCCGACCGAGTGGTACTCGGGCGGGATGAGGTGGATCTCGGCGGGGGTGAGTGGATCGTCGAGATGACGGACCGCCAGGTCGACCGCGAGGTCGCACGATTGCTGCGGCACGAGCGGGATCGTGTCGACGGGCACGGGCAGCGCTGATGCGTCGAAGGACGCGGCGGCGGAGACGACGGAGACGTCGTGGCCGACTCGCAGCCCGTGTTCGGCGAGCACGGCCAGCAGCACCTGGTGGACATCATCGGCAGCGTGCACGATGAACGCGCGGTCGCCGCGGGCGAGTGCGGCCTCCGTCGACGCCCGCACGGCGGCGGGATCCGTGACCGCTGCGCCCGAGGCTGACCACTCGAGCGCGACGTCGCGCGCGGCGGCCTGGTCCTGCACGCCGCGGAGCAGGCGGCGGGGGAAGTTGGATCTGCGGTACGAGACGTCGGTCTGACCGAGCAGGCTGACGCGTCGGTGGCCCGCGTCGGCGAGACGGTCCACCGCGAGCTGGCCGGCGGCCTCGAAGTCGAGGTCGACGCAGGTCAGCCCGACACGGTCTTCCGGCAGCCCGATGAAGATGGTCGGTGTGCCGACGGAGCGGGCGATCGCCACGCGCTCGTCGTCCGGAGCGACGTCGAGCACGAGGATCGCGTCGACGAGGTTGCTCGCCGCCACGCGGTTCATGCCCTCGGACGCCTGCTCGTCGGTGAGGAGCAGGATGTCGAAGCCCTGTCTCCGAGCGGCGACCGTGGTGGCGAGCACGAAGGCCATGTGGGTCGGCGCATGCGTGTCGGCGCGCAGCGGTTCGGTCAGCGCGAAGATGTGCGTGCGCCGACCGGCCAGCATGCGGGCGCCGGCGTCGGGCTCGTAGCCGAGGGCCTGTACGGCGTCTTCGATGCGCATCCGCGTCTTCTCCGAGACCGGGCGCTTACCGCTGAGGGCATAGGAGACCGTGCTGATCGATACGCCGGCGGCGCGGGCCACCTCGTGGATCGTCGTCATCGGGACTCCATCGTCATCGTGCGGTACGCAATCGTCGAAGCGCTTCGCTCACGCCTCTTCAGCGATGATAGGCACGACCCGTCGCCCTGCGCAAGCCTTTTGTGGTCATGCGCAACAAATCAGCTCCGCACGCATGGGAGCGGTCCCGCACCCAGGGGCGACGAGGTCTCGATGGGGGAGGGAATTCGAGACCCCGCCGCCGGCCTAGGTCGTGACGCGGATCTCGGCGATGACTTCGCCGTAGGCGGTTTCACCGACCGGCGTGAAGCCGACCCGGTGGAAGAAGGTCTCCGGCCCGCCCTCGCCGGCCTCATAGATCACATTGACGTGATCGACGCCGCGCGCCTTGGCCTCTTCGACCAGGGCTTCGACGGCGAAGCGGCCGACGCCGCGACCCTGGTCGTCGGCGTCGACGTTGATGCGCCACAGCACGGAGCGGAAGTGCTCCTCCGGCGCCTCGGGATCGAAGTTCGCGCTGACGAAGCCGACGACCTCGTTGCGATCGAGGATCACCCGCTGCCAGGATGTCTGCGGGTTGATGACTGTGGCTGCGATCCCGTACGAGACGGGAGCGAGGAACTGCTCCTGTCCGGGCTTGAGCGACAGGTTGTTCACGGCGACGATCGTCGCAGCGGAGAGTTCGACCATGCGCAGTTCGGACATGGTCCCAGGCTAACGCCTCGCGCCGGAGCCGACACCTTCCGGTCGAACTTTTCGTCGAGAACTGGCCGTTCGTCACCACCGCCTGGACGTCGGGGATAGGCCGGGGCCGCGGGCCCGGAGCCACTCAGGTATCTTGGTATCGAGACAAATAGACCACAAGAGCGGAGAACCTCCCGGTGACCGACGAAGCCATCATCTACACCCACACAGACGAGGCGCCGGCGCTGGCCACCGCCTCGTTCCTGCCGATCATCCAGGCCTACACGGGTCAGGCGGGCATCGACTTCGAGACCCGCGACATCTCGCTGGCAGGCCGCATCCTGGCCGCCTTCCCGCAGAAGCTCACGCCGGAGCAGCAGGTCGGGGACGCCCTGGCCGAGCTGGGTGGCCTGGCCACGCTCCCCGAGGCGAACATCATCAAGCTGCCGAACATCTCGGCGTCGATCCCGCAGCTCAAGGGCGCCATCGCGGAACTGCAGAAGCAGGGCTACGACATCCCCGACTTCCCGGACGAGCCGTCGTCGCTCGAAGAGAAGGACGTGCGCGCGCGGTACGACCGCATCAAGGGGTCCGCCGTGAACCCGGTGCTGCGTGAGGGCAACAGCGACCGCCGTGCGCCGCTCGCCGTGAAGAACTACGCGAAGAAGCACCCGCACCGCAACAAGCCGTTCGCCGCGGGTTCGAAGACGCGCGTCGCCACTCTGGGACACGACGACTTCAAGCACAACGAGCGTTCCTGGGTCGCCGCCCACGACGACGTGCTGAGCTTCCGCCACACGGCCGAAGACGGGACGGTCACCGTGCTGAAGGAGGGCCTCAAGGTCCTGCCGCGCGAGATCATCGACGCGACCTTCCTGTCCGCCACGGAGCTCGACGCGTTCCTCGCCGAGACGCTGAAGACGGCCGAGGCCGACGACGTGCTCTACTCGGTGCACCTCAAGGCGACCATGATGAAGGTGAGCGACCCGATCATCTTCGGTCATGTCGTGAAGGCCTTCTTCGCCGACGTGTTCGCGCAGTACGGCGACAAGTTGGCTGCGGCCGGACTCAGTGCGAACGACGGACTCGGATCCATCCTCACCGGCCTCGCGAACGTCGCCGGTGGCGAGGAGATCGCCGCGGCCTTCGACAAGGCCATCGCCGAAGGTCCGCGCCTGTCGTACGTGAACTCCGACAAGGGCACGACGAATCTGCATGTGCCGAGCGACGTGATCGTCGACGCGTCGATGCCCGCGCTCGTCCGCAACGGCGGCAAGCTCTGGGGCAAGGACGGCGAAGAGGCGGACACGCTCGCGGTCATCCCCGACTCCTCCTACGCGAGCGTCTACCAGGCCGTGATCGACGACGTGATCGCCAACGGACCGCTCGACCCGGCCACGATCGGCACGGTCCCCAACGTCGGACTCATGGCGCAGGCCGCCGAGGAGTACGGCAGCCACGACAAGACCTTCGAGATCGCGGCGGACGGCATCGTCCAGGTCCTCGACAGCGAGGGCACCGTGCTCATCGAGCACAAGGTCGGCAAGGGCGACATCTGGCGCGCGACGCAGACCAAGCACATCCCGGTGATGGACTGGGTGAAGCTCGCCGTCACCCGGGCGCGCGCGACCGGCGTCCCCGCCGTGTTCTGGCTCGACGCCAACCGTTCGCACGATGCGCAGATCATCGCGAAGGTGCACCAGGGGCTGGCGACGCTCGACACCAAGGGCCTCACCATCACGATCCTCGCTCCGGAGGAGGCCACGCGTTACACGCTGGCGCGCATGCGTCACGGCCTCGACACCATCTCGGTGACCGGCAACGTGCTGCGTGACTACCTCACCGACCTGTTCCCGATCCTCGAGGTCGGCACGAGCGCCAAGATGCTCTCGATCGTGCCGCTGCTCGCGGGCGGCGGTCTCTTCGAGACCGGTGCGGGCGGCTCTGCGCCCAAGCACGTGCAGCAGCTGGTCGAGGAGAATTACCTGCGCTGGGACTCGCTGGGCGAGTTCTTCGCGCTGGCGGCCTCGCTCGAGCACTTCGCCGACCGTACGGGCAACGAGAAGGCCCGCGTCCTGGCGGAGACGCTGGATGCCGCGACCGGGACCTTCCTCGAGGAGGACCGCTCCCCGGGTCGCGCGCTGGGCACGATCGACAACCGCGGCAGCCACTTCTACCTGGGCCTGTACTGGGCGCAGGAGCTGGCGAAGCAGACGAAGGACGCCGAACTCGCCGCGTCGTTCGCACCGATCGCCGCGACGCTCGCCGAGAACGAGGAGAAGATCGTCTCCGAGCTCAACGCCGTACAGGGCAAGCCGGTGGAGATCGGTGGTTACTACCGTCCGGACGAGGCCCTCGTGGCCGCGGTCATGCGTCCGTCCGCGACGCTGAACGGCATCGTCGACGCACTGCGCTGACACACGAAGAAGGGGGTGGATGCTTCGGCATCCACCCCCTTCTTCATGCCCGCGGAGAGTGCGGCTCAGTAGTAGACAGACACCTCGAGGCCGACCGGCGACCAGTCGTAGACGTACTTGGCGAGATCGATCGGGAGGTTCACGCAGCCGTGGCTCATCCGCTGGCCGAAGTTGTTGTGCCAGTAGGTGCCGTGGAAGCCGATGTTGGGCGCGAACCAGGTGATCCAGGGGACGTCTTCGGTGCAGTAGGGCGCACCCTCGTAGCAGCCCATGTCCTGGATGGCCGTGTGCGCGAACACCTTGAAGTTGCCGGCCGGGGTCAACGTGCCGGGCAAGCCGGTCGACACCGCCCAGGACTGGACGACCTTGTCGTTCTCGAACAGGTACGCGCGCTGCGAGCTCAGGTTGATCTCGATGCGGCGGAACAGGTTCACCGTCTCGAACGCGGTCTCGCCCACGGTGAGCGCGAAGACCCCGTCCCCGGCCGCGAGCTGCTGAGCGAACTGGTCGGCGATGCCGGACGTGTCGCCGACGGCGCGGCCCACGACGCCCTCCTGCTCGGCGCGCAGCACGGTGCCGGCGGAGTCGACGATGTTCGTGGCGTTGACCGGCGCCCGGTCCACGAGTTTCGGAAGCGTGTCGACCGTGGCTTGGATGGCCTGGGGGTCGGCTTCGACGCGCAACTGGCCGTCTTCATCGACCACCGTCAGCCAGGTGGCTGCCACGGCAGGTTTCACCGGAACGGTGCGCTCGTCTCCGATGTAGAAGCCGATCGTCCCGAGCATCGTGTTCAACTCGGTCGCGGTGGCGGTGGCATCGTCGTCGGAGATCGCAGGCAGGGCCTCGGCAGGACCGCCCGGGTACTCGAGAGACGTCTTCCCCTCGGCGACCGCGTCGGTGAAGGCGCCGGTCAGATCGTCGACGTCGATCCCGGTGCCGGGCTCCGAGGCCGTGACGACATACTTGCCACTGGCGGGGTCGAAGGCGACGCCGGCGTCCACCGGGTCGGTGAAGCTCGTCGGCACGGCGCTGCGCAAAGCGGCGGTCGCCTTCTCCGCGTCGAGGGAGATCTCGGCGGGAACGGGGTCGCCCATCCACATGCCGAGGTTCCACAGCGGGCGGGCGGCGAAGGCGGCATCCGCCAGAGCGGTCGCATCGAGAGACGCGCCGAGGTCGGCGCCGGTCAGCACCGCGTCGTCGCCCTCGCCGGTGAGCGTGACCTCGGTCTCGGCGAGGTGCGTGCTGATCGCTTCAGCAGCGGCGCCGGGTGTCATCCATCCGACCGGAATTCCTGCGACGGTGGTCCCCGGTGCGATCAGCACCAGCGAGGCGGCTCCCGCGCCCAGGGCGACGACGCCGAGTCCGAGCCCGATCCAGAGGCCGAGGCGACGCTTCTTGGGGGCCGGCTCCACCGGGGCCCACGCCAACGGCTGCTCGCCGGTGGTCGGCGGGAGAGTCTCCGCGGACGCCTCGCGCGGCGTGAGCACGGCGGTGGGAGTGGAATCATCCCCATGCGCCTCGGCTGCTGCGCCCGGCGCAGAAATCAGATCGGTCACGAAC
>JAQZBG010000401.1 GCA_029239165.1 Microbacterium sp. | reverse complement strand
CGTGCACCTCAGCCGCCGAGCCCACGCCTCTTCAGCAGCGGCTCGATGTCGGCATCGCGACCGCGGAAGTCACGGTATGCGTCCAGCGGGTCCTTCGCGCCGCCGACACCGAGCAGGAGCTCGCGGAACCGGTCGCCGTTGGCGCGGGTGAGCCCGCCGTTCTCCCGGAACCAGTCGACCGTGTCGGCGTCGAGCACCTCGCTCCAGATGTACGAGTAGTAACCCGCGCTGTAGCCGCCGGAGAAGACGTGCGCGAAGTAGGTGGAGGAATAGCGCGTGGGCACTGCCGGGTCGTTCAGGCCGACATCTGCAAGCGCCGCGGCCTCGAACGCCGCCACATCGTCGACGGCCGTGTCGGTTCCCAGCCGGTGCCAGGCCTGGTCGAGCCAGGCGGCGGCCAGGTACTCGCTCGTCGCATGGCCCTGATCGAACGTCTCTGTCGCGCGCAGGCGCTCGACGATGGAGGGGTCGAGCGGTTCGCCGGTCTCGTGGTGGCGGGCGTAGTTGTCCAGCACCTCCGGCCACAGGATCCACATCTCGTTCACCTGGCTCGGGAACTCGACGAAGTCGCGGAACACGTTCGTGCCGGCGAAGTGCGGGTACGTCACCGTCGCGAAGAGGCCGTGGAGGGCGTGACCGAACTCGTGGAACAGTGTGGTGACCTCGTCGAGCGTCAGCAGCGTGGGCTCCCCGTCGGCGGGCAGGGGCACGTTGAGATTGTTGACGACGACGGCGGCCGACCCGCGCAGTCGGGACTGACTCACGATCGGGTTCATCCAGGCACCGCCGCGCTTCGAGTCGCGCGTGTACAGGTCGAGCACGTACAGCCCGACGGGCGTGCCGTCCTCGTTGCGCACCTCGAACACTCGAGCGCCGGGGTGGTACGCCACGAGATCGTCGCGCTCGGAGAACGTCACGCCGTACAGCTGGCTCGCGGCGAAGAAGACACCGTCTTGCAGGACGCGCTCCGCCTCGAACCACGGGCGCAGCGCGCTGGAGTCGATGTCGTACCGGGCCGTGCGGACCCGCTCCGTGTAGTACGCCCAGTCGTGAGCCTCCACCCCGAACGGTGCGGGCTCGGTCTCGTCGACGATCGCCTGCAGTGCGGCATGCTCGGCCTTCGCGTTGCGTGCAGAGGGCGTGGCGAGTCGACGCAGCATCTGCTCGACGGCGTCCGGAGTCCCGGCGGTCTCGTCAGCCGTGACGTACGCCGCATGCGAGTCGTACCCGAGCAGCGCAGCTCGCTCCGCTCGCAGCCGCACGATCTGGAGAAGGACTGGGCGGTTGTCGTTCGCGTTGTCGCGGGATCCGCGCGCGAGAGAGGCGGCCATGATGCGCCGGCGCGACTCGCGCATACGCAGCTGGGCCAGCGCGGGGTGCCCCGTGAACAACGGAAGGGTGATGAGGAGCTTGCCGTCGAGCCCGCGGTCGGTCGCTGCTCGCGCGGCGGCCGACAGCTCTCCGGCGCTCAGGCCATCGAGTTCCGCGGGGGAGTCGAACACCACCGCGAGTTCGTTGGTGTCGTTCAGCAGGTTGCGCTCGAATGTGTTCGTCAGGGTCGAGAGCTTCTGGTTCAGCGCGGTCAGTCGTTCCTTGGCTTCGTCGTCGAGACCGGCTCCGGCATGCGTCATCTCGCGGTGGCGGCGCTCCACGAGGTAGCGCTGCTCGGCATCGAGACCGAGAGCATCACGCTGCTCGAACACCTGCTGTACGCGCCAGTAGAGCTGGGCGTCGAGCGTGATGGCGTCCTGGTGGGCGGCCATGAGCGGGGCGAGCTGCTCGTCGATCTCCTGGATGTCCTGTGTGGCATCCGCGGAGCTCACGGTATAGAAGGCATGAGCCACCCGGTCGAGAAGCTCCCCGGAGCGTTCGAGCGCCTCAAGGGTGTTCTCGAAAGTGGGCATCGATCGCACCATCGTGATGCTCGCCACCTCGCGGAGCTGCTCCTGGAACCCGGCCTCGAATGCGGGGAGATAGTGCTCGGGCCGGATTGCGCGGTAGTCCGGGAGTCCATACGGGAGCGGCGACGGCTGCAGCAGCGGATTCGTGGCGTCGTTCATCCTCCGAGCCTATCCACCGAGACCGTCGGAGCTCAGGAACTCAGTCCTCGAAGGGTCGGGCGACGACCTCGCCGGAGGCGTTCTGGAAGACCTCCCAGCCGGCGTCGAGCTCCGCGATCGCGCGGCCCTCGAGCCAGGTGAGTGTCCAGTGGCCCTTCGGCGTCCCTGCTGCCCCGGGGAGGTTCGCCTCCACCTCGGCGATCGCGGCGCGCAGGGAAGCGGGGACCGAGGCTGGCGCCTCGGACCCGGCAGCCCATCGAGTGCCCAGCTGCATCAGGACCCCTCGACCGGTGCGAGCTCGATCGCGGTGACCGCGAACTCCTCGGCCTCGCTGAACTCGAGCTCCGCGATGCGACCGACGGCGCGAAGGTCATCCGCGGCGGCACGGAGCGCCTCCAACTTCGCGGCGGGAGCGGCGATCGCGGCGCGCGTGACCGGGGTCTTCTGCGACGCCTTCGCCTCGGTCTTCGCACGGCGGATGCCGATCAATGCCTCGCTTGCCGCGGCGAGCACGGCCGGGTCGCCCTCGATGCCGAGCGGCGTGGGCCACTCCGCCGTGTGAACGGATCCCTCCTCGAACCAGGACCACGACTCTTCGGTGGCGAAGGAGAGCACGGGTGCCAGCAGGCGGAGCAGCGTCGAGAGGGCCAGACGCAGCGAGAGCGCGGCGGAAGCCTGACCCACATCGGCCTGGTTGTAGGCGCGTTCCTTGACGAGCTCGAGGTAGTCGTCGCAGAAGGTCCAGAAGAACGCCTCGGTCAGCTCCAGAGCGCGAGCGGCGTCGTAGCGCTCGAACGCCTTGGTGGCCTCGACCACCACGCCGTCGAGTGCGGTCAGCATGGAGGCGTCCAGGGCGTGCGTGACCTGCGCACCCTCCGGAACCGGGAAGGACAGCACGAACTTGGCCGCGTTGAGCACCTTGATCGCCAGGCGTCGGCCGATCTTCACCTGCGTCGGGTTCTGCGGGTCGAATGCGGCATCCATGCCGAGACGGCTGGAGGC
>JAQZBG010000400.1 GCA_029239165.1 Microbacterium sp. | reverse complement strand
GCGATCCGACACGATCGAGACCTTGCTGAGCCACCGCCCGACCTTGCGGAGGGCGCGGAGGTCGACGTCGACGATGCGGTCGATTCCGGGGCGCTGGACTTTGACGACGACGTCGCGGAGTCCGCTCTCCTCGGCCATCGCGTCGGTGAGCATCGCCCGGTGCGCCTGCCCGAGCGATGCCGCCGCGAGCGGACGCTCATCGACGAAGGCGAAGGCGCGGGTCAGCGGCATCCCGAGCTCGTCCTCGATGCGCGCGCGCATCTCGGCGAACGGCACCGCGGGAACCTCGTCCTGGAGACCCTCGAGCTCCTTCGTGATGATCGGCGGGAGCACGTCGAGGCGCGACGACATGAACTGCCCGACCTTGATCATCAGACCGCCGAGATCGACGGCCAGGACGTGGAAGCGCTGCGCGATGCGCAGGAGCCGCCGGGTCCGGCCCCGGGCGGAGATCCACCCGAGGCCGAACCGCGGAAGGAACAGCTCGTACCACCACGCCTGGACGAGGTAGCGTGCGGCGAACCGCGTGATGCGCCGGTAGCGCGCGCGCATGAGGGCGTCGTCGGTCAACGGGACTCCTGGATGCCGACGTGCCGAGGGCACGCGCCGGGTACGGGCAACCTCAGCCCTGGGCGAGGATGGAGTAGAGCTTGCGACGGGCGTCGTCGAGGATCTCGACGGCCTGCGCGACCTGCTCCTTGTCACCCGTCCGGGCCACCTGAGCCGCAGCCTGGGCGAGCTCGACGCCCGCCTTCGGCAGAGCGGTCATACGACCGCCGTCACGGGATCCCGCGGACTCCCAGGGGGCGCTGCGTTCCGTGGTCTCGTCACCGGCCGCGGCACGGCCCTCTTCGGTGAGCGAGTACGTCTTGCGACCGTTGGACTCCTCGGCGCGGACGAGTCCCTCGTCGGTCAGCAGCTGCAGGGTCGGGTAGACGGAGCCCGGGCTGGGCTTCCACGAGCCGCCGCTGCGCTCCTCGATCTCGCGGATGATCTGGTAGCCGTGCATCGGCTGCTCGAGGAGAAGGGAGAGGACGGCGGAGCGCACGTCGCCCTTGTTCATGCGAGGGGCGCTGCTCGTCTTCTGCTCGAACTGCGCCCGCAGCTGCTCCATGGCCTCGAGGATGTTGGACATCGGCCAGCCGGGGGTGCCGCTACCGCCGCGCCCGCCGAACGCGTCTCCCAGGAATGAACCACTCATGACGACCTCCTTCGCGCGGACCCGATCTGAGTCAGCGATACATAACGATATATCGTTATGGGGCGGCCGAGGTCGATCGCGGAGGCTTTTCTCAGTACCAGTTGGTCGCCTGCGAGTGACCCCACGCGGCGCACGGCGTGCCGTATCCGCGAGAGATGTAGTCCAGACCCCACTTGATCTGCGTCGCGGCGTTGGTCTGCCAGTCGTCGCCGAAGGTCGCCATCTTGTCACCGGGGAGCGACTGCGGGATACCCGTCGCACCGCTGGGGTTGTAGGCCTGGTAGTTCCAGCCCGACTCCTTGGTCCAGAGGGAAGTGAGGCAGGAGAACTGGTCGTCGCCCCAGCCGTACTGCTGAGCGGCGAGCTGGGCGGCGTACTCCTTGGCGCCGTCGGGCGTGTTGACGCGCGCGAGGGCCGCGGCCTCATCCGCCTTCCGCTGGGCTTCGGCGGCAGCCGCCGCCTCCGCCTGGCGCTGCGCCTCAGCCGCGGCATCCGCCGCCGCCTTGGCCGCGACGGCGTCGTTCAGACTGCCGCGCAGAACGGCGACGCGATCGTTCACGCGCTGCGTCTCGACCTCGGCGTTCTGACTGAGCGCCGGCAGGAGCACCGTGGGAAGCAGATCCGAGGTCGACAGACGATCGACCGCATCGTTCAGCGCGGCGGTGTCGACGCTCGTGTCGCCGACCGACAGCGGCAGACCCGCCGTCGCGATGTCGGCCTGCACGGACGCGGCACCGGAGAGCGCCGACTGCGCATCGGCAGCGGCGGTGTCGGCCGATGCCGAGACCGCCTGCAGCGTCGACGTCGAGCCGAGCGTCGCCAGCGGCACGGTCGCGGGCGAGGCCGTCGCCGCGGGGGCACTGAACGCGGACGCCGAAGCGTCTGGCATGGAGAGCGGTGCCGCGACGGCGAGACCGGTGGTGGCGATCATGCCGAGGGCGAGGCCCGCGCAGGTCGCCGCGGTGGCGAGCGTACGACGGGCGCGATGGACGGGAACGAGCTTGAGGTCGGAACGCAGCAAGAGAGCACTTTCGTCGGGGGCGCGCTCTCGGGTGGAGCGCGGTTGTGTGCCGTCGGGTCGACACAAGTCCCCGAGTGTGGGTGGCTGTTCTGAGCGTTATCTCTTCGTTACCTGGGAGGGTCGTGGGAGGGGGCAGGCGCGAGAGACCGCGCCTCGTTGAGGGTCGAGACGTCGCGAGGCTTCTCGGATCGCGTGCGAGGCGCCGAAAATTTCACGGCCCTGACCGGGTATTTCTTCACAAACCTTCGAGTGAGGGTTGAACGGCTCGTCAGCGACGCGTCTCGGGCCCCGCGACGTGAGGAACGCGGGCTGATCCGCGACGGAAAAAAATCGCGGATCAGCCCGAATTCTCAGGCGCGGTGGTCGCGGTAGTACGCGAGGAGCGCGGCCGTCGAAGCATCCTGGGCCGCGAGGGCGTCGTCGTCGCCCTCGATCGCCGGGGCGATCTGCAGGGCGAGCTGCTTGCCCAGCTCCACGCCCCACTGGTCGAACGAGTTGATGCCCCAGATCGTGCCCTGCGTGAAGGTGATGTGCTCGTACAGGGCGATCAACTGACCGAGAACAGCAGGCGTGAGCGAGGGCGCGAAGATCGACGTGGTCGGCCGGTTGCCCGGGAAGGTCCGAGCGGCGACGAGGGCACCCGTCGTCCCTTCGGCCTCGACCTCTTCAGCCGTCTTTCCGAACGCCAATGCCTTGGTCTGGGCGAGGAAGTTCGCGAGGAACAGGCCGTGCACATCGCGGCCGTCGTCGGCCAGGGGGTAGGCCGGGTTGACGAAGGCGATGAAGTCGGCGGGGATGAGACGCGTGCCCTGGTGGATCAGCTGGTAGAACGCGTGCTGGCCGTTGGT
>JAQZBG010000027.1 GCA_029239165.1 Microbacterium sp. | reverse complement strand
CCGCGATCGCCACCCCTGGCGAGCTCGACGCCCGCAGAATCGGCCTGCACGACATGAGCCTCGATGGAGGCTGCGATGACCTCGTCGATCGCGACGGCTCCGACCTTGGTCAGACCGTCCTCAGCCTGGAGCCGGGAGAGACTCATGATGCGTCCGGTGAGCTGGCCGAGCCGCCCCGCCTCTGCGGAGATCCGCGCGGCGAAGATGCGCACCTGTGCGGGATCTTCCGCCGCGGACTCGATCGCCTCCGCGAGGAGGCTGACCGCGCCCACCGGGGTCTTCAACTCGTGGCTCGTGTTCGCCACGAAGTCCCGGCGCATCTGATCGAGCCGCTCCTGCTCCGTGACGTCACGGATGATCAGGAGCACCAGGCGCGTGCCTATCGCACTCGCACGAGCCGAGACGAGACGAGGATCCAGGCTCAGACCGCCTCGTGTGATGCGCATCGACTCGGTGGCCGAACCTCCGGCCGTCCTCACGCCGCGGACGAGCTGGCGCAGTTCCGGGTTGTCGAGCGTCGAACCCACCTCGATGCCGAACCTGCTCGCTGCCTCCGACGCCGCGAGGACCAGCCCGGATGAGTCGACCACTCCGGCCGCGTCGTCCATGCTGTGCAGAACGTCGGTGATGCCGGACGGGATGGCCAGCGACGTCTCCTCCTGAACCCGAGCCCGCGCCCGATAGGCCCACACCACGAGCAGGGAGAGGCCGACGCCGATCACCAGCCCGATGGCGAGCGAAGACAGCGCGAGCTGCGGCAAGGTCATGTCATAAGCGTAGAGTGCGTTCACCGTCCGTCCGGCGGGTTCCCGCGCCCTGGCGGGAACAGGAGAAGTACTATTCACGTGCTGGGCACCGTTCGTTAACCTTCGAAGCAGACAATCGCTTCGGGCTTGTGCGGGAGCACAGACCTGCTCCTGCGCGGACGACCCGCCTTCTCGCGCTGACTCAGCCGGGATCCGAATGAAAGGTTGCGCCCCAACATGCGCGAAGTCTTCCACCAGTCCCTCGAGGACCTCCAGAACCGCCTCGTCGAGATCGCCGACCTCGTCACGGTGTCGATCGACAAGGCCACGAGGGCTTTCGCCACCAGCGACGTGGCCCTGGCCGAAGAGGTCATCGCGGACGACGCGAAGATCGACGAGCTGGCCGTGGCCCTCGACGAGCAGGCCATCGAGATCCTCGCCCGCCAGCAGCCGGTCGCCCGTGATCTGCGCATCGTCGTCACGGCACTCCGCGTGAGCGCCTCACTCGAGCGCATGGGCGACATGTCCGAGCACATCGCCCAGCTCGCTCGACTCCGCTTCCCCGAGCGCGCCATCCCGAAGGGCCTCAAGGGCACGTTCGTGAAGATGGGCGAGCTCGACGTCGAGGTTGCACGCACTCTCTCAGAGCTGCTGCGTACTCAGGATCTGCGCTTCGCCGACGCGATCCGCAACGCGGACGACGACGTCGACGAGCTGCACGCCACGGTCTTCGAGAAGGTGCTCAGCGACAACTGGAAGGGCGAGGCGACGGCCACCGTCGACGCCACGCTCGCCAGCCGATACCACGAGCGCTTCGCCGACCACGCCGTGGCCGTCGCCAAGAAGGTCGTCTACCTCGCCACCGGCGACTGGGCGGTCGAGGAGGAGGACATCCCCCTCGCCGTCGAGCAGCAGGAACTCGAGCAGCAGGAGCACGGTCACGCCTGACCCGCGGTGACGCGAGACCCCGCTTTCTCGTCGAAACCCCCTGCTGCAGATGTCTGCAGCAGGGGGTTTCGGCGTGAGCTCGGGGTTTCGGGCCTTACTTCTTACCCTGCGCCGCGACAGCGGCGGCACCGGCGGCAGCGGCCTCCGGGTCGAGGTAGCGACCCGGGCCCATGGGCACGTTGTTCTCGTCGAGCTCGTACACCAGCGGGATGCCGGTCGGGATGTTGAGCTCGGCGATGTCGTCGTCGCTGATGCCCTCGAGGTGCTTCACGAGACCGCGCAGCGAGTTGCCGTGCGCCGTGACGAGCACGGTCTTGCCGGCCTCGAGGTCGGGGACGATCGCGCTCTCCCAGTACGGCAGCAGACGGTCGATGACGAGCTTGAGCGACTCGGTGCGCGGCACCTCGCCGTCGATGCCCGCGTAGCGGACGTCGCCCACCTGGCTGAACTCGCTCTCGTCGTCGAGGACGGGCGGCGGCACGTCGAACGAGCGACGCCACAGCTGGAACTGCTCGGGACCGAACTCCTCGAGCGTCTGCGCCTTGTCCTTGCCCTGGAGCGCACCGTAGTGGCGCTCGTTGAGCCGCCAGGAGCGGGTCACGGGTATCCACAGGCGGTCGGCGGCGTCGAGCGCGATGTTCGCGGTCTGGATCGCCCGGCTCAGCAGCGAGGTGTGCAGCACATCGGGGAGGATGCCGGACTCGGCGAGGAGTTCGCCGCCGCGGCGCGCCTCCTTCTGACCCTGCTCGTTGAGGCGGACGTCCACCCAACCGGTGAACAGATTCAGTTCGTTCCATTCGCTCCGGCCGTGGCGGAGCAGGATGAGGGTGCGCGTCGCAGTCATGTCGCCAGTTTATCCGCGCACGGGCCGGCTCTCGATTCGGATGCTGGGAGGATGGAGACATGGCGTCATCTCCCCTCGGTCGGCCGACCCGTGGCACCACGGGGACGAACCGGCTGCGACGCAACGACCGCTGGATCGCCGCGAGCGATGCCCTGCGCCGAGCGGCCGATCCACTGGTCGTCGATCTCGGCTATGGCGCCAGCGGGGTGACCGCATTCGAGCTCGCGACGCGCCTGGTCCGGGTGCGGGATGACGTCGAGGTGCGCGGCCTCGAGATCGACCCCGCGCGCGTCGCCACGGCCGATGCCCAGCTCGCAGAGGTGCGAGCCGGCCGCACGCCCTTCGCTTCCGATCTGCCCGTCTCCTTCGCGCGCGGAGGCTTCGAGGTCCCGCTCCCCGGCGGACGGCGAGCCGCGGTGATCCGCGCCATGAACGTGCTGCGCCAGTACGACGAGCAGGACGTTCCGGATGCGTGGGTCCGCATGACCTCGCGCCTTGCACCGGAGGGCCTGCTGTTCGAGGGGACCTGCGATGAGATCGGCCGTGTCTCGAGCTGGATCGACGTCGATGCGCACGGCGTGCCGCTGCGATTCACGATCTCCCTCCGCCTCGCCGATCTCGAGTGGCCGAGCATCGTCGCGGAACGGCTGCCGAAGGCGCTCATCCATCGCAATGTCCCGGGGGAACGGATCCACATGCTGCTGGTCGACCTCGACCGGGAATGGGAGCGTGCGGCACCGCTGTCGACGTTCGGCGCCACGCAGCGCTTCCTCGCCGCGGTGAGCGCCCTTCGGGCACAGGGGTGGCCCATCTTGGGCGGTCGGACCCGCTGGCGGCTCGGCGAGCTCACGCTGCCGTGGAACGTGGTCTCTCCGTCAGCGGAGCGTCCCCGCCCGTAGGCACCGCGCATGCCGGTGAACACATCGGTCGCACACGGGACGGGTAACGTGTTACACGGGACTCATGTGGTCCTGTCGTTCGGCTCGAAGGTCGGCGACTCCGACGATGGGAGATTCAATGGCGATCACCGACCCCGAATCGACGGACCGCCCTGCCGCGGCACGCGAGAACGACCGCGAGCGGCTCGGCGATATGGCGACCACCGTTCAGGACTTCACGCACGAGCAGGCCGGGTATCGCACTTCGCTGAAGCCGCGCCACCTGCAGATGATCGCGCTCGGCGGAGCGATCGGAACCGGACTGTTCATGGGCGCCGGAGGACGCCTGCATGCCGCCGGCCCGCTGTTGACGGTGTCATACCTGGTGTGCGGCGTCTTCGCATTCTTCATCCTCCGCGCTCTCGGCGAACTCGTGATCCATCGCCCCTCGTCCGGTTCATTCATCTCGTATGCACGGGAGTTCTACGGTGAGAGGCTCGCCTTCGCGGCGGGCTGGCTGTATCTGCTCAACTGGGGGATGGTGGCGATCGTCGACTCCACGGCCGTCGCGCTGTACGTGCACTACTGGTCCGCGTTCGAAGTGCTTCCGCAATGGCTTCTCGCGCTGATCGCGCTGATCGTCGTCGTCGCGCTCAACCTCGTCTCGGTGCGACTGTTCGGCGAGATGGAATTCTGGTTCTCGATCGTGAAGGTCGCCGCACTGACGCTGTTCCTCCTTCTCGGTATCGTGTTCCTCGCCGCCGGCTGGAAGACGGATCAAGGCGCGACCGGACTGTCGATGCTCGCGGAGAACAGCGGCTTCATGCCGGAAGGAGTTCTCCCTGCGGTCATCGTGATGCAGGGCGTCGTGTTCGCCTATGCGTCCATCGAACTCGTGGGCACTGCCGCGGGCGAAACCGAGAGCCCCGAGAGGATCATGCCGCGCGCCGTGAACTCCGTGGTCCTGCGGATCGGCGTCTTCTACGTGGGCTCCGTCCTCCTGCTCTCCCTGCTGCTGCCGTACACGGTGTACCGGGCCGGCGAGAGCCCGTTCGTGACCTTCTTCTCACATATCGGCGGCCACGAGGTGGGCGCGATCGCGGGTAGCATCATGAACTTCGTCGTCATCACCGCGGCGATCTCAGGGCTCAACGCGGGTCTCTACTCCACAGGTCGCGTTTTTCACTCCCTCGCCGCGTCCGGAGCTGCCCCCCGGGCGGCCGGCCGCATGAGCGCGCGCGGGGTGCCCGTCGCCGGCATCCTCTTCACGGCGGTGTTCGCACTCGCCGGCGTGCTTCTGAACGCCGTCGTACCGGAGGACGCATTCGAGATCGTGCTCAATCTGTCGGCGCTCGGCATCATCGCCGCCTGGGGCACCATCATCCTCTGCCAGCTCCGCCTCTATCGGCTCGCGAAGCTCGGACGGATCGAGCGACCCTCGTTCCGATTGCGGGGTGCCCCATACACGTCCTACCTCACGCTCGCCTTCCTCGCGACAGTGATCGTTCTCATGGCCTTCGACTACCCGACGGGCACCTGGACTGTCGCGAGCCTGATCCTGATCGTCCCGGCGTTGATGGTCGGTTGGTTCTTCGCCAAGCCGCGAATCCTCCGCATCGCCGAGCACCGGGCATCCGAGAGTTCGTCGACTGCCTAGCGGGCGCTCATGGCGAACCGCCGGCCCAGGAAACGTCCACGCGATGAGAAGTCCGGGGTCAGCCGCCGACGCCGGTACTGCGCGGATCGGGCGCAGACGGACGACGAGACAGACGCGTGAGGCGCGGGACATCGGCCACAGCACCGGCATCCGCCGGCACGATCACCTGCTGGGACGCCGCGATGTCGATGCCCTCGGCACGCACCACGAGGTCGCCGACGGGTGCCCGACGGGAGAGGATGGCGAGTGCGATCGGCCCGTCCTCATGATGCCGGGCCACCGACGTGATGTGACCGACTTCGTCGTCCCCCGCGAACACGGCGGCTCCCGGCTCCGGAAGCACGGCGTCACTGCCGTCGAGGTGGAGCGCGGCCAGACGGCGCGGAGGATGTCCGAGGTTGTGCACCTTGGCGACGGTCTCCTGCCCGCGGTAGCAGCCCTTGTTCAAGTGCACCGCGCTGCGGATCCAGTCGGACTCGTGCGGCAGCGAGCGCTCGTCGACCTCGGTACTCCACCGCGGGCGCCAGGCGGCGATGCGCAGCGCCTCGGCGGCGAGGAGGCCGGCGAGGGCATCGTGGTCGATCGATGCGGCGAGCGCAGCCGCGTCATCTGCGCTCAGGATCGCGACCCGCCACGCGAAGTCCGCCGCTGGATGCGCAGCGACCTCGGCGTACTGGTGGCCTCCGCTGCTGATCCGCTGCCACGGATCGGCCCAGACCAGAGTGCGGCCGTGGGGCGCGAACGCTGCGGCAGCGGCCGTCTGGGCCACCGACCCCCCGTCGAGGTAACCGATCAGCTCGAGGTCGGAGCGCACCGCGACCGTGGCCTGCGTGCGGAACTTCATGCGGGTCAGCCAGCCGGAGAGCGCCTCGGCGTCACCCGCATCCGCGATGAGCCAGGCGGATGTGCCGTCGTCGAGGATGCCGGCCGCATGCTCGACGCGCCCCTGCGGGTCGAGCACCAGCAACTCCGTGCTCTCGCCCGCGGCCAGATGGCCCACCGACTGCGAGGTGATCGAGTCGAGCCAGGTCAGCCGCTCGGGCCCCGAGACCTCGATGATCGTCCGGTCGCCGAGCGGGGTGATGGCCGCGCCGTCGGCGAGACGCCGCTGCTCGCGGAAGGCATCACCGAAATGCATGATCCGGTCGCCGTCGGACACGACACCGTCGAGCTCGCCGAAACCCGGCATGTCAGACCTTGGCCAGTCGTGCCGAGGCGTGGGAGCGGAGCGGGGTGCCGAGCGCAGCGACGTCCCACGCCCACAGCAGGTGGCCGTCAACCAGGCCGTACATACGGGACGAGGCGGTGTGCACCTTCGCGCCGGCGCTGCGGACGACGGCATCCGTGCCGATGTCGACGCGCGGTCCGTTGATCTCGCCGATGTAGAGCTCGAGCGCCCCGTCGGAGTGGGCGACGGAGACCTCGATGGGGAATCCGCCGCTGGGTGCGCGCAGCTCCTCGACATCGTCGACCGTTCGCACGACGACGGGTGCCACGGGCGGGAGCAGAGCGGGGCCGGGGTCTGCCGGAGTCGCCGGGCGGGCGAGCCGCCAGAAGCCGGTCTCGGCCAGCAGCGCGGCCGCCGGTGCACCGTCTTCCGTGAGGAACGATGCGGTACCGGAGTAGTTGAGGAACGGGCCGCCGTCGTGACTGAAACTGACCCGGTGCGTGAACTCGCCCTGCAGACGTTCGTCACCCACCGGATAGTCGATGACGCCAGTGCCCTCCCACACGCCGATCAACCACGCGAGCGGGGCGAGGTCGGCAGGAAGGTCGGTGGGGAGTTCGATCACGATCGCGTCAGCGCTGGCCGCGGAAGAGGTTGCGGAGAACCACTGCCGAGACGAAGACGATAGCGAGGCACCACTGCCGAGACGAAGACGATAGCGAGGCTCGCGAGGCCCAGCAGGCCGATGAAGAAGATTTCGAGCGCCATGAGGTCCATGTGCTCCACCTTACCGCGCCGTGCCGGCGTCAGGACGGGATCAGCGCGGCCAGGCCGAAACCGATCGAGATGAGACCCATGAGCAGAAGGGCGCCCGTGACGCTGCTCGCCACCCGGAAGATGAAACCCTGCGTGCGCCCGTACCAGAGCTGCACGGCGAACGACAGCAGCACGATGCCGCCGAAGCCGACCAGCATCCAGGGCACTCGCCATTCCTCCGGCACGAAGATGCCGATCACGACGGTGGCGACGAACGCCGTCGCCCAGACGACGATCACCCCGACGAACGCGTTGCGCGGTGCGAGTGCTGGTTCCGTCATGACACCATTGTTGCGCATCGGCTCCCGGTATCATGGCGGCACGGCGTCGATCCCACGTCGGTGAGGAGTGCGCGTGGCCCTGGTCCTGGTTCTGACCAACGCTCCGCTCTCGGAGCAGGTCCTGCCCGCTCTCGAGTTGCTGAGCCATAAAGCGCGCCAGATTCCGGCGGAACCATCGCAGCTGGTCAACGCTCCGGAGTACGACGTCGTGATCGTCGACGGCCGGCACGATCTGGTCGCGGCGAGATCGCTGTGCCGCCTGCTGCGCGCCACCGGACAGGACGCGCCGCTGCTCCTCGTGGTCACCGAGGGCGGGATGAGCGCGCTCTCCGGCGACTGGGGCATCGATGACGTCCTGCTCGTCACCGCGGGGCCAGCCGAGATCGATGCGCGGCTGCGTCTCGCGCTCGCGCGGCGCGATGACGTCGCCGAGCCCGCACGGGTGCAGGCCTCCGGCGTCACGATCGATGAGCAGTCCTATTCGGCGAAGCTGCGCGGCAGACCGCTGGATCTCACGTACAAGGAGTTCCAGCTGCTGCATTTCCTCGCGACGCATCCGTCACGCGTCTTCACGAGAGAGCAACTGCTCAGCGAGGTCTGGGGCTACGACTACTTCGGCGGCACCCGGACGGTCGACGTGCATGTACGGCGGCTCAGGGCGAAGCTCGGCGACCAGGAGCAGATCATCGGCACGGTGCGCAACGTGGGCTATCGCTTCAACGTGAACGAGGACGAGAGCGTCGCCGCGGCCGGCTGAGGACGGACGCTGTTCACACGAGCGTCACCCGGCGGTGCTTAGATGTACCCCATGATCGATCCCGCACTCGCCGACGCGGGCCTCGGTGACGCCGAAGACGATGACTTCGACGCCATCGAGTCGCCCGACTCCCAGCTCCCGGACCACCGCTACCTGGATCGCGAGCTGAGCTGGCTCGCTTTCAACCAGCGCGTGCTCGAACTGGCGGAGGATCCGTCACTGCCCGAGCTCGAACGAGCCAACTTCCTGGCCATCTTCGCCAGCAACCTCGACGAGTTCTTCATGGTGCGCGTGGCAGGGCTCAAACGGCGCATCATGACGGGGCTCGCCGTGCCGACCAACATCGGCCGCTCCCCCGTCGACGCGCTCGCGGACATCTCCCGCGAGGCGCACGCCCTGCAGCTGCGACACGCGGATGCCTGGCGGTCGTTGGTCCGTCCTGCCCTGGCCGAGTCGGGCATCGAGATCATCGAGTGGTCCGAGCTGACCGACGGCGAGCGTGCTGCGCTCTCCGAGTACTTCGGCGCCCAGGTCTTCCCCGTGCTGATGCCGCTCGCGGTCGACCCCGCCCACCCGTTCCCGTACATCTCGGGACTGTCGCTGAACCTCGCGATCCGCATCCGCAACGCCCGCACCGGACGGCAGGAGTTCGCGCGACTGAAGGTACCGCCCATGCTCCCCCGCTTCGTGGAGGTGCCAGGCGGCGGCGAGATCAAGCGGTTCCTGCGCCTGGAAGAGCTCATCGCGAACCACCTGGGCGACCTGTTCCCCGGCATGGAGGTCCTGGATCATCACGCCTTCCGCCTGACGCGCAACGAAGACGTGGAGATCGAGGAGGACGAGAGCGAGAACCTCATCCAGGCGCTGGAGGCCGAGCTGCTGCGTCGCCGATTCGGCCCGCCGATCCGCCTCGAGATCACCGAGGAGATGGACGATGTCACGCGCGAGCTGCTGGTGACGGAGCTCGACATCACCGAGCGCGAGGTCTACCGCCTCCCCGGCCCGCTCGACCTGCGCGGCCTGTTCGACCTGTCCCGCATCGACCGACCCGACCTGCGGTATCCGCCGCACCTGCCGACCACGGCCGTGGCCTTCCAGCCCGCCGGGTCGAGCACTCGCGCCGACATCTTCAAGGCCATCCGCAAGTCCGACGTGCTCGTGCACCACCCGTACGAGTCGTTCACCACCAGCGTGCAGGCGTTCCTGGAACAGGCCGCTCGCGACCCGCACGTCCTCGCCATCAAGCAGACCCTGTACCGCACGTCGGGTGACAGCCCGGTCGTCCAGGCGCTGATCGACGCAGCCGAGGCCGGCAAACAGGTGCTGGCACTCGTCGAGGTGAAGGCCCGTTTCGACGAGGCCAACAACATCGTCTGGGCGCGCAAGCTCGAGAAGGCCGGCGTGCACGTGGTCTACGGCCTCGTCGGACTCAAGACACACTGCAAGCTCGCCCTCGTCATCCGCGAAGAAGAGGGCAAGCTCCAGCATTACTCGCACGTCGGCACCGGCAACTACAACCCGAAGACCAGCCGCATCTACGAAGACTTCGGCCTCTTCACCGCCGATGCGCAGGTGGGCAAAGACCTGACGCGCCTCTTCAACGAGCTCAGCGGCTACGCCATCGAGAAGAAGTTCAAGCGACTCCTGGTCGCGCCCCTCCACCTGCGCAAGGGCCTCGTCCGCCAGATCGACGCCGAGCGCAAGAACGCGGAGGCCGGCATTCCGGCGCACATCCGCATCAAGGTCAACTCGATGGTCGACGAGGAGATCATCGACGCGCTGTACCGTGCGAGCGCCGCCGGGGTGAAGGTCGACGTCTGGGTACGCGGCATCTGCAGCCTGCGTACGGACCTCGACGGCATCAGCGACAACATCACCGTGCGCAGCATCCTCGGTCGCTACTTGGAGCACTCGCGGATCTTCGCGTTCGAGAACGGCGGAGACCCGCAGGTGTACATCGGCAGTGCCGACATGATGCACCGCAACCTCGACCGGCGGGTCGAAGCGCTGGTGCGCGTCACCGACCCGGCCCACCTGAAGGAGCTGCAGACGTTCTTCGACCTGGCGATGGATGCCGGGACGACCTCGTGGCACCTGGGCGCCGGGGGTGTCTGGGCGCGCCACGCCGTGGATGCGGACGGCAAGCCGCTGATCGACCTGCAGGATAAGACCATGGGGTTGATCCAGCGGCGTCGCCGCGCACGGGCGGTGCGATGACCGGGCGGCAGCTGCAGCTCCCACCCGACGCCGCGACCGGTTCGAAGTGGGCGGACAAGGCCGTGTACGCGGCCGGCGCCGTGGTCTGGCGGCTCGTCGACGGGAAGTTGCGGATCCTGCTGATCCACCGCACGAAGTACCGCGACGTCACTCTGCCCAAGGGCAAGGTCGACCCCGGCGAGATGCTCGCCGAGACCGCCGTGCGGGAGGTGCACGAGGAGACCGGTATCCGCGTCTCGCTCGGCATCCCGGTCGGTGTCAGCCGGTACCACCTCGCCTCCCAGAAGCAGAAGGTCGTGCACTACTGGGCGGCCGAGGCGACGGACGATGCGATCCGCGAGTCGACGTTCGTGCCCAACCGGGAGATCGCGGCGCTGGAATGGGTCAGCGTCAAGAAGGCCCGCTCCCGCCTGAGCTACCCCGTCGACCTGGAGATCCTCGACTTCTTCACGAACCTCGTCGACGACGGCGTGCTCCGCACCTTCCCGGTGATCGCTCTGCGCCACGCGAAGGCGCTGTCGCGATCGGACTGGGACCGCGCGGACGCCGCTCGACCGCTGACCGACCGCGGTCGCAAGCAGGCGAAGTCCATCGTCGGCCCGCTACGCGCGTTCGGCGTACGCAAGATCGTGACCAGCGACGCCGTGCGCTGCGTCGAGACGGTCACTCCCCTCGCCAGAGCGCTCGATCGCAAGCCCGTGCAGACGGAGAAGATCAGCCAGGATGCGTGGGAGGACGGCACCGGGGACCTGCGCTCGGTCGTCGGTCGACGGGTGCGCTCCGGGAAACCCGCCGTGCTGTGCAGTCATGGCCCCGTGCTCCCCGGGCTGCTGTCCGAGATCGCCCTCGCGACGGGGACCGTCACCGGGTCGTACCTCAGCAGCGCGGCCGACCTCGAGCCCGCCGCGTTCTCGGTCGTGCACCTCTCCGCCACGAATCCCGGCTCCGGCATCATCGCGATCGAGACGCACATCCCCCAGGTCTGACGCGTCGACAGGCTCGCTCCCAGGCGCCGCAATCCCGCGGGTGCGCCCCAGAGAGTCGCCCGTCGTTCACCTGCCGTTCACCTGCTCGGGAGAGTCTCGTTAACCGTCGCCCCTAGCGTCACTGTGTGCCCTGCACCGGGCCCCACCCATCAAAGATCGAAGGATCCACAGTGAAGATCTCCCGAATCGCACGAATCGGCGCCATCGGCGCCGTGGCCGCTCTCGCCCTCGCCGGCTGCGCCGCGAACGAAGGCGGCACCGGCTCCAGCGAAGCCCCTGCCGAGTCCACGCTCTCCGGCACCATCGACGCCACCGGCGCCTCCTCGCAGGCCGCCGCTCAGGAAGCCTGGGTCGCCGCGTTCCAGAGCGCCAACCCCGACGTGACCGTCAACTACGAGCCCACCGGCTCCGGCACCGGTCGTGAGAACTTCCTCGAGGGCGGCAGCAACTTCATCGGCTCCGACCGTGCCTTCAACGACGAGGAGATCGCCGCCGGCGGCTTCGGCGCCTGCACCACGGACGACATCGTCGAGGTCCCCCTCTACATCTCGCCCGTCGCCGTCGCGTTCAACCTCGAGGGCGTCGACACCCTGAACCTGGACGCCGCCACGATCGCGGGCATCTTCGCGGGCACCATCACCAACTGGAACGCTCCGGAGATCGCCGCGCTGAACGACGGCGTCGAGCTCCCCGACCTGGCGATCTCGCCGGTGCACCGCTCCGACCCCTCGGGCACGCAGGAGACCTTCGCGAAGTACATGAGCGCGACGGCACCGGATGTCTGGACCTACGAGGTCTCGGACGAGTGGCCGATCCAGGGCGGCGAGGCCGCACAGGGCACCTCGGGCGTCAAGCAGGCCATCACGGCCGGCAACGGAGCCATCGGCTTCCTCGACGCATCGCAGGCTGACGGCCTCGGCCAGGTCGCCGTGGGCGTCGGCGAGGAATTCGTCCCGTACTCGGCCGAAGCCGCATCGAAGCTCGTCGAGAGCTCGCCGCTGGCCGAGGGCCGTGGCGAGGCCGACCTGGTCTTCGATGTCGACCCGTCCGCTGCCGCGGACGGCGCCTACCCGATCGCCCTCGTCAGCTACCTCATCGGTTGCGAGCAGTACGAGGACAGCAACGTCGCGGAGCTCGTGAAGGAGTACTTCTCCTACATCGCGAGCGCCGAGGGCCAGGATGCCGCCGCGGAGAACGCCGGCAGCGCCCCGATCTCGGACGGCCTGCGCGACCAGGTGCTGGCCGCGATCGACCTGATCCAGGTCGGCTGATCCAGCTGATCCACTGACAGCGGTGCCCCCGCGTCCCGACGGGGCGCGGGGGCACCTCCCGGTCAGTATCCGATCCACATCTACCCGGCCCGAAACAGGGAGATCATGAGCACGACCGCGCAGGCGCCCACACCGGCACCGGCCACAGCGCCGCCCGCACCGATCAAGGCGAAGCAGCGACTCGGGGACCGGGTCTTCTCGGGCACCGCGCTCGGGGCGGGGATCATCATCCTCATCGTCCTCGTGCTCGTCGCCGCCTTCCTCTTCATCCAGAGCCTCCCGGCGTTCCAGCTCGACACCAGCGACAACCACATCCTCAAGGGCGAGTCCTTCTGGGTGTACGTGTGGCCGCTGGTCTTCGGCACGCTCTGGGCCTCGTTCATCGCCCTGATCATCGCCGCCCCGATCGCCATCGGCATCGCACTGTTCATCTCGCACTACGCGCACCGTCGGCTCGCGGCCTTCCTCGGCTACATCATCGATCTGCTCGCCGCCGTGCCCTCCGTGGTGTTCGGCCTCTGGGGCGGCCTGGTGCTCGCTCCCCTGCTGCAGCCCATCTACGCCTGGCTGAACACGAACGCCTCCTGGGTTCCCTTCTTCGGCGGCCAGGTCTCCTCCACCGGCAAGACGATCCTCACCGCGGCCCTCGTGCTCGCCGTGATGTGCATCCCGATCATGACGGCCATCTGCCGCGAGGTCTTCCTGCAGACCCCGAAGCTCCACGAAGAAGCCGCACTCGCACTCGGCTCCACCCGGTGGGAGATGGTCCGCATGGCGGTTCTCCCCTTCGCCCGCGGCGGCATGGTGTCCGCGGCGATGCTGGCGCTCGGCCGAGCCCTCGGCGAGACCATGGCCGTGACCATGGTGCTCTCCCCCTCGGCCGTCGTCAGCTTCCTGGTGCTCACCGCCACGAACCCGACGCCGATCCCCGCCAACATCGCCCTGGCCTTCCCCGAGGCGCACGGCACCGGCGTCAACACGCTCATCGCCACCGGCCTCATCCTCTTCGTCGTGACCTTCGCGGTCAATGCGCTGGCGCGCTGGATCGTCGCCCGCCGCGCCGAGTTCTCGGGAGCGAACTGACATGACCACCCTCACCTCCGCTCCCGCCGCGGCCCCGGCCAGCACCGCCTCACTCACCTCCGGCAAGCTGCCGAAGTGGGCGCCGTGGGCCCTGCTCGCGGCATCCTTCGCCATCTCCGCCGCGGTCTTCGCGGTCGCCGCAGCGGCCGCCGGCTCCAGCCTCGCCGACTTCAACATCGTCGGCACCGCGATCGTCGGCATCGTCCTCTACATGGTGATCATCACGGTCATCTCGTCGATCGCGGAGAGCCGCCGCAAGGCGATCGACCGGCTGATGACGGCGCTCGTCGCCACCGCCTTCCTGATCGCCCTGCTTCCGCTCGTCTCGCTGCTGTGGACCGTCGTCGCCAACGGCGTGGAGCGGTTCGATGCCGAGTTCTTCAGCTACTCGATGCGCAACGTCGTCGGCGAGGGCGGCGGCATCGTGCACGCCATCTGGGGCACGGTGCTCATCACCCTGACCGCCACCGTCATCTCCGTGCCGATCGGCCTCATGACCTCCATCTACCTCGTCGAATACGGCCGCGGCAAGATCGCGAAGGCCATCACGTTCTTCGTCGACGTGATGACCGGCATCCCGTCGATCGTCGCCGGTCTGTTCATCTACGCCGCGTTCGCCCTGATCTTCAAGCCCGGCATCTCGATGGGCTTCATGGGTGCGCTCGCCCTCGCCGTGCTGATGACGCCGGTGGTCGTGCGCGGCAGCGAGGAGCTGCTGCGGATCGTCCCGAACGAGCTCCGTGAGGCCTCCTACGCCCTGGGCGTTCCGAAGTGGCTGACGATCCTCAAGGTCGTGTTGCCGACTTCGATCGCCGGCATCATGACCTCGGTCATGCTCGCCATCTCGCGCGTCATCGGCGAGACGGCCCCGCTGCTGCTCACCGCCGGCTTCACGCAGAGCATGAACCTGAACATCTTCAACGGTCAGATGATGACCCTTCCGGTGTTCGCCTACAACCAGTACATGAACCAGGGCACGACCCCTGACGCCGCCGTAGCGCGCGCCTGGGCCGCCGCCCTCACCCTCATCCTCATCGTCATGGTCCTGAACCTTCTCGCGCGTCTCATCGCGAAGTGGTTCGCCCCGAAGGTCTCCGGCCGCTGAGCGCCCGACCACTCAGAACAGGAATCCACGTGTCCAAGAGCATCGAAGTCAACGACCTCAACGTCTACTACAGCAACTTCCTCGCGGTGGAGGGCGTCTCCCTCGACATCCAGCCGCGCAGCGTCACCGCCTTCATCGGCCCGTCGGGGTGCGGCAAGTCCACGTTCCTGCGCACGCTGAACCGCATGCACGAGGTCATCCCCGGCGCCCGCGTCGAAGGCGAGGTGCTGCTCGACGGCAAGGACCTCTACGGCCCCGGCGTCGACCCGGTGCTCGTGCGCCGCCAGGTGGGCATGGTGTTCCAGCGGCCGAACCCGTTCCCCACGATGTCGATCAAGGAGAACGTGCTCGCAGGCGTGAAGCTCAACAACACGCGCATGTCCAAGAGCGACCAGGACGCCCTGGTCGAGAAGTCTCTGACGGGTGCGAACCTGTGGAACGAGGTCAAGGACCGCCTCGACCGCCCGGGGTCCGGCTTGTCCGGCGGACAGCAGCAGCGCCTGTGCATCGCGCGCGCGATCGCGGTGTCCCCCGAGGTGCTGCTGATGGACGAGCCGTGCTCGGCACTCGACCCGATCTCGACCTACGCGATCGAGGAGCTGATCGGAGAGCTCAAGAACGAGTTCACCATCGTCATCGTCACGCACAACATGCAGCAGGCATCCCGCGTGTCCGACAAGACGGCCTTCTTCAACATCGCCGGCACCGGCAAGCCGGGAAAGCTCATCGAGTACGACGACACCACGAGCATCTTCACCACCCCGTCCGTGCAGGCCACCGAGGACTACGTCTCCGGCCGCTTCGGATGAGCTGAGGCTTCCGCGAAGAGGGCCCAGGAGTATCGACTCCTGGGCCCTCTTGCGTAGGCGCCCCCCGGATGCTCAGTCGCGCGGGGAGAGGAGGTAGCGGTTCAGCTCCCCGGTGAGCGCGTGGTCGATGGGGAGGGACTCGCCGTCGACAGCGGTGATCGCTGCGGCGAGGCGCACGCTCGACACGAGCCAGGCGGCGTCCGCCTGGGCGAGATCCGTCGCCGGGATACGGTCGTAGCCGACGTCGAAGCCTTGTGCGGCGAGGTAGTCGTACACGCTGAGCTGCGTCGTGCCATGCAGGATGCCGCCGTTCGGAGCCGGAGTCATGAAGCCGTTGCCGAAGCGGAGGATGAGCGATGCCGTCGGCGCCTCGAGCACGAAGCCGTCGCTCGACAGGAAGATGGCGTCGTCCGCCCCGCGCCGGTGAGCCTCCCGCAGCGCGGCCATGTTGACGGCGTACGAGAGCGTCTTCGCCCCCAGCAGCAGCCATGGTGCCCGCTCGGCCGCGCCCAGGTCGTAGCCGCGATCCAGCGTGACGACGCTGACACCGTTCTCGCGCACGGCGGAGAAGTCGGATGCCGGCGCAGCCGTGACCCATGCCGTCGGTGTGGGCCCGTGCTCGACGCCTCGACTGAGGATGAGCTTGATCACCGACTCACCCGCGCCGAGTTGGGCGGCGGCCCGATCCACGGCCTGACGCCACTGCGCGAGGTTCGGAACGGGGAGGTCGCACAGGCGCGCCGAGTGCGCGAGCCGCTCGAGGTGCGGGACGACCTCCTGCGCATGCCCGTCGACCACGCCGATCGACTCGAACACGCCGTCGCCGCGCTGCGTGCTCAGCTCCCCGACACTGAGCGCGGGGGCCGCGGCATCCACCTGCGTGAACGTGTCGGCGTAGTCGGAGCGCTGCTCCTCTGCGGCCACGGGATCGATGATGAGTGCGAAGCGCCCGGTCATGATCCGAGCCTAGAGGGCGGGAATACCCATGTCCGCATCGCGTTACAATTGAGTGGCCGGGCCGCATAACCCCGGGCTCCATTTTTCGCCGCTGCGAGCGGCCTTCCGCCGAGAGGCGTTTTTGCGGCCCGGTCTTTTCTTCGGCCGAGCTTCTTCACAGCCGGAACTTCGGGTGCTGCAGGCGCGGAATTCAGCTCAGAGCGCCGGTGCGCCAGAGCACGGCGGCAGCCGCGAGATCCTGTGCATAGCTGCTCAGACGCAGTGCGCGGGTGGTCAGCTCACTTGCACGCGCGGGCTCGGTCGGCTCGTAGTCGTCCGCCGTGTGCGTGGCTCCCGAAGCCTGCACCCGACAGAACGCGGCGGCGCGGTCGAGAGCCACGGCGAAGTCGCCGCGGAACGCCCCGCGCAGGATCGTATCGATGAGTGCGACGAGCTCCTGCGGGCTTGCGGGGACCGGGGCACCGGCGATCACGACGTCGGCCGAAGCCAGCTCCACCCGGCCTCGGTCGTACAACAGTGCGGCGGTGCGGGCGTCGGCGTGGATGGCGAGCTGCAGCACGTACAGGCGCCACAGGGCCCCGGGAAGCGTCCGGGACGGCGCCTTGGACCACAGCTCCGCGATCTCGTCGATGCCGTGCTCGGAGGTGAAGGCCACGAGGCGCTCTGCGCTGTCCCCGCTCTCGTCCGCGCGCACACGGGTCAACAGAGCGGATGCCGTGGCATGAGCGACACGGGTCTCCTCGGCGGGGTCATGCGCGCCGACGATGTTGTCGAAGGAGGACGTCGGTCGGCGCACAGGGCGGTGGTGCTGCTCAGGCATCCCTCCAGGGTACGCGCGATCAGCGACGTTCAGGCTGTGGGGATGACGATGACGGGGTCGGTCGTCGGCTGCCCCGTCGGAGATCCGCCAGCTTGCTCGACCGTCACCGCGATCGCATCGCCCGCCTGCATGTCGCCGTCGAGCAGAGCGGTCGCATCACCGCCGTCGACATCGAATACACCTGCCGAGACGGGGGCGTCACCGCGCACGAACCAGAGTTCGTACGTCTCCCCCTCCCCCGGGCTCGGGAGTCCGTCGGCCACCAGCACGGCCTTGCCGACCGAGCCCGACCAGTGCGCTGTCGCCGTCCCGCCGTCGTCGAGCGCGACCGTCGCCTGTTCAGCGTCTCCTGCCGCTTCGATCTCCTGCAGGGCGACGACGCTCGCGGGGCGATTCAGCTGCTGGTTCAGAGCCACGGCGCCGATGCCGACACCGACGAGGACCGCAAGGCATGCCGCCAGCGCGAAGACCGCGCGCCCCCATCGGCGCGGGGGCGTCTTCGGCTTCGAGGACTCGGCCGACTCTTCCGATGCTGCATTCATCGGTGCAGGGGCGGCCTCGCGCGGCTCGTCTGTGTCCGGATCGGCACCCTGCGGCGTCACGGCGATCTGCGCGAGCAGCGCGGATCGGATGCTCGCGGGCGGATCGACCGTCGCGGTCGTCTCGGCCAGCAGCCCGGCCGCACCGGCGTCCGTCTCGACGATGGCCCGCCACTCGGGGTGCGCGACGAGCGCGTCACGGAAGCGACGCTCGTCGTCTGCTGAAAGCGCGTGCAGGGCGGCACCTGCCGCGAGCTCTGCGAACTCCTGCTCGTTCATGCCGTCACCCCCATCGCCGTGCGCAGACGGGTGAGTCCGTCTCGCATCCGTGTCTTGATCGTTCCCAGCGGTGCGCCCACCAGGGCCGCGATCTCGTTCTGACTGTAACCGCCGTAATAGGCGAGGACGAGCGCCTCGCGCTGCACCTCAGGAAGGCCGGAGAGAGCGTCGACGACCTTCTCGCCTTCGATCCCCAGTTCCACCTGCTCTGCGACGCTGTCGTGTGCCACGCCGATGTCCTTGAATCCGGCTCGCACATCCCGGTCGGCGCTCGACTGCGATGCCCGCACCCGGTCGACGGCCCGACGATGTGCGATCGTCATGACCCACGTTCGTCCCTGACCTCTGTTCGGAGCGAAGCGGGAAGCGGATTGCCAGATCTCCAGGAAGACCTCCTGCAGGACCTCTTCGCTCTGCGCCCGGTTCACCAGAACGCGGAGGATCAGCCCGAAGGCACGGGAGGAGAGGGCATCGTAGAGGGCCGCGAAGGCGGCCTGATCACCGGCGGCGACGCGCACGAGGAGGTCGCCGACGGCATCCTGCGTCGCACCGTCCTCCGGGACGTCCATTCCGTCGATGACCATCTCCACAAGCATGCCGCATCTCCTCTCCGTTGCCGTGCAGGCGTCACCCGAACGTGAAGGAATAGACCTGGATTCCCGGCGGCACATCGAGCGTCAGGGTGCCTTCGGCGATGTCGTCCTGCTTCAGCAGCTCGTAGGAGCGCGGAGTTCCGTCGATCGCGATGGTCTCCGTCGAACCGTCGTCGCGGCGGAGCACGATCTCGCCCGACCCGGCGACCACGACCCGCACCTCGGCGGCGTGGTATTCGAGCTCGATCCGGCCGTCGGCGCCCTCCGGGGTCGCGTACTGCGTCTCGATCGTCCAGTCGCCGTCGAGGGCGAAGCTGTCCGCCGGCTGGTCCTCCGGGAGGGTGTACGTGTTCGTGCCGGCCCGGTAATCGCCGTCCCCGCCGTAGTTGACGTCCTTCGACGACCCGAGGAACGTCTCGCGGGTGGTCGAACCCACATCGGGCGTGTCATCCGCGACGTCCGTCGCGCCCGGAAGATCGACGGCCGGATCGGCGTCCTTCAGCAGTTCGCGGATCATCGCCTCGGTTGCGGCGTAGTTGCCCTCGCCGAACGAGATGTGGCGTACGGTCCCCTCCGCATCGATCAGGTAGTGGGCGGGCCAGTAGCGGTTGCGGTAGTTCGTCCAGGTCGACAGGTTGTTGTCGAGGGCCACGGGGTACTCGATCCCGAAGTCTCGGGCACCTGCCGCGACATTGCCCGGGTCCTTCTCGAAGGCGTACTCCGGAGAGTGGATGCCGATCACCTGGAGGCCCGCATCGCGATACGCCTCGTCCCACGCGACGACGTGCGGCAGCGACCGCTGGCAGTTGATGCAGGAGTACGCCCAGAAGTCGATCAGCACGACCTGACCGCGCAGATCCTCGAGGTCGAGAGCCTCGCCGTTCGGAGTGTTGAGCCATTCCTGGATGCCCTTGATCGACGGCGCGGTGCCGCACGACTCGAGTTCCTCGGCACCGTTCGTGCACTTGTCGAGGTCTTTGTTCTCCTCATTGACGAGTCCGCCCAGATCGAGGGCGTCCTTCACCTGGTCGGAATCCGCGATCTGCTCCTGCAGCGGGGCCGTGTAGTCCGGGAGCAGACGCTGCAGAGCCTGAGGCACGTTGAACACGAGCCCGACGGCGAGAGCGATCATGGCGACACCGGCCGCGATGCGCAGCCCGCGCTCCTTCGAGCGGAACGAGCGGATGCGCTCCACCACGCTGCGACCGGCGAGTGCGAAGATCAGCAGCGGCACGGCCACCCCGATCGAGAACGACACTGTCAGAAGCACCGTTCCGATGCCGATCCGCCCAGTGGACCCGGCGACGATGATGGCGGCCAGCACGGGGCCCGCGCATGGCACGAACACCGCACCGAGCGCGAGGCCGACGCCGAACCCGCTCCCCCGGTTCTTCACCTCGCGCTGCCCGAACCTCTGGAACGGACGCTCGAGGATGTGCTGGAATCGCGGCACGATGAGCCCGACGCCGATGATGATCAGCACCGCGATGCCGACCCACCGGATGATGTCCTGCGGCAGGTTCAGCAGTCCGAGCAGCAGCGAGCCGCCGAGAGTGACGAGGGTGAAGCTCAGCACCAGCCCCGCGATCACGAAGTAGGGACGGCCGCGCCTGGCAGGCACCACCTCGTCTTCGTACCGCGCCGATTGCGCGCCGCCGGTGAGGAAGATCACGGGCAGTACGGGCAGGATGCACGGCGAGATGCCGGTGATGAGCCCGCCGAGCAGGCCGATGATGATCAGGTCCATGAGGTCCCCACTTCTGTCGGGAGCTGTTCGCTCCGGGGACCGCAACGGATTGGATTCGCGCGATCTGAGATATTTCTGAGATTTCTCCCATCCGATCTCGACGGTGCTCCGAACAGCCCTCGACGCCACGGAGAGGCCGTGGCTCAGTTCTGAAGGAGCTCGACATGTTCAGCACCAAGAAGAAGGTCACCGCAGCGATCACCCTCGGCCTGGCGAGCGCGTTCCTGCTCTCCGCCTGTTCGATGGGCAGCGGCAGCACCGCGGAGGAGTCCACCGAGCCCAAGGCTCCCGAGACGTCGGAGTCGACGACGACGGAGATGGACCCGGCCGCGAACCTCGTCGGCCCCGGTTGCGCCGCCTACGCCGAAGCCGTGCCGGAGGGCGCAGGCTCGATCCAGGGCATGTCCCAGGACCCGGTCGCCGTGGCCGCATCCAACAACCCGATCCTGACCACGCTGGTCGCCGCGGTGAGCGGGCAGCTCAACCCCGACGTGAACCTCGTCGACACGCTCAACGGAGACGAGTTCACCGTGTTCGCACCGGTGGATGACGCTTTCGCGAAGATCGACTCGGCCACGATCGAGGCTCTCAAGACCGACAGTGAGACGCTGAGTTCGATCCTGACCTATCACGTGGTCCCCGGCCAGATCGAGCCGGCCGACATCGAAGGCATGCACACGACCGTTCAGGGTGCCGACCTCGAGGTCACCGGCAGCGGCGACGACTGGATGGTCAACGACGCCAAGATCGTGTGCGGCGGCGTGCAGACCGCGAACGCGACCGTGTACCTGGTCGACACGGTTCTGATGCCCCCGGCTTCCTGAGCCGGGTTGCCGGGAGGAGGACCCGGCCAGGCGACCTTCCCGGGGTAGGGGGAGCCGCCCGGGAAGGAAAAGGGGCCGTCGGCGATGCTGTATCGCCGACGGCCCCTCGTCGTGCGCACTAGACTTTGAGGAGGGGCCTCTAGCTCAGTTGGCAGAGCATCGGACTTTTAATCCGCGGGTCGTGGGTTCGAGCCCCACGGGGCCCACCG
>JAQZBG010000399.1 GCA_029239165.1 Microbacterium sp. | reverse complement strand
GAGCACCGGGGTCGGACCCTCGACGCTGGGCAGGTTCGCTCCCGCCGCGATCTGCCGCAGCAGCAGCGTGGCCGCGCGCTCGCCGAGTTCGAAGGTGTCCCTGGTCATCGCGGTGATCGACGGGTTGATGAGTCCGGCGATCACGGAGTCGTCGAAGGAGGCGAGCGACACGTCCCGCGGGACGGCCCGCCCCATCTCCTGGGTGACGCGGAGCCCCGCGACGGCCATCACATCGTTGTCGTACACGATCGCCGTCGGCCGCCGACGCCCGGACAGGAGCGTGCGCGTGACCGCGGATGCCCGCGCGGGCGAGAAGTCGGTCGTGATGACCTCGCCGTCGACGTCGTCGGCCGCCATGCGCTCCAGAACCTCGGCGCGCAGGCGGGTGTGCTCGAGCTCCTCGGGGCCGGCGACGTAGGCGATACGGGTGTGCCCGAGCGCGGCGAGATACGAGAACAGCGTCTCGGCCACCTCTTCGTCGCCGATCCAGACACTGGGGACGGAGCCCTCGGGGGACGGCTCGGAGCCGATCATGACGGCGCGGGCGTCGAGCGAGGCGATGCGCTCGACGCGGGGGTCGTCATCGCGGGGGTCGATGAAGATGATGCCGTCGACCTGATTGGAGGACCGCCACTGCCGATGCACCTCCATCTCCTCGGCGATGTCGGCGACTAGGCGGAGCTGCAGACTGACCTTGCTCTCGGAGAGGCGTGATTCGATGCCGGCGATGAGGTCGGTGAAGAAGGCCTCGGATCCCAGGCTCCGTGCGGGCCGGGCGAGCGCGAAGCCGACGGTGTTCGCGCGGGCTCCGACCAGCGCGCGAGCCGCCGAGCTCGGCTGCCAGCCGTTCTCCTCGACGATCGCCAGGATCCGCTGCCGCGTCTCGTCGCTCACGCCGGGACGCCCGTTCAGAGCAAAGGAGACGGCGCCGGGGGACACCCCCGCCATGCGTGCGATATCGGCGATGGTGACGCGTTTCGCCGGAGTCATAGTCCCTCACCATACTTGATCGATTTAGCCTCGCGGAAGAAGAGGCGATGCGTTTAGACTTGCGTACTAGATCGTTTTAGTAAATCCGATAGCATCAACACCGCGTCGCACGTCGCGTCGTGGACCAGCACTCACCGTCGAGCCGGAGATCCCCATGCATGACGACACCTCGCTCACCGTCGGCCGCGTCAAGCGAGTCCTCGAAGAGCGCATCCGCCCGGCGATCCACTCGGCGTCCGTGCCCCTGGACGTCGAGGTCCACGAGCTGCCCGGCGAGCCGATCGCTCCGGCAGAGGGCCTCGCCCTCGCGTATTCCCCGGCGGTCGTCGGGGCCCCCTGGGGGCCGGCATGGGGGACCACCTGGTTCCGGCTCACCGGCCGCGTGCCCGCCGAGTGGGCCGGCCGCCGTGTCGAGGCGCTCATCGACCTCGGGTTCGACGTGAACATGACCGGCTTCCAATGCGAGGCGCTGGCCTACCGCACGAGCGGCACCGGCTCCGACCCGATCCCCGTGAAGAGCATCAACCCCCGCAACCAGTGGGTGCCGATCGCCGAGACCGCCGCGGGCGACGAGCCCGTCGAGCTGTACCTCGAGGCGGCATCCAATCCCGTGCTCCTCGACTACCACCCCTTCCTGCCCACGCAGGAAGGCGACGTCCTCACCTCCTCGAAGGAGCCGCTCTACCGGGCCCGGAGGATGGACCTGGCCGTGTTCGAGCCGGAGGTCTTCGACCTGTCGCTCGACCTCGAGGTGCTGTTCGAGCTGCAGGCCGAGCTGCCCGCGACCTCGCCGCGCCGCATGCGCATCCTGCAGGCGATGGACGACGCCCTCGACGTGCTCGACCTCCAGCACATCGTGGCGACGGCATCCGATGCCCGTGCCCGCCTGGCCGATGTGCTCGCCGCGCCCGCCGAGGCGAGCGCACACCGCATCTCGGCCGTCGGCCACGCGCACATCGACTCGGCGTGGCTCTGGCCGGTGCGCGAGACGATCCGCAAGGTCGCGCGCACCACCTCGTCGATGACGACGCTCATCGAGGAGCAGCCCGAGTTCCAGTACGGAATGTCCAGTGCCCAGCAGTACGCCTGGATCAAGGAGCACCGCCCTGAGGTATGGGAGCGGGTCAAGGCCGCGGTCGCCGCCGGGCGGTTCCTGCCCCTGGGTGGCATGTGGGTCGAGTCCGACACCGTGATGCCGACGGGCGAGTCGCTCGTGCGGCAGTTCTCGCACGGGCAGCGGTTCTTCGAACGCGAGTTCGGCATCCGGTCGAAGGGCGTCTGGCTGCCCGACAGCTTCGGGTACTCGCCCGCCCTGCCGCAGCTGATGCGCCGTGCCGGGTTCGAGTGGTTCTTCACCCAGAAGATCTCGTGGAACCAGCAGAACGTCTTCCCGCACCACTCGTTCCTCTGGGAGGGCATCGACGGTTCGCAGGTGTTCACGCACTTCCCGTCGATGGACACCTACAACTCGCAGCTGAGCGGCATGGAGGTCGCCAAGGCCGCTCGCCAGTTCAAGGAGAACCGGCTCAGCTCGCGGTCGATCGCGCCGGTCGGCTGGGGTGACGGCGGCGGCGGTACGACCCGCGAGATGACGGGCAAGGCCGAGCGCCTCCGCGACCTCGAAGGCAGCGCGCAGGTCGTGTGGGAGCACCCGGACGCCTTCTTCGATGCTGCCAAGGCCGAGCTGCCGCACCCGGCCGTCTGGGTCGGCGAGCTGTATCTCGAACTGCATCGCGGCACCCTCACCAGCCAGCACGCCACGAAGGCGCTGCACCGCTGGGCCGAGCACGCGCTGATCGAGGCCGAGCTGTGGGCCGCGACGGACGCGGTGCGCACCGGTGCCGCGTACCCGCAGGCCGAGTTCGACCGGCTGTGGCAAGCTGTGCTGCTGCACGAGTTCCACGACATCCTGCCCGGCACCTCGATCGCGTGGGTGCACCGTGAGGCGGTCTCCGTGCTGAGCGACGTGCTGTCGGATGCCGAGGACATCTCCCTCGCCGCCCGCCGTTCGCTCGCCGGCGAGGGCGACCGCGAGCTGCTGTTCGAACCGACGTCGGTAGGGCGCGGACGTGCGCTCGGGGCGGCGTT
>JAQZBG010000398.1 GCA_029239165.1 Microbacterium sp. | reverse complement strand
CCCCGACACACCTGATCCCCGTCGAGTCTGCGGGAGCGGGTGCCGTTGGTGGGCCCTCATCACCGGCGCTTCCATCGCGCCTAAACTGTTGTCGATGCTGCAGCGCGGTCAGCGCTCATCGCAACAATCCGATTCTACAGGTTCCGCCTGACAGACGGGCCATGCCCGCCGGTTCGTGCGCGGTCCGGAGGACTAATGCCCGAGACCACGATCCACGCCTCCGCTCCGACGCGGACGGCTCCGCTCCGATCCGCTCCGTGGGGACGCGCGCTGACGGTCTTCGCCTGGCTCTCGTTCATCAGCGAGACCATCATCATCGGCACCGGCGGCGCGGTTCGCCTCACCGGTTCGGGCCTCGGGTGCTCCGACTGGCCGCTGTGCACGCCGGACTCGCTCGTACCCATCCTCGAGGTGCAGGGCATCCACGGCATCATCGAGTTCGGCAACCGCCTGATGACGGGTGTGGTCGGGATCATCGCGCTGGCGGTCGTGCTGCTGGTCCTGCACCTCTTCAGCGGGAAGCGCGGCTTGATCAACGCCCTCTGGTTCGCCGCAGGCGGCATCGTCGCTGCCGGCATCGCCTACGCGATCGCCGCCCCCTTCCACATCCCCGCCTTCCCGATCGCATCCGGAGTTCTTCTCCTCGCCGTCATCGCCGCAGCCGTCCGCTCGGTGCGCACGACCCCCCACCGGCGCGACCTCGTCGCCCTGGCATGGATCGTCCTGGCGGGGGTCGTCGCACAGGCGCTCGTCGGCGGCATCACTGTGCTGACGGGCCTGAACCCCTTCATCGTCGGGTTCCACTACACCTCGTCCCTGCTCCTCGTCTGCGTCACGGCCGCGTTCCTGGTGCGCCTGAAGATGGATGGCGAGCCGCGTCAGCGCGCTGTGCCCGCCTGGTTCGCAGCCGTCACGCATGTGACCGGCCTCGCACTCGCCGTCACGATCGTCTTCGGTGTGCTCACGACGGGATCCGGCCCCCACTCCGGTGACGCAGACGTGCTCCGACACGGCTTCGATGCGACGGTGCTCGCGCACGTGCATTCGTGGCCCGGCTACATCCTTGCGGCACTCGTCCTGTTCCTCACCGTCGCCGCCTGGGTGCTGCGTCTGGAGCCGCGGCGCTGGCTGCTCGTGCTGGCGCTGGCGATCCTCGTGCAGGTCGGGGTCGGCATCTGGCAGGCCCGCGAGGGTCTTCCCCCGCTGCTCGTCGGCATCCACATGGTTCTCGCCTCGCTCTCGGCGGCCGCGTACACGGTGGTCGTGCTGAATCTGAAGCGCCCCGTGCCCGTCGCCGACTGAGGGCGCGCACAGGCGATCCACAGCCGGCACATCGCCGACTCATCACCGCGTCCGCGATGGTGGACGGCATGAACAAGTCACTCTCACGCAGCATCGGATTCTGGCTCCTCCTCGTGGTGTCCCTCGCCACGACGGCTGTCGGCGGATGGCTCATCTCCGGTCAGATCGGGACGATGACGACCACACTGCTCGACGGCACGGCCACGGGCGTCGAGGTGTACGTCGGGCAGTCGCTCGTCGTCGTGGGCGCAGGTGTCCTGGCCGCCGGAATCGTCGGCATCCTGCTCACGCTCGGCCTCGTCGCCGCTCGCTCACTCGTCCCCGCTCCCGCCCCGGCCGTCGTCGAGGCGATCGACTGGACCGCCGAGAACGACCGCACTCAGACCCCGGTCGACACCGCAGCGCCCGAGGCCACCGCGTCCTCCGAGGCTGGCTCGGCATACGACGCCGCAGCGGACGACGTGGCGCCCGCCGCTGACGCGGACGACGCCGCTCGGCGCGATGCCGCCGTCACGAACGCGAAGCCGGACGACTCGACGATCACACGCTGATCTTCTCAGCGGAAAGAACGACGGAGCGGCGCCGAGGAATCGGCGCCGCTCCGTCGTTTCGATCGAGTCGGATCAGAAGGGAAGCAGCGGGTCGATCGCGACCGCGACGAAGATCAGCGTCAGGTAGGTGATCGAGGCGTGGAAGACGCGCATGGGCCGCGGCTCGGTGCCGTGCACGGCACGGTTGTAGAGCCGGTGCGACTCGTAGATGAACCATCCGCCGAAGACCGTCGCCGAGACGGTGTACACCAGGCCCATGTTCGCGATCGGCACGAGGAGCAGCGAGCACGCCACGGTCGCCCAGGCGTAGAGGATGACCTGGAGGCCGACCTGCGATGCGTTGCGGGTGACACCCAGCATCGGCACATCGACGTCTTCGTAGTCGTCCTTGTACTTCATCGACAGCGGCCAGTAGTGCGGCGGCGTCCACAGGAAGATCAGCAGGAAGAGGATGAATGCCGGCCAGTCGAGCGAACCGGTGACGGCGGACCAGCCGATGAGCACGGGGAAGCACCCGGCGATGCCGCCCCAGATGATGTTCTGCTCGGTGCGCCGCTTGAGGATCATGGTGTAGATCACGACGTAGAAGAAGATCGCCGTCGCGGACAGCGCCGCAGCCAGCCAGTTGGTCGTGGCGAGCAGCCAGACCGTCGAGACGATCGCGAGCGTCCAGGAGAAGATCAGCGCGCCCCGCGGGCTGATCTCGCCCGTGACCAGCGGCCGATTCTCGGTGCGGTGCATGTGCGCGTCGATGTCCCGATCGAGGTACATGTTGAACGCAGCGGCGGAACCGGCGCTCAGCGAGCCGCCGATGACCGTCGCCAGCACAAGCCACAGGTTCGGCAGGCCACCCTGAGCCAGGAACATCACCGGAACGGTCGAGACGAGCAGAAGCTCGAGGACACGCGGCTTGGTGAGCGTGACGTAGGCCTTCACCGTGCGACCGACGGACGACTTCCTCACGGTCTGATCAGACATCGTCGAGATCTCGATCGCCTCCTCTGCACGTGTGACCGGACAACCTCTTCAGTGTATGACACCAGATGACGTCATCCGGCTCGCGGGCCCGCGTAGCGCAACTCACGTCACCGCTATGCTGAAAACACTCGCGCGCCCGGCGATGTGCACACCTCTCCGTGATGATGCGGATGCGCCAGGGAATACGGGCGCCCTCGAAACTGTCGGAAAGGGCATGAACGTGTCGGAATTGCAGTGGGATGAGATCGATCGGCGCGCGGTGGA
>JAQZBG010000026.1 GCA_029239165.1 Microbacterium sp. | reverse complement strand
GGGCCCACAGGGAGCCCTCGGTACAATCGAACGGTTCACTTTCGGGAGGAATGCAATGCGGATCACGGGACTCGGCCACGCCGGGATGTTCATCGAGACGTTGGGCGGGAACATCATCTGCGACCCGGTTCTCGGGCCCTCCTTCTACGGATCGTGGTTCCCGTTCCCCGACAACCGCGGCCTGGACTGGGAGCGCTTCGGCCGGGACGCCGACTTCCTCTGGATCTCGCACCGTCACCGTGACCACTTCGACCCGAAGCTGCTCGAGCGCTACATCCGCAAGGACATCGAGGTGCTGCTTCCGGAGTACCCGACCGATGACCTCGAGCAGGACCTCCGCGCCCTCGGCTACACGAACATCACGTACGCGCCCGCCGGCCAGGTGATCCAGCCCGCTCGACCTCGAGAAGCTGCTCGACTTCGGCAAGCCCGACGCGTACTTCACGCAGGTGTCCGGTGCGATCTGGTGGCCCATGGTCTACGACCTGCCGCTCGACGCCAAGCAGAACTTCGCCCGGCTCAAGCGCGAGGCGCAGAACAAGCGCGCCATGTACTACATCGAGAAGGTCGACGCCCCGCACGTCTTCCCGATGGCCGGCCCGCCCATGTTCCTGCGCGACGACCTCTTCGACTTCAACGGGCTGGGCAAGAACGGTGAGTCGATCTTCACGGATCAGAAGCAGTTCCTCGCGCACATGAAGGAGCTCGCGCCGCAGTACGACGGCCAGTTGTTCATCCCCGGCACCGTCGTCACGGTCGATGGGGGAGCCGTCACCAGCGAGCAGACGCTCTACTCCGAGGCCGAGATCGCGCACATCTTCGACGAGAAGTGGGACTACCTCGAGGAGCAGCGTCTGAGCCGTCAGCAGGAGATCCGCGACGAGGAGGCCTCCCGTGCGGAGATCATCCCGCCCGCGGAGATGCTCGAGGCGATCAAGAACTGGTGGGAGCCGCTGCTGAAGAAGTCCCGCACCATCCGGCTCGGCGTCGGTGGCTGCGTGCGTTTCCGCATCGGCGAGCTCGACATGGTGGTGGATTTCCCGCGCGCGAAGGTCCGCGAGTACGCGGGCGAGGAGTGCATCTACTGGTACACGATCCCCGCCGACCTGGTCTCGACCAACATCGTCGACCACGAGATCGACTGGTCGAACTCGATCTTCCTCTCCATGCAGTTCTCGGTGGGGCGCAGCGGCAAGTTCAATGAGTTCCTCACCACGTTCCTCAAGTGCCTCTCGGTCGACCGCATCGAGTACGTCGAGAACTGGTACCAGGAGCAGACCGACCAGACCGAGGACACGGAGATCGGTGACTGGGTCGTGCAGCGTCGCTGCCCGCACCTGCGCGCTGATCTCACCCGCACGGGCACGGTCGACGACGACGGCATCCTCACGTGCAGCATGCACGACTGGAAGTGGGATCTGAAGACCGGGCGCTGTCTGTCGACCGCCGGTCACGCGATCCGATCCTCGAAGATCGACGACGTCACCGATCCGGTGCTGCAGGAGGCGAGCTGACCCGTCGGAGCCGTTCCGCTCCGATACACTGGCATCACAAGCAACCTTTAACACCGTCCTGTGAGGCGGAGAAGGGAGCGGCCGATGAGCATGCGCACCGTGCTGCACGAAGCCGACATCTCACGAGCGCTGACCCGTATCGCGCACGAGATCCTCGAGTCCAATCGAGGCGCCGAGAGCCTCGTCCTGCTGGGCATCCCGACCCGGGGCGTCACTCTCGCCCATCGCCTCGGCCTGCTGATCAGCGAGATCGCTCAGCAGTCCGTCCCGGTCGGGTCGCTCGATGTCACGCTCTTCCGCGATGATCTCGCCAAACACCCGACCCGTTCCCCACAGCCCACCGAGATCCCGGTCGGCGGCATCGACGGCAAGACGGTCGTGCTCGTCGACGACGTGCTCTTCTCGGGTCGCAGCATCCGGGCAGCCCTCGACGCGATCCAGTCGATCGGCCGCCCCGCGGTCGTACGTCTGGCCATCCTCGTCGACCGCGGGCATCGCGAGCTTCCCATCCGTCCGGACTTCATCGGCAAGAACATCCCCTCCGCCCGCACCGAGCGGGTCAACGTGCGCCTCTTCGAGAACGACGGGGCCGAGGAGGTGACGATCGGCGAATGAGACACCTCCTCGACACCCGCACTCTCGACAGGGCCACAGCCCTCCGTATCCTCGACGTCGCCGAGGATATGTCCGACACCCAATCACGTGAGGTCAAGAAGCTCCCGACGCTGCGCGGCAAGACCGTCGTGAACCTCTTCTTCGAGGACTCGACCCGCACCCGCATCTCCTTCGAGGCGGCCGCGAAGCGCCTCTCAGCCGACGTCATCAACTTCGCCGCGAAGGGCTCCAGCGTCTCGAAGGGTGAGAGCCTGAAGGACACCGCGCAGACCCTCGAGGCCATCGGCGCCGACGCCGTCGTCGTCCGCCACCCCGGCTCCGGTGCACCGCAGACCCTCGCGACCAGCGGTTGGATCTCCGCCGGAGTCGTGAACGCGGGAGACGGTACGCACGAGCACCCGACCCAGGCGCTGCTCGACGCCTTCACGATCCGCAAGCGCCGCTTCGGTGCCGCCAGCCGTGGTCAGGACCTCCGCGGTATGCGCGTGGTGATCGTCGGAGACGTCCTGCATTCGCGGGTCGCCCGCTCGAACGTCTGGCTGCTCACCACGCTGGGCGCCGAGGTCACTCTGGTGGCACCGCCGACGCTGGTTCCGCAGAACGTCTCGCTGTGGCCTGTTCGGGTCGTCTACGACCTCGATCAGGCGCTGGCCGACGAGCCGGACGCGGTGATGATGCTGCGCATCCAGCTGGAACGGATGAACGCCGCGTATTTCCCGACTGAGCGGGAGTATTCCCGACGGTGGGGCCTGGACGCGCGGCGTGTGGCGGCTCTTCCGGGCGGTAGCATTGTCATGCACCCCGGACCCATGAACCGGGGACTGGAGATCTCCTCGGAAGCTGCCGATTCCCCCCGTTCGACGGTGCTGGAACAGGTCACGAACGGGGTGTCCATCCGCATGGCGGTGCTGTACCTGCTGCTGGCAGGCGAACGAGACGACGAACGAGGGGGAGACCTGTGAGCGAGACCCTCGTCATCACCGGTGCGCAGCTGCTCGGCGCGGAGAGCGCCGACATCATCATCGAAGACGGCCGGATCGCCGAGATCGGCAGCGGACTGAGCCGCTCCGGTGCCCGGGTCCTGGATGCTGCAGGGCTCGTCGCCCTGCCGGGACTGGTGGACCTGCACACGCATCTCCGCGAGCCGGGCTACGAAGCATCCGAGACGATCCTCACCGGCACGCGAGCTGCGGCAGCAGGCGGCTTCACCGCTGTCTTCGCCATGCCCAACACCTCGCCCGTGGCAGACACCGCCGGCGTGGTCGAGCAGGAGCTCGCACTGGGTGAAGCCGCAGGCTATGCCACGGTGCAGCCCATCGGCGCGGTCACCGTCGGGCAGAAGGGTGAGCGCCTCGCCGAGCTGGGTGCCATGGCGACCTCCCGCGCACAGGTGCGCGTCTTCAGCGACGACGGCTTCTGCGTGTTCGATCCGCTGATCATGCGGCGCGCTCTGGAGTACGTGAAGTCCTTCGGTGGCGTCATCGCCCAGCATGCGCAGGATCCTCGACTCACCGAGGGTGCCCAGATGAACGAGGGAACGGTCTCGGCGGAGCTCGGACTCGCCGGCTGGCCCGCCGTGGCCGAAGAGGCGATCATCGCTCGCGACGTGCTGCTGGCCGAGCATGTCGGCTCCCGCCTGCACGTGTGTCACCTCTCCACAGCGGGGTCGGTGGACATCATCCGCTGGGCCAAGAAGCGCGGTATCGATGTCACCGCCGAGGTCACCCCGCACCACCTGCTGCTGACAGACGAGCTGGTGCGTGGATACGACGCGCGGTACAAGGTGAACCCGCCGCTGCGACGCGAAGAAGACGTGCTCGCTGTGCGCGAGGGCCTCGCCGACGGGACGATCGACATCGTCGCCACCGATCACGCCCCGCACCCCAGCGAGAACAAGGCGTGCGAGTGGCAGGCCGCCGCGAACGGCATGGTCGGACTCGAGAGCGCGCTGCGCGTGGTGCACCAGTCGATGGTGCAGACCGGACTGCTGGAGTGGTCGGACGTCGCCCGCGTGATGAGCGCGACGCCCGCGCGCATCGGACGGCTCGCCGGTCACGGCACGCCGCTCGAAGTCGGGCAGCCGGCACAGCTCACCCTCTACGACGCCTCCGTCGACGGGGTCTTCACCGAGGCGGACCTGCACGGCCGCAGCGTGAACTCGCCGTACCTCGGACGAGCTCTTCCCGGCCGGGTCGAATACACGATCCACGGCGGCACTGTGACGGTCGACGGCGGCAACGTCGTCGAGGAGCTTCGCGCATGAGCGCTCGGGACCTCGCCGTCGCGATCATGATCGCGGTCGCGCTCCTGGTGCTGCTCGCGATGCTGTTCGCCTGGCGACGACGAATCCGCCGCGACTCCGTGTTCACGGCCCCGCTGGGGGTTCCGGAGCACGCGGAGGTCTCTCGCCGCGACGAGGTGCTGTACGTGTCGACGACGCGGCATGAGCAGCCACTCGAGCGTCTGGCGGTCTCGCCTCTCGCGTACCGGGCCCGCGGTGAACTCGCCCTCACGGATCGCGGCATCGCCCTCTGCCTCGACGGTGCGCCGACGGTGTTCCTCGCGAACGACCGGATCGTCGCCGTCGACCGCGCCACGGTCACGATCGACCGGGTCGTCGAATCCGGCGGCCTCGTGCGCATCGCCTGGAACATCGACGACGACACGATCGTCGACAGCTACCTGCGGCTCGCCACCGGCGACCCGCGCACTCTCATCTCCGACCTGCAGCGGCTCGTCCCCGCCGCCCCCGACACAGGAGCAACGTCATGACACTCTCGACATCCTCCGGGCAGGCCTCCGCGGCCCAGCTCCCCGACCCCGCCGTCCTCGTCCTGGAGGACGGCACCCGCCACACCGGACGCGCCTATGGTGCCCGCGGACGCACACTCGGCGAGGTCGTCTTCGCGACCGGTATGTCGGGATACCAGGAGACCATCACGGACCCCTCGTACGCGGGCCAGATCGTGCTGCAGACGGCGCCCCACATCGGCAACACCGGCATGAACGATGAAGATGCCGAATCCCGCCGCATCTGGGTGGCCGGCTACATCGTGCGCGATCCCTCGCGCGTCGTGTCGAACTGGCGTGCGAACGCCTCGCTCGATGACGTGCTGGTCGAAGACGGCATCGTGGGGATCAGCGGCATCGACACCCGTTCGATCACCCGTCACATCCGTTCTGCCGGATCCATGCGCGGCGGGATCTTCTCCGGCGCGGACGCGGCGCTCGACCCCGATGAGCAGGTGCGCATCGTCCGCGAGGCACCGGAGATGGCGGGACGGAATCTGTCGGCCGAGGTCTCGGTCGACGTGGCGACGGTGACGACGGCCATGGGAGCGCGGATCGGCAACCTCGCCGTCCTCGACCTCGGCGTGAAGCAGGCGACGATCGACAACCTCGCCGCCCGCGGGTTCGAGGTGCACGTGCTCCCGCAGGACGTGACGATCGACGAGATCCGCGCGATCGACCCCGTCGCGGTCTTCTACTCGAACGGCCCCGGCGACCCCGCGGCTTCGGGCGACCACGTCGAGCTGCTGCGTGCGGTGCTCGACGACGGCCTCCCGTTCTTCGGGATCTGCTTCGGCAACCAGCTGCTCGGTCGCGCTCTGGGCCTCGGGACGTACAAGCTCCCCTTCGGTCACCGCGGCATCAATCAGCCGGTGCTCGACAAGGAGACCGGCAAGGTCGAGATCACCGCCCACAACCACGGTTTCGCGGTCGAGGCGCCCCTGGAGGGCTCGTTCGACAGCCCGAACGGCTACGGCAAGGTCGAGGTCAGCCACGTGGGTCTCAACGACAACGTCGTCGAGGGTCTCCGTGCCCTCGACATCCCCGCCTTCTCGGTGCAGTACCACCCCGAGGCCGCTGCCGGCCCGCACGACGCCAACTACCTCTTCGACAGGTTCCGCGACCTGGTCATCGCAAGCCAGAAGGACTCCAAGTAATGCCCAAGCGCGACGACATCAACTCCGTCCTCGTCATCGGCTCCGGCCCGATCGTCATCGGTCAGGCCTGTGAGTTCGACTACTCCGGCACCCAGGCGTGCCGCGTGCTGCGTGAAGAGGGTGTCCGGGTCATCCTGGTCAACTCCAATCCGGCCACCATCATGACCGATCCCGACTTCGCCGACGCCACCTACATCGAACCGATCACGTGGCAGGTCATCGAGACGATCATCGCGAAGGAGCGTCCCGACGCGATCCTGCCGACCCTCGGTGGTCAGACCGCGCTGAACGCCGCGATCGAGCTGCACACCCACGGGATCCTCGAGAAGTACGACGTCGAGCTCATCGGCGCCAGCTTCGAGGCGATCAACAAGGGTGAGGATCGCCAGATCTTCAAGCAGCTGGTCCTCGACGCCGGTGCAGACGTGGCGGACTCCCGCATCGCTCACACGATGGACGAGGTCCTGGCCGCGGCCGACGAGCTCGGCTACCCGCTGGTGGTCCGTCCGAGCTTCACGATGGGCGGCCTGGGCTCCGGCTTCGCCTACGACGAGAACGACCTGCGTCGCATCGCCGGCGCCGGTCTGCGCGACTCGCCCACCACCGAGGTGCTCCTGGAGGAGTCCATCCTCGGCTGGAAGGAGTACGAGCTCGAGCTCATGCGCGATACGGCCGACAACACGGTCGTGGTCTGCTCCATCGAGAACGTCGACCCGGTCGGCGTGCACACCGGCGACTCGATCACGGTCGCCCCCGCGCTGACGCTCACCGACCGTGAGTACCAGAAGATGCGCGACATCGGCATCGACATCATCCGCGCCGTCGGCGTCGACACCGGCGGCTGCAACATCCAGTTCGCGGTGGACCCGTCCAACGGACGCATCATCGTCATCGAGATGAACCCCCGCGTCTCGCGCTCGAGCGCCCTGGCCTCGAAGGCGACCGGCTTCCCGATCGCCAAGCTCGCCGCCAAGCTGGCTCTGGGCTACCGTCTCGACGAGATCCCGAACGACATCACGGGCGTGACCCCGGCGAGCTTCGAGCCGACGCTCGACTACGTCGTCGTGAAGGTCCCGCGTTTCGCGTTCGAGAAGTTCCCTGCCGCTGACGCGACGCTCACCACCACCATGAAGTCTGTCGGTGAGGCGATGGCGATCGGCCGCAACTACGCGACCGCGCTCCAGAAAGCGCTCCGTTCGCTGGAGAAGCGCGGATCGAGCTTCCACTGGGGCGTCGAGGAACGCTCGGTCGAGCAGTTGCTCGAGATCTCGAAGATCCCCACCGACGGCCGCATCGTGACGCTGCAGCAGGCGCTGCGCAAGGGCGCGACCGTGGAGCAGGCCTTCGAAGCGACCGCGATCGACCCGTGGTTCCTCGACCAGATCGTGCTGATCAACGAGGTCGCCGAGATCGTCCGTACGGCCCCCGAGCTGGATGCCGCGACGCTCCGGTACGCGAAGGAACACGGGTTCTCGGACGCGCAACTCGCCGAGATCCGCGGATCCTCGGAGGCAGAGGTGCGCGGCGTCCGCCACGGGCTCGGCATCCGCCCGGTGTACAAGACCGTCGACACCTGCGCCGGCGAGTTCCCCGCACTGACTCCGTACCACTATTCGAGCTACGACTTCGAAACCGAGGTCGCGCCGTCGGAGCGGACCAAGGTCGTCATCATCGGCTCGGGCCCGAACCGCATCGGTCAGGGCGTCGAGTTCGACTACTCCTGCGTGCACGCCTCGTTCGCGCTGTCGGACGCGGGCTTCGAGACCGTGATGGTCAACTGCAACCCGGAGACCGTGTCGACCGACTACGACACCTCCGATCGCCTGTACTTCGAGCCGCTGACGCTCGAAGACGTGCTGGAGGTGCTCGACGCGGAAGCCGCGAGCGGCACTATCCTCGGCGTCGTCTGCCAGCTGGGCGGACAGACACCGCTCGGGCTCGCCAAGGGCATCGAGGCCGCCGGCTACACCGTGCTGGGCACGAGCCCCGAAGCGATCGACCTGGCCGAGGAGCGCGAACTCTTCTCGCGGCTGCTCGACGAGGCGGGGCTCGTCGCACCGCGCAACGGCACGGCGATCGACGTCGACGGTGCCGTGCGCATCGCCGAGGAGATCGGCTACCCGGTCCTCGTGCGCCCGAGCTTCGTGCTCGGCGGTCGCGGCATGGAGATCGTCTACGACACCGCCTCGCTGCGCGACTACTTCGTCCGCACTGCGGGCGAGGTCATCATCGAGGAAGGCAAGCCGCTCCTGGTGGACCGCTTCCTCGACGACGCCATCGAGCTCGACGTGGACGCCCTCTACGACGGCACCGATCTGTTCATCGGCGGCGTCATGGAGCACCTGGAAGAGGCCGGCATCCACTCCGGTGACTCCAGCTGCACCCTGCCGCCGGTCTCGCTCGGCCGCACCGACGTCGACCGTGTGCGCGAAGCCACTCTCGCCATCGCGAAGGGCGTCGGCGTGCGCGGACTGCTGAACGTGCAATTCGCCATCAGCGCCGGCGTCCTCTACGTCATCGAGGCGAACCCCCGCGCGAGCCGCACCGTGCCGTTCGTCTCGAAGGCGCTCGGCATCCCGATGGCCAAGGCCGCGAGCCGCGTGATGACGGGCTCGACGATCGCCGAGCTGCGTGCCGAGGGCATGCTGCCCGAGCAGGACGGCTCACGGGTTCCGCTCGACGCACCCGTGTCGGTCAAGGAGGCCGTGCTCCCGTTCAAGCGGTTCCGCACGGCCGACGGCAAGACGGTCGACTCCATCCTCGGCCCGGAGATGCGTTCGACAGGTGAGGTCATGGGCATCGACCGCGACTTCCCGACCGCATTCGCCAAGAGCCAGGCTGCGGCGTACGGCGGTATGCCGACCTCGGGGACCGTGTTCATCTCGGTGGCCGACTCGGACAAGCGGGCTGTGATCCTGCCCGCGCACCGGCTTCAGCAGCTGGGCTTCACGATCGTCGCTACCGAGGGGACTGCGGAGATCCTGTCGCGCAACGGCATCGCCGTGACCGTGGTCGAGAAGTACAGTGCGACGCAGGAATCCGGTGCGAAGAACATCGTCGACCTCATCAATGAGGGGTCGATCGACATCGTCGTGAACACCCCGTCCGGCGGGGCCGCCCGTGCGGACGGCTACGAGATCCGCGCCGCGGCTGTCGCCGCCGACAAGGCGCTGTTCACCACGATGGCCGTGCTCGGCGCAGCCGTGAGTGGAATGGATGCCGCCCACGAGGGCTTCCAGGTCAAGAGCCTCCAGGAGTACGCGCTGGACCGGAAGGCCGCGCTGTGAGCCAAACCTTCGGCGAGCGGGTCCGATCGGCTCTGCAGGCACGCGGACCGCTCTGCGTCGGCATCGACCCCCACGCCGCGCTGCTCGCGGCGTGGGGACTGACCGACGACGCTCAGGGGGTCCGCGACTTCGGTCTTCGCACCGTCGAGGCCGCTGCGGGACGGGTGGGCATCGTCAAGCCGCAGGTCTCGTTCTTCGAGCGCTTCGGATCTCGCGGCATCGCTGCACTCGAGGACGTGCTCGCCGCAGCACGCGCCGCGGGACTGATCGTGATCGCGGATGCGAAGCGCGGAGACATCGGTTCGACCATGGACGATTACGCGCGTGCCTGGCTCACCCCGGGTTCCCCGCTCGAAGCTGACGCCCTCACCGTGAATCCGTTCCTCGGTGTCGGCGCGCTCGACGGGGCGTTCGCGTTGGCCACCGACCACGCCAAGGGTCTGTTCGTGCTCGCCGCGACCAGCAACCCCGAGGCCGAGGGCCTGCAACGCTCCACCGGCTCGACAGGAGCGACGGTGTCTGCCTCGGTCATCACCGAGGTCTCCGCGCGCAACGCTGCGCTGTCGCAGACAGGGGAGTGGGGCAGCTTCGGCTTCGTCATCGGCGCGACGGTGGACTGGAAGCAGGCCGGTATCGAGGCCTTCATGCCGTCGGCGCCGATCCTCGCTCCGGGCTTCGGCGCGCAGGGGGCGACGCCGTCTGATCTCCGTTCCCGCTTCGGGGCGATGGCGGAGGCGGTGATCGCGAGCGAGAGCCGCAGCATCCTCTCCGCCGGTCCCGCCGACCTGCCCGAGGCGATCACCGCACGCGCCGCCGAGTATCTCGAGGTGACCGGTGTCTGACGCGCAGCGCACGGTACCCGAGGTCGACAGGGCCGCTGCGGCGCGCCGTGCCGTGGAGCGCCGACGCGCCAGGGCCTCCCTCAAACGCGATCTCACCATGAGGGTGGTCACCCCGCAGGCGGTGCTGCACCGAGCCACGGCGGATGCCGACTCGGTCGAGGGTTCGATGCGCATCACCGACTTCCTCCTCGCCCTCCCCGCGATCGGCGCCGGCAAGCGCGACCGCGTGCTGGAGGAGTTGCAGATCTCTCCGGTCAAGCGTCTCGGTGGGCTCGGCGCCCGGCAGCGCCGCGTGCTGGAGGAGTGGCTCGACGCCCGCTTTCCGGAGCCCACGCCGCGGGGTGCACGCAGCCGTCTGCTCGTGCTCGCCGGCCCGACGGCCGTCGGCAAGGGCACGGTCGCCGCGCACATCCGCGAACACAACCCGGAGATCCATCTCTCGGTGTCGGCGACGACGCGGCCTCCGCGCCCCGGCGAGATAGACGGCGTGCATTACTACTTCGTGGACGACGCGGAGTTCGACCGACTGATCGCCGATGACGAGCTCCTCGAGTACGCCGTGGTGCACAACCGATCGCGCTACGGCACACCGCGCGCACCGATCGATGCGGCGCTGGCTGCGGGGAAGACCGTCCTGCTCGAGATCGATCTGCAGGGGGCGCGGCAGGTGCGCGCGGCAGAACCGGCGGCGACCCTCATCTTCCTGCTGCCTCCGAGCTGGGACGAACTGGTGCATCGACTGGTCGGCCGCGGCACCGAGGACGCCGAGGAGCGCGCCCGCCGACTGCGCACCGCGAAGGGCGAACTCGCCGCTCAGAACGAGTTCGATCACCTCATCGTGAACGAGGACGTCGCCACTGCGGCCCACGAGGTCGTAGAATTGTCTTCAAGCTCTGCGCGCTGAGCGTCTTCGCGCGCCATTTCGCACCGACTTCGCGACGATCCCGTCGCCTGACCAGGAGGTCTCACCATGGCCGGACACAACAACGGCATCATCGATCCCCCCATCGACAACCTGCTCGACCGCGTCGACTCCAAGTACGAGCTCGTCATCTACGCCGCCAAGCGCGCGCGCCAGATCAACGACTATTACTCCGATCTGCACGAGGGCAACCTGTTCGACAACGTGGGCCCGCTCGTCGACTCCTCCGTCGAGGACAAGCCGCTCACCATCGCCCTGCACGAGATCAACGAGGACAAGCTCCGCCTGCGTCACGCAGAGTGATATTCGAGACCGCGCCTCCCTTCTGTCGGAGGCGCGGTCCAGAATGGGTGCAACACCCTCCCTCTGTCCGTCCCGTTCTGGAGTTTCGATGAGCGCCCTGCGTCTGTTCACGTCCGAGTCCGTCACCGAAGGGCACCCGGACAAGATCTGCGACCAGATCTCGGACAGCATCCTCGACGGGCTCATCGCCAAGGACAGTGGCTCCCGTGTGGCGGTCGAGACACTGGTCACGACGGGCCTCGTGCACGTCGCCGGCGAGATCCGCACCGAGGCCTACGTCGACATCCCCACGATCGTCCGCCAGGTCGTGAACGGCATCGGCTACACATCCAGCGAGACCGGCTTCGACGGCGACTCCTGTGGCGTGAGCGTCTCGGTGGGGGAGCAGTCGACCGACATCGCCCACGGGGTCGACAGCGCTCAGGAGCACCGCGACGGCTCCTCCGTCGACCCGCTCGATGCCCTGGGTGCCGGAGACCAGGGCATCATGTTCGGCTTCGCGACGAACGAGACCCCGCAGCTCATGCCGATGGCGGCGTGGACCGCGCACCGTCTCGCCGAGCGGCTGACCGAGGTGCGCCGCTCGGGCGTGCTGCCGTTCCTCCGCCCCGACGGCAAGACCCAGGTCACGCTCGGCTACGACGGCTTCACTCCGAAGACCGTCGATGCCGTCGTCGTCTCGACGCAGCACCATCCCGACATCTCCCAGGAAGACCTCCAGGCGCAGGTTCGCGAGCACGTGATCGATCCCGTGCTGGCCACGACCGGCCTCGACCTCGACGACGTCACTCTCTACATCAACCCGGCCGGTCCCTTCGTGACGGGCGGGCCCAAGGGAGACGCCGGACTCACCGGCCGCAAGATCATCATCGACACGTACGGGGGAGCCTCCCGCCACGGTGGAGGAGCCTTCAGCGGCAAGGACCCGTCGAAGGTCGATCGCTCCGGCGCCTACGCGACCCGATGGGTGGCGAAGAACGCGGTGGCGGCAGGCCTCGCCGACCGACTCGAGGTCCAGATCGCCTATGCGATCGGTGTGGCGCGTCCCGTCGGCCTCTACGTGGAGTCGTTCGGCACGGGCAAGGTCTCCGACGAGGTCATCACGCAGGCGATCGCTTCTGTGTTCGATCTGCGTCCGCAGGCGATCATCGAGCAGCTGGATCTCCTGCGCCCGATCTACGCGCAGACCGCCGCATACGGTCACTTCGGCCGAGAACTCCCTGATTTCACCTGGGAGCGCACCGACCGCGTCGAAGAGCTGCGCCGCGCTGCCGGGCTCTGATGGGACCGCGGTCCTGATGCCTGCCGAGAGCCGGCGCATCGCGCGCGTGCTCCTCGATTCGCCTCTGCCCCAACTCGATCGACTCTTCGACTACGCCCTCCCTGCGGAGCTCGGTGACGTACCGATCGGCGTCCGGGTTCGGGTGCCGTTGCGCACAGCCGGCCGAGTGATCGATGGCTACGTCGTCGAGATCGACACCGAGGACGACGCCGACCGCCCGCTGTCCGAGGTGGAGAGCGTCGTGTCCGAAGTCTCGGTGCTTCCGGAGCGCCTGCACGCACTTGCGCGCCGTGTGGCCGACCGCGCGGCCGGCTCCGCATCCGACGTGCTGCGGTTGGTGATCCCCAAGCGCCAGGTGCGCGTCGAGAAGGCATGGACGGCCGATACCCCGGCCGAGAAACCCGATGTGGAAAGACTCGTCGTCGCGGAGGAGACGGTGAGACTGTACGACGGCCTCGGCGATGCGCTCGACTCCGGCGGTCGGGCCGCGGTGGAGGCGATACCCCAACTCGTCGATGGGGTACAGGGGTGGGCGCGGCTGCTGGCGTCCGCGGCAGCCCGAACGCTTGCAGCGGGGAAGTCGTCGATCGTCGTGGTCCCCGACAGTCGTGATCTGGATCGGCTCCTCGCTGCGCTCGACACGCTCGTTCCCCCGGGAGCCGTGGTGCGTCACGACTCCCGCCAGACGAACCCCGATCGCTATCGGGGGTTCCTCCGCACGCTCGAAGACGCTCCGTGCATCGTGGTGGGTAACCGTTCGGCCGTGTACTCCCCGGTCGTCGCCGGGCTGGTCGCGATCTGGGACGACGGCGATCCGCTCCTGGGCGAGCCGCTGGCGCCGTATGTGAACGCGCGCGATGCTGCTCTCCTTCGACAGGAGCTCGAGGGCTCCGCGCTGATCTTCGCCGGCCACACCCGGACCACGGACGTGGAGCGTCTCGTCGGTATCGGCTGGCTGCAGGATGTCAGGGCCGCGCGCCGCGTGCTCCCGCGTGTCGTGCTGAGCACCCCGCAGGAGATGGAGCAGCCGACGGCGCAGCGGATGCCGTCCTCCGCGTTCCTGGCGGCTCGCACCGCGGCGGCGGAGGGGCCGGTGCTCGTGCAGGTCTCCCGGCCCGGATTCTCCCCGTCGCTGGTGTGCGCGCAGTGCCGTGCTCCGGCTCGCTGCCCTCACTGCGGCGGCCCGCTCGGCGCGAAGCACCGTGGTGCCGTGCCGGTGTGCGGGTGGTGCGGCCGAGGAGCCAGTTCCTGGGTGTGCCCGGCGTGCTCCTCCACGAAACTGCGTCTGGCCTCGTCCGGTAGCGAACGCACTGCCGACGAGCTGGGTCGAGCGTTTCCGGGCGTTCGGGTGATCGTGGCAGACGGTGCACACCCGGTGGAACGCGTGCCGGCCAAACCCGCCCTCGTGGTCGCGACCCGCGGTGCGGAGCCGATCGCCGAGGGCGGATACCGCGCGGTGGTGCTCCTCGACGGACCTCGCATGCTTCAGGCGCCCGATCTTCGCGTCGCCGAGTCCTGTCTGCGCTGGTGGTCGAACGCGGCCGCGCTGGCCGCCCCCGGCGCGCCCATCCATCTGGTCGGGGTCAACGGGGCTGCGGCGAAGGCGTTCGCGACGTGGAATCAGGCAGGCCACGCTCGATCGGAGCTGGAGAGCAGGGCGCCGCTGCACATGCCGCCGACCACCAGGGTCGCTCTGGTCCAGGGCTCGGTTCCCGCCGTCGCGAACGCTCTCGCCGCGTTGACCGACCTCGCCCTGCCATCGGACGCGGTGCTCGGCCCTGTCCCCGTCGAATCCGACGACATCCCGCCGCGTGTCCGAGCCCTCGTCAGGTTCGACTACGGCTCGGGCCCCCGCGTGGCCACCGCCCTGCGCGCAGCCGTCGTCGCCGAAGCCGTGAGCGGACGCCGCAGAAAGGGGCGAGCGACCAAGAGCACGCTCTCCGTCCGCCTCGATATCCTCGAACCAGAGCTCTGACCCTTCCGGAGAACCTTCATGCGCCTCGTCTTCGCCGGCACACCTGCTGCCGCTGTGCCCACCCTGCGACGTCTCGCGACCGCGCACGACATCGCCGCGGTCGTCACGCGACCCGATGCCCCACTCGGGCGGAGGCGCGTGCTGACGTCGTCCCCGGTCGCCCAGGCCGCCGTCGAGCTCGGTCTTCCCGTGATCAAGGCCGCGCGGCTCGACGACGCCGCGACCGCCGAGATCTCGACGCTGCAGGTCGACCTGGGAGTGATCGTCGCCTACGGCGGACTGGTGCGGGAGCCGCTGCTCTCCACCCCGTCGGCCGGCTGGATCAACCTCCATTTCTCCCTGCTGCCGGCATGGCGCGGCGCCGCCCCGGTGCAGCGCGCGCTCATCGCGGGAGATCGTGTGCTCGGAGCGAGCGTGTTCCAGCTCGTGGCCGAGCTCGATGCGGGTGA
>JAQZBG010000397.1 GCA_029239165.1 Microbacterium sp. | reverse complement strand
TACAAGGGTCCGGGGCACCCGCATACGAACATGGCCAAGGCTGCGCTCAACATGCTCACCCGCACCAGCGCCGGCGAGATGCTCGAGAAGGACGGCATCCTGATGACCGCCGTCGACACCGGCTGGATCACCGACGAGCGCCCGCACTACACGAAGGTGCGTCTGGCGGAAGAGGGATTCCACGCCCCGCTCGACCTGGTCGACGGCGCCGCCCGCGTGTACGACCCGATCGTGCGCGGCGAGGCAGGCGAAGACATCCACGGCGTGTTCCTGAAGGACTACGAGCCCAGCCCCTGGTGAGGTGCGCGGCTCGCGTCCCGCGGGTCTCCCGACAACCGGTACGGCAGAGGTGCGGATGCCGCGTCAGTGCGCGCGCTCGGCGAGGTTGGCGGAGGCCCAGCGGCCGAGCTGATCGAGGATCGGCAGCAACCCTTCGCCGCTGGACGTGAGCGCGTACGACACCGTGACCGGCGGCCCGGCGTCGACCGTGCGTGCGACCAGCCCGGCATCGGCGAGTTCGGCGAGCCGGTCGGAGAGCACGGTGTCGCTGATGCCGGCCACCGCGCGGCGCAGGGCGACGAAGGTCGAAGGGCCCCCGCCGAGGGTCGACACGATCATGCCGTTCCACCGCTTGCCGAGCACGCTGAAGGCCAGTGTGACGGCGGCGTCGCACACCTGACGCTCTTCCTCGACCTCGGCCATGCCCACATCCTACCCGTGCTACGTTAACCGATGTCGCTAATAAAAACCTAGCGACTACGAAAATGAGAGGTAGGCCCATGTCCTTGTTCCGCCTGGATGCCAGCATCCTTCCCGCGTCGTCCGCCAGCCGTGCGCTCGCCGACCTCGTCGAGGCCGAGTGGACCGCATCCCACCCCGACTCGACCGTCACCCGCCGCGACCTGGCGAGCGACCCCGTGCCCGCGACCGCCTGGGCGGATGCCGTGACCGGCGGCTTCGTCGACGAGGCCCAGCGCACTCCCGCGCAGAACGACGCCCGCGCGCTCGCGACCTCGTTCGCCGACGAGCTGATCGGCGCCGACGCCCTGCTGTTCGCCGTGCCGCTGTACAACTACGGCGTCTCGCAGCACTTCAAGACCTGGTTCGACCTGGCCTACACCGACCCGCGCATCGACCCGACGGGCACCGCGCTGAACGGCAAGCCCGCGACGCTCGTCACCGTGCTCGGCGGCAACTACGCGCCCGGCTCGCCCAAGGAGGGCTGGGACCACTCGACCGGTTGGCTGCGCCGCGTGCTCGAAGACGTCTGGGGCCTCGACCTGCGCGTCGTGCAGCGTCCGTTCACCCTCGTCGGCGTGAACCCGGCGCTCGACGCTTTCGCCGACACCGCGCGCGAGCTCAAGGAGAACGCGGAGGCCGACGCCCGCACCTTCGGCCGCGAGCTCGCCGCGACGCGCGACCCCCGCGTGGCCTGACCCCGCCTGCTTCCCGTCCACTTGCCGGGAGAATGACCGGATGTCGGACCGGAAACCGCCTTCGTGTCCGACATCCGGGCATAGTCCCGACAGGTGAACCTCGAGGCGAGGCGAGGCGAGGCGAGGCGGATGCCGCGGGCGTCAGGCGGAGGGGGCCGCGGGGTACGGATGCGGCAGCCACACCGTGACGATCAGACCGCCGTCCGGGCGCGGAGTGAGCACCAGGGTGCCGCCGTGCGCCTGGGTGATGCGATCGACGATCGCGAGCCCGAGCCCCGCCCCGGCATGGTCGTCGCCGCGGGTGCGCTCGGTGCCGCGGGTGCGTTCGGCGCCGCGCTGGAACGGCTCGACGAGAGTCGCCACGAGATGCGACGGCAGCACCTCACCGGTGTTCTCGACCACGAGCGCGACCGCCTGCGGCAGCGAGTGCGTGCGCACCGCCACGGCCCCTCCGGAGGGCAGGTTGTGCACGATCGCGTTCAGCACGAGATTGGTGACCAGCTGCGGCAGCAACGCCGACGAACCGAGCACCGGCGCGGGCGCACCACCCACCTCCACGGCCACGCCACGACGGTCGGCGAGCGGCAGCAGCGCCTCCACCGCCTCTTCGGCGAGCAGGGAGAGGTCGACGATCTCGCGCGGGAACGTCCGGCGGTCGGCGCGACTGAGCAGCAGCAGCGCCTCGGTGAGTTCGATGGCCCGCGTGTTCACCTCGCGAAGGCGCGCGATCAGGGCGTCGACATCGCGGTCGGGATCGGCTTCGGCCACTTCGAGCAGGGTCTGCGAGATCGCGAGAGGGGTCCGCAACTCGTGCGAGGCGTTCGCAGCGAACCGCTGCTGCTCCGCGACGTGCGCCTCGAGTTGCTCGAGCATCGAGTCGAAGACATCGGCCAGGTCGCGGAACTCGTCACGGGGACCGGGGAGCGCCACGCGGTGCGACAGCGACCCCTGCGCGGCGAGCCGGGCCGCGTCGCCGATGCGATCGAGCGGCGCCAGCATCCGTCCCGCGAGCAGCCACCCGGCGCCGAGGCCGAACGCGAGCAGCACCAGCATGACCATCGAGGCCACCGGCACGAAGGCCCGGCTCAGGTCGCCGCGGTTGGGGAAGAAGTCGACGGTGTCCGGCACGTACCGCAGCAGGAAGAGTCCGACGGCGGCGAGCAGCAGCCCACCCGACACCACCACGACCGCCGCATAGCTGAGCGTGAGTTTGAGGCGGGCGCTCATCCCGCGGCGCCTAGGCATCGGCATCCGTCCCGATCCGGTATCCGACACCGGGCACGGTGAGGATCAGCCAGGGCTCGCCCAGACGCTTGCGCAGCGACGACACGGTGATGCGGACGGCGTTCGTGAACGGGTCGGCGTTCTCGTCCCAGGCGCGCTCCAGCAGCTCCTCGGCGCTGACCACCCCGCCCTCCGCGTCGACCAGCACCTCCAACACGGCGAACTGCTTGCGGGTGAGTGCGACGTAGCGGTCGTCGCGGTAGACCTCGCGGCGGAACGGGTCCAGGCGCAGCCCGGCGACCTCCAGCACGGGTGGCCGTGAACGCTGACGACGGCGGTCGAGGGCGCGCAGCCGCAGCACGAGCTCGCGCAGCTCGAACGGCTTGGTGAGGTAGTCGTCGGCGCCGATCTCGAAGCCGGTGGCCTTGTCGTCGAGGCGGTCTGCGGCGGT
>JAQZBG010000396.1 GCA_029239165.1 Microbacterium sp. | reverse complement strand
CTGCCGCCCTCCCAGCACTCGACTGCTGTGGATACGCTGACCGAGGGAGGCACCATGTCAAGCGACGCGCAACACGTTCATCCTGGATCGGAGATAGACCTCGCTATTGAGCGGGCTCTCGAGTCGGTCAAACTGCGGGCTGGCGATGCGGCCACCACGTCAGCCGCCTTCGTCGAAGATGGGGAGCTTTCGGCCGTCGAGGCCGATGGCGGTGCCGCTGACGGCGACTGAGTGCGACCTCGCCGTCGCTCGGCTGAGTAGTCGACCGGCTTGATGGCCTGCGCGAGCAAAGTGTCGGCCGTGCATGCGCTCGTGGAACCGGCCGCCCGGCATTATGACTTCTTGCCCCCGCCCGGGCAAGGATGTTCGCGGTCGCCTTTCCCTCGCATTAGAAACTGCCTATGCAGGTGATCATGTACGCCGATGGCGAGTTCCTGACAGACGACGAGATCGCCGACGCCCTCCTGGAGTACAGCTGCGCTCTGGGCGAGGAGGACCGGGCGCAAATCGTGCAGATCCCAATACCTGAGTCAGATGGCACGCAGACGACAGCGAGATTCCTCGTCGGCCCTGCTAGCCAGATCGTGGCCAAGGCAGTTTCTAGCGATGCCGAGAAGCTGGTGGACGAGCAAGCGGTTGCACGGCTGCGCCGGCTGAGTCGTGGACTCAGTTTTCCCGAGGCGTCAGCGTTCGATGAGCAAGAGCCACAGTGGGCAATGATGAGCGACGCGGACGACTCGGCTTAGTCCCCCGCGATGGGCGAACAAATGCTCCAGCGTGAAGGCAGACGGGGTGCGATGCGGGAAGCGTGGGTGATATCTGAAACCGGCGTCGTCCTCTCCTCAGGTGAGGACGCGGTGGCAGTGGCAGTTCGAGCCCGCGACTCCGGGCCGCGCGAGGTGCTGTTCGAATCCGATCTCGGGCGCACCTTGTTGTTCGTGACGAACGGGGACCGGGTCATGATGGTGCTGATGGACGAGCCGGGGGATCCTGGCGAGCATGTCGTCGACCCGGATGCTGACGGCACCAGTTCGGGGTACGTCTTGTCGAACGGTCAGGTCGACGAGTACGCCGACCGTGACACGGTGCCGTGGGAAGCCGCTCTGCGAGCGCTGCGGTGCGTCGTGGACGACAAGTCGTCGCCGGTGACCTGGCGTAGCGATCGCTGAGCAGCGGCTTCCACCTTCCCCCAGATTGGCGCGTTCAGGATCCGCTTGCCCGGTCTGCCGACTCCGTGTCCCAGGTTGTCAGCCTCACCCAGTCGTGTTGTCGCACGAATTCACGCTCGTCGTTCGCCCACTGTTCGAGGGCCTCCGCAGCCGCCCCTAGACTGACGCTCGTCGTCTGGAAGTGCCGTTGTGGCGAGCCATCGCGGTACTCCAGCAGAAGAGCGCCACGGTCATTGAAGACTTGAGCGTACGAGTTCTTCCCGCTCTGAACCGTGACGAAGCCGTCGGGCTCTCGCAGTTCGCGGGAAACGAAGGCCGCCCAGCGATCGGGCAACCCGACTCGTCCACTCACAGTCGTGATGACCAAGTCCGCCACGCAACACGCCCCCTTGAGAATTTCAGAAACCGAGGTACGCGGGCGACGCCACGAAGACGCCTTCGGCGACAAGGCGTTCGTCGTCGTCTGCGGCGGACGGATCGATGTCGGACAGCTGCAGGGAGGACATCGAAAAGACCGAGAAGCCTTCAGCGAAGTCGTAGCCGATGTCCGAGCGTCTGCCGGAGTAGCCGGCGGCCGCCAGCTCGCGCACGACGTCCTCGATCGGCCGATATGTGAGGGGTATACCTGCGAGCGTGACCTCACGACCCGGGGTTCCGGAGTAAGGGATCTCCACGCTTTCGACATTCCCTGCGGGGTCGTAGTCGATGTGCAACGCAGGGTCTGTCTGGTGGTAGAAAACGCGGGCATCCCGCTGAGACGTGGGAGGACCGAGGCGGGCTTCGATCGCAGCGCGGGATTCGCCTAACCGCGCTGTGTCCACCCCAACGCCGGGTTGGATCTCCATCACTCGACGGTACGCCTCCCCGCCCGGCAACCGATAGGAGTTCCTCACGCGATTCCGCGGCCGAGGCAGTTGCTTGAACACAGGCGATACTCCGAGCAGTGACGATGGGATAGGGGCGTGGTCATGGAAGTGGCGCCGACGGGGCGGTTGATGCTGACGGACGCACGGGTGCCCGATTGAGGATCATGACCGGTCTGCCGCAGGGTATTTCCTGACGCGCGCGCAGTACCTCACGAGCTCGATGCCTAGGTCGGTGAGCGCGAACTCCCCTTTGTTCTCACGCAACGGCACGAAGGTTGGCCCAAAGCCCGCTCGCATCACACCGGACATGTAAAGCTCATTGAGCTGGCGCCCGATGATCTCAAACGACCCAGGGTCGGCGACGCCAAGTACCTGCTTGTAGACATCATGCAGCGAGAACCGCTCACCTAGTTCAGGGTGGGCGAGCGCATATCGCCGCGGGTCGTGAACGAGCTGGAGGAACTCGATTTGCTCAGGCTCCAACTGGACCAAGAGCCTCATGAGAGTGCGCTCGAGAAGGGGTGGACGCTGTGTCCAGGACCCGCTGTGCGCGACGCCCGCCTCGAGCTGATTCAGCTTCGTCGCGTCCGTTGTCTCCTGCGCCGCACGTGACGCGCGTACGAGGGACTGGTAGAACTGCCCATCCCCAACGATGTCGTCGACGCGCAGGTTAGTGAGGTGGGCAAGAGCGTCGACGACTTCGGCCATCCGCGCGAGCCATGCTTGCATCTCGCGCTGACTCACCGCTTGAACGGCAGACTGGAACGTCGTCGATAGCGCAGAACCGATCAGCGGCAACACGCCGAGGGCGACAGCCGCACTGGCGGCCACCACGGTGTCAGCCGCGGACTCGCGTGGCAGGGTTAGCCGCAACTCGCGCACTTGCTCATCGTCACTCGGCGATCGCTCCTTCATACCCTCATCCTGCAGGTGAACGCGGCGAGTTGAAGAACCGGATTGCGCGGCAACGCCGCTCATACGCGCGACGCTCGTTTAGGGATCGCGCTACGAAGGCGATCTCGTGGGGATTCTCGAGGATCTCCTCGGCACCAGCGAAATGTGGTCGTCGCTACACGCACGA
>JAQZBG010000395.1 GCA_029239165.1 Microbacterium sp. | reverse complement strand
AGGAGCCAACGTGCAGTTCATCTCCACCCGCGGCGGCATGCAGCCGCAGTCGTTCAGCGAGACGCTGTTGGAGGGCCTCGCGCCCGACGGCGGACTGGCTGTGCCAGAGGTCATGCCGACCGTCGACGGCGAGACCCTCGAGCGTTGGCGTGCGCTGACCTACCCGCAGCTGGCGACGGAGGTGCTCGGCCTGTTCGCGACCGACATCCCGCGTGCGGATCTGGCGCGTATGACGGATGCGGCATATGCGGGCTTCCCCGACGGCGTGGTGCCGCTCCGGTCGATCGATGAGGAGCTGACGCTCGTCGGACTCTCCGAGGGCCCGACGCTCGCCTTCAAGGACATGGCCATGCAGTTCCTCGGCCAGGTGCTCGAGTACACGCTGGAGCGCAACGATGCCGTGCTCAACATCCTCGGCGCGACTTCGGGCGACACCGGCTCTGCCGCCGAGCATGCGCTCCGCGGCAAGGAGCGTGTCGCGGTGTTCATGCTGTCGCCGCAGGGCCGGATGAGCGCCTTCCAGCGGGCGCAGATGTTCTCGCTCGACGACGCGAACGTGCACAACATCGCGGTCGAGGGCGTCTTCGACGACTGCCAGAACCTCGTCAAGAAGCTCGCGGGCGACCTCGACTTCAAGCGGGCGAACCACCTCGGAGCGGTGAACTCCATCAACCTCGCGCGCATCACCGCGCAGACCGTCTACTACTTCTGGGCGTGGCTGCGGGCGACGGATGCGGGCGGCTGGACCGAACTGTCTTTCACGGTTCCGTCGGGCAACTTCGGCAACATCCTCTCCGGGCTCTTCGCCAAGCAGATGGGACTGCCGATCCGCCGCCTCGTGCTCGCGGCGAACGAGAACAACGTCCTCGACGAGTTCTTCCGCACCGGTGTCTACCGTCCGCGCAGCGCCGCCCAGACGCTGGCCACCTCCAGCCCGTCGATGGACATCTCGAAGGCCTCGAACCTCGAGCGCTTCATCTTCGAGCTGGTCGGCCGCGACCCCGCCCGCGTCGTCGGCGCCTGGGACGACCTCGAGGCGCAGGGGTACTTCGACTTCTCCGGTGAGCGCGAGCGCTTCCTCGAGGAGTTCGGCATCGTCAGCGGCACCTCGACCCACGAGGACCGGCTGGCCACGATCCGCTCCGTGTACGAGACGACCGGTGAGGTCATCGACCCGCATACGGCCGATGGCGTCAAGGTCGCGCGCGAGTACGTGGAGCCGGGTGTGCCGATGCTCGTGCTCGAGACGGCGAAGCCGGAGAAGTTCGCGGAGACGATCCACGAGGCCATCGGTGTCGAGCTCGGCTACGCCCCGGAACTCCAGGAGATGCTCGACGCGCCTCAGCACGTGACCGAGATGGCCGACGACGAGCACGCGCTGCGCGCCTTCATCGAGACCAACGCGCTGCACTGACCTGCGGACGGTCGTCGAGACCCGCTTTCGCACCGAGACCCTCTCCTGTCGCCGTCGGCAGGAGGGGGTCTCGACGTTGCGCGGGATCTCGGCGCGCCCCGTCGCGGGGATGAGCGTGCGCGTCGCGGGCCTGAGATGCGATGTGCACATCCGTGCGTGATTCTCGTGCGGTTTGCACATGTCGTCCGGGTGGAGGGCGTGGCTACTGTGGCCCACAACCCGTTCCCTCTCCCGAAGGACCCTCATGGCACGCACGGCGCACGCAGACGACTTCGCGCTCTCCCGAGTGACTCCCGAGGCCCGCAAACCCTGGTTCGGCATCGCAGTACAGCGATTCGGACAGGTTTCGGCACTCTCGCAGTTCCTCCTCGGCGCGACCCTCGGCTACAGCATGACCTTCGGCGAGGCCGTCCTCGCCTTCCTCTTCGGCTCGCTCATCCTCGAGGTGATCATGTGCGTGGTCGGCTTCATCGGTCAGCGCGAGGGCCTCAACACCGCACTCCTCGCCCGGTGGACGGGCTTCGGCGAGATCGGGGCCTCCCTGGTCGGGCTCGCGATCGGCATCAGTCTGATCGGCTGGTTCGGCATCCAGTCCGCCATCTCGGCGCAGTCGCTCGACGCCCTCATGCCCGGCGCGCTGCCGGTCTGGGCCTGGAGCCTCATCTTCGGCCTCGCCGTCACCGCGATCGTGGCCTTCGGCTTCGTCGGGATGCAGTGGCTCGCGAACATCACCGTGCCGCTGTTCCTCATCCTGGTCGGCTGGTCGGTCATCACCGAGCTGAGTCGTCACGACATCGGCGAGCTGCTCACGGGCCCCGCCCCCGGACCGACCATGAGCGTCTGGGCCGGAACCGGCATCGTCGCCGGTGGGCTCATCGTCGGCGCGATCATCACCGGGGACATGACCCGCTTCAACCGTTCGCGCGCCGATGTGATCAAGCAGACCGTGCTCGGCGTCTCGCTCGGCGAGTTCGTGATTGGTCTCGCCGGCGTGCTGCTGGCTCACGCTGCGGCCACGGGCGACATCGTCGCGATCGTGACTTCGTCGGTCGGCTTCATCGGACTGTTCATCGTTCTCACCGGCACGCTGAAGATCAACGACTGGAACCTGTACTCCTCCACCCTGGGCCTGGTGAACTTCATCTCCACGGCCTTCGGCAAGAACCTGCACCGCGTCACCACGACGATCGTGCTGGGCGTCGTCGGATCCGTGCTCGCCGCGGTCGGCATCCTCGGACAGTTCACCGAGTTCCTGGTCGTGCTCAGCGTCGCATTCCCGCCGATCGCGGGCATCATGGTCGCCGAGTACTACATCGTGCGACGGTGGCGTCCCGACCTCGACGCGACCCGCGACGCGGGCACCCTCCCGGCGACCGCTCCTCGCATCGTCCCGGCGACGATCGTCGTGTGGCTGGTCTCGGCGCTCGTCGGCTACTTCGTCACGTGGGGTATCCCGTCGCTGCTCAGTCTCTTCCTCTCCATGGCGCTGTACATCGTGGCGGGCAAGCTCGGCTGGGTCCGTGGCGTGGGCGTCGCGACGACGCGGCAGGCCACTCCGGTCGAAGAGACCGCCGCGGCCTGAGCCGCCAGAGACAGACACACCCTCACAGGAAAGCGAGAATCATGCATATCGGCATCGACGTCGGCGGCACCAACACCGACGCAGTCCTCATGGACGGCACCCGCACGCTGGCGGGGGTGAAG
>JAQZBG010000394.1 GCA_029239165.1 Microbacterium sp. | reverse complement strand
GTCACCAGGTAGACCGCGAGAAAGAGCCCGATCACCTGCTTCGTCCCGCTGAAGATCACCCAGCCCGGCCCGCTGAAGACGAAGGCCGCCCACCACGACGTCGAGTTGGCCGCGGTCCGTGGCGGCATCACCCGGATGTAGTCGATCTGCTCGGCGAGCTGCGGCGTCAGGGCGAAGCACACCGCGGCGCTCGCGACGACGGCGCTGAAGCTGACCGAGCCGTCGGAGGCGCCGGTGAACTCCAGGAACTCGGTCACCGCGTCGGGCTGGGTGAACACGACCCAGATGAGCGGGACGAGCGCGAGCGCGAGCCAGAGGGGTGTCGTCCAGAACTGCAGCCGTTCCAGCGCGCGCATCCCGAAGACGACGATGGGGATCACGACGACGGTGGAGATCACGTAGCCGAGCGGCAGCGGAATGCCGACCGCCACCTCCAGGCCCTGCGCCATGATCGCGCCCTCGAGCGCGAAGAAGATGCAGGTGAAGCCCGCGAACACCACGGTCGTGATGATCGAGCCGTAGTAGCCGAAGCCCGAGCCGCGGGCGATGAGGTCGAGGTCCAGGTTGTAACGGGCGGCATAGAACGCGACGGGGAAGCCGACCAGGAAGATGATCACCGAGGCGAGCAGGATGCCGAGCACGGCGTTCGTGGTGCCGTGCTCGAGGCCGATGCTGGCTCCGATCGAGAAGTCGGCGAGGAACGCGATCGAACCGAGGGCCGTGCCGCCGACGGACAGGGCGCTCCACCGACGGAACGAGCGTGGCACGTACCGGAACGCATAATCCTCGAGGCTGTCCTCGGCGGCGGCGCGTGCGTCCCCGCCACGTGGCACGGCTCTCACGCCCGGCGCATCCATTGTCACCTCCCGCACGTCCACGATGTCTGGATTGTGCCGGAGGAGTGTTTCGTCCGCGTTGCCGCAGCGAACCGATCTGGATCAGATGGCCATCGCGAGGCGCACGGTGTCGATCGCGCCCGCTCCCCCGTCTCCCGTCATCGTGATCCGGCCGGACTGCAGCACGTAGAACGTGTCGGTGGAACGCAGTGCGAACCCGACGTGCTGCTCGACGAGGAGCACGGAGAGGTCGCCTCGCCGGGTGAGGTCGATGATGACGCGCTCGATGTCGGCGACGATGTTCGGCTGAATGCCCTCCGTCGGCTCGTCCAGCACGAGGAGCCTCGGCTTGGTGAGCAGCGTCCGGGCGATCGCGAGCTGCTGTCGCTGACCTCCGGAGAGCAGACCCGCGCGCCGGCCCAGGAGCTCCTTGAGAACGGGGAAGAGGTCGAACACCTCGTCGATGTCGGACTGGCGCTTCGCCACCAGCTGCAGATTCTCCAGCGTCGTCATCTGCGGGAACGACTGCTGCCCTTGCGGGACGTACCCGAGACCTCGCTGAACCCGTTTGGAGGGCGGCATCCGTGTGACGTCCTCGCCGTCGATGAGGACGCGACCGCTCATCACCGGGATCAGCCCCGTGGCCACGCGGAGGAGCGTCGTCTTGCCGGCGCCGTTGTGCCCCATGACCGATACCGCGCGCCCCTGTGGGATGCGCACCGTGACATCGTGGAGCACTTTCGTGCGGCCGTACCCGGCTGTGACTCCCGTGATCTCGAGCATCAGTGACCTCCTTCGCCCGTTGCGGCCGCATCGGCCGCCGACCCGAGGTAGACCTCCTGGACGCGCTTGTCGGCCTGGACCTGCTCGACCGTGCCCGCCGTGAGCAGCTTCCCGGTGTGCATGACGGTCACCCATTCGGCGTAGCTGCGCACGAAGTCCATGTCGTGCTCGATCACGATGATCGTGCGCTCGACGCCGATGCGGCGCAGCAGCTGTCCGGTCTCGTCCCGCTCGTCGGCGTTCATGCCGGCCACGGGCTCGTCGAGGAACATCACCTGGGCGTCCTGCACGAGCAGCATGCCGATCTCCAGCCACTGCTTCTGACCGTGGGCCAGGATGCCGGCCGGCTTGTCGCGCAGTGAGCTCAGTCCGATCGTCTCCAGCGCCGACTCCACGTAGTCGGGCACACCCCGGCGGATGAGCGGAAGTCCCCACGCCTTGCGGTGGAGGCCGCCGGCGATGTCGAGATTCTGCAGCACCGAGAGCTCATCGAAGACGGCCGCGGTCTGGAACGTGCGTCCGACGCCGGCCCGGATGATCTTGTTCGTCTTCATCGACAGCAGGTTCAGGCCCTTGTACATCGCCGTCCCCGTCGACGGGACGAGCCCGGTCAGGGCGTCGACGAGCGTCGTCTTCCCTGCGCCGTTCGGACCGATCAGGAAGTGCACCTGCCCCTTGAGCATCAGCAGGCTGACGTCGTCGACGGCCGTGAACCCGTCGAAGGTCACCGTGAGATTCGACACGTCCACGGACGTCTCGGGTGCCGGTGCCAGCAGCTCGCCGGATCGGATGGGTGCACCGGGCGCTCCGTCAGCACTCATGCCGACACCTCCGGCTCTGCCCGTGCCCGCAGCACGGGCTTGTCGGCCCTCGCGCGGAACACGAGGGTCTTCATCCTGCCGAAGAGCGAGGACAATCCGTTCGGCAGGAAGAGGGTCACCAGGATGAACACGAGGCCGAGGATGTAGATCCACCCCTCTGGCCAGCTCGAGGCGAGGCTCGACTGCCCCCATCCGATCGCCATCGCACCCAGCACCGGGCCGAAGAGGGAGGCGCGTCCTCCGAGGGCCACGCCGGCGATCATGAGGATGGATGCCGACGCCCCGATCTCCTGCGGAGTGATGATGCCGACCAGCGGCACGAACATGGCCCCGCCGATGCTGGCCATCACCGCGGCGATGACGAAGGCGACGAGCTTGATGTTCGCGGGGTCGTAGCCGAGGAAGCGGACGCGGTCCTCGGCATCCCGTGTCGCGAGCAACAGCTCGCCGAACCGGCTGCGATACAGCTGCCACGCCACCAGCATGCACACGATGAGGAGCCCGGCCGTGATCATGTAGATCATGATCTTGTTCGCGTCGTCGTTCAGGACGTACCCGAAGAAGTACTTGAAGCCGCTGAGTCCCGTGTCGCCGCCGGTCTCGCGGATCGTGGAGCTGATGAAGACGGCGAGCGCGACCGCGAGGGCCTGGGTGAGGATCGCGAAGTACGCGCCCTTCACC
>JAQZBG010000393.1 GCA_029239165.1 Microbacterium sp. | reverse complement strand
TTGGCCGGCACACCGAGTTCGGCGGCGATGTCTGCGGCACGGAGGAACTCCCGCCGCGAGAACAGCCGGATCATCTGTCGACGCAGCGGGTGGGAGTAGGCCTTGAGCATGGCCGAGGTCATCCAGACCGGATCGTCGCTCGTGCCCTTGCTGCTGTCGCCTGCCATGCGCCGATCCTACCCGCACCCGCAATTGCGCAATATAACTTGCGCAATTCTTCTTGCGCAATTACTCTCGACGCATGAGCACCCTCACCGAGCCGCATCGCCTGTGGCGCAACACCCGCTACCTCACCTGGCTGCTGAGCGACACGAGCAAGGGCCTCGCGGCCGCCCTCTTCGGATTCGCCATCCCCCTGCTCGCGCTCATCGTGACGAACGACCCCGCCCAGGCCGGCATCATCGGCGCAGCCGGAATGGTCGCCCGCCTGCTCATGACCCTCGCCGGCGGCGTCCTCGCCGACCGACACCGCCGCATCGCACTGATGCTGCTCGGCTCCCTCATCGGCATCGTGCTGGCGGGAGCCTTCACCCTGCTCGCGCTCGGCGATGCGCTGACGTTCGGGTCACTGCTGGTGATCGACATCCTCCTCGCCGCGCGCAGCGGACTCTTCGACGTCGCCGGCGAGAGCGCGATCAAGGAGATCGTCCCCGACGATGCGATGGGCCGCGCACAGGCAGCGAATCAGGGTCGCGATGCCGCCCTCCAACTCGCGGGCGGACCGCTCGGCGGCCTGCTGCTCGGCATCGGAGGTTGGGCGGTCGGCGTCGTCATGACCCTCTGCCATGCGATCGCCGCCCTGACCGCCTGGATGCTGGGGCGCCAGGCCCGTCGGGCAGGGGTGGCTGACACCGGCGCGGCCGGCGAAGACGGAGACGGCCCGGACGACCCGCGGCGGGGCGTGGCTGAACACGCCGTCGCCGCCACGGATGACCTGGGTTTCGGCACTCCTGCCGCGCCCTCGACTCCGAGCCCGAAGCCGAATGCCTGGGCGGAGCTGCGCGAAGCATTCGGCTGGCTGCTCTCCCGGCCCGACCTCGGCGGAGTCCTGCTCATCACCACGGTCGTGAACCTGGGGTTCAATGCCGCGATCACCACCGTCATCTACTCGCTCCAGCAGGACGGACACTCCGAACTCCTGATCGGCACCCTGAGCGCAGGGATCGGTGCGGTGATGCTCATCGGCGCCGTGTGCGCACCCCTGCTCGTCCCCCGCATCAAGGCCGGCGTGCTCACCATCGCCGGGCTCTCGGTCGCGGCGGTCGGAGTGATCGCACTCACGATGGTCACGACGCCCTGGGCGATCGCCGTGGTGCTCGGCGCCTCGGTCCTCCTGGTGCCCGCGCTCAACGCGGGGATGATGGGCTACTTCATGGTCGCGACACCGACACACCTGCTCGGCCGCGCCAACAGTGCCGCCGGCGTGCTCGGCATGGGGGCGATGCCGCTCGCACCCCTCATCGCCGGCTTCGGTCTCGCCTGGATCGGCCGGGAATGGACCCTTCTGCTCTGCGCCGCGCTGTGCCTGGCATCCGTCGTTCTGGCGGTCGGCAACCGGGCCCTGCGCGCACTGCCCGTCGAGTCGCAGTGGGCCACGCACGCGAAGCAGTTCGAGTCGGCCTGACCCGCCTTCGCGAGCGGTGCCGGACTACAGCGCGCCGGTCAGCGCGGCGATGCCGACGAGCACCGAGACCAGTGCGAGCACCAGGGCGATCGCGATGAGGACGGCGTGCACCTTCAGGAACGCGGTGGCCTTGCCGTTCTCGTCGCGAGCACGAGGATCCCGGGCGACGCGCTTGTAGAACTGCGGCCAGACGAGGGCGTTGAAGGCGGCGTTGAGGAAGAGCACGACGGAGAGGACGATCACCCCTCAACGCTATCGAGATCCGCGCGCCCACCCGACCGCCGGACGAGGGCAGAATTCTTGGACCCGGACATGTATCAGAATCCTCTTGCCGTGCTCCTGGTAGGTGTGATCACAATGGGCTTCATGATCGACGGCGCACCCGGCGCCGCTCTCGATCCTGCTTCGGATGACGGGCGCGCACGCTGGGAGCGCGCCGCGGATCTGTTCGGCGCATGGCGCGAGGGCGATGGCCGCGCGATGGACGAGCTCGTACGACTGATGACCCCCGTGCTGTGGCATGTGGTGCGCGCGTACGGGCTCGAACGCACGCTCGCCGAAGACGTGGTGCAGACCACCTGGTTGCAGCTCGTGCGCGGCCACGGCTCGATCAGCGACCCTCGGGCCGTCTCGGCCTGGCTCACGACCACCGCACGCCGCGAGGCCTGGAAGGTCGGCAAGGCGCACGGCAAGGTCGACACCGCGGAGAACGACGACCTCGACACACTCCTCCCGGAGCAGGCGTCCGCCGAGGAGCACGCGACGCTCGGCGACGAGAGCCGGCGGCTGTGGACGGCCGTACGGCGCTTGAACGAACGGTGTCAACGGCTCCTGCGTGTGATCGCCTTCGAAGACCGACCCGACTACGCGAGGCTGGCCGCCGACCTCGCGATGCCCATGGGGAGCATCGGCCCGACGCGCAATCGCTGCCTGGCCAAGCTGCGGGCGCTGCTGGACGCACCGCCGACCGCCCAGACAGGGGGACTCGCATGAGCGCTCATGAAGACGCCGAGATGTTCGCCCGGCTCCGCACCCTCTGGAACGACGTCGACCCCGTGCCCGCCGGACTCATCGACCGCATGGTCGCCGCGGTCGCCGCCGACGGCCTGAACCGCGAATACGCACTGCTCACCCTCGTCGAAGGGCAGCTCGGCGCGGTGCGGGGCGAGGCGGATGCCCTCACCCTGCAATTCAGCGACGGCTCCACCAGCATCCTGCTGCACGTGACGCGCACGGCATCCGGCCGCCGCCGCGTCGACGGCTGGGTCGACACGGCCGCCGCGGAGATCGTCCTGACGCAGGGCGAGAAGGCCGTCTCGGTCTCGCCGGAGGAGACAGGGCGCTTCGTGTTCGACGAAGTGCCGCCCGGTCTCACGCGCGTGCGCCTGACCACCACGATCGGGGACGAGACGCGCACGCTCGCGACCCCCCAGTTCGAGCTGTGACCGCGGGCGCCGCCCGTCGATGAAGCCGCGGGGCGACCCGCACCGAGAGGAT
>JAQZBG010000392.1 GCA_029239165.1 Microbacterium sp. | reverse complement strand
AGCGGCGTGAGCCAGTACGCCGCGAAGGCGCCGGCGGCGATGCCCGCGAACGTGCCGATGCTGGCGAAGAAGCCGCGCTGCACTCCGGCGATGCAGGCCGCGATGAGGAGGAGGACGATCACCACGTCGACGACGACCATCCCGCCCCTTCCGCCCGTCAGGATCCGTCTCGACAGGCTACGCATCGAGCCTGGGAGACGACCCCGACGGACACTCCGGGCGTGTCGCGCGGCGACGGCTCAGTGCTGCGGCGCGGCCAGCTCCCTGCGCACCTCGTCGCGCAGCCTTCCCTGGTTCTCGGGATCGGGCGCGGCTCCCAGCAGCGTGCGGGTGTAGTCGTGCTGCGGATCGAGGATGACGGTGTCGGCCGGCCCGCGCTCGACGATGTCGCCGCGGTACATCACCAGGATCTCGTCCGAGAAGTGCCGCGCGGTCGCGAGGTCGTGGGTGATGTAGAGGACGCCCAGGTGGTCCTCGCGCTGCAGCTGCGCCAGCAGGTTCAGCACGCCGAGGCGGATCGACACGTCGAGCATCGAGACCGGTTCGTCGGCGATGATGAACTGCGCACCGGGCGCGAGGGCCCGCGCGATGGCGACGCGCTGGCGCTGACCGCCCGACAGCTCGTGCGGGCGGCGCTCCGCCATCTTGTCGGTCGGTGTGAGCCGCACGCGGTCGAGCAGCTCGAGCACGCGCCGGCGGACCTCCGCCTTGCCCATCCCCGGGTTGTGGATCCGCAGCGGGCGCTCGAGGTGATGCTCGATCGAGTGGAACGGGTTCAGCGACGCGAACGGATCCTGGAACACCATCTGCACGTCGCCGCGGTACGCAGCGACCTCCCGGCTGCCGTTGCCGGCCGGCTTCCCGTCGAGCAGGATCTGACCCTTCGTCGGGGTCTCGAGCCGTGCCAGCATCTTCGCGATGGTGGACTTGCCCGAGCCGGACTCCCCCACCAGGGCGATCGTCCGGCCCGCTTCGAGCGTGAACGACACATCCTTCACGGCGTGGAGCGTGGAGAAGCTCAAGCCGCTGCGGAGGCGGAAGTCCTTGACCAGGTTGCGCGCCTCGAGCGTGCGCGGCCCGTTGACGGGGGGCGGTTGGGCGCTCATACGGCTCCTCCTCGAATCGGGATGTTCGCGGCGGCCGGACCCAGCGTCGCGGAGACCGGCTGCGTGCCGGTGCGCACGAAGTCGCCGCGATCGCCGCGCAGGCTCGGGAAGCTCGACAGCAGCTTCTTGGTGTATTCGTGCTGCGGATCGCGGTAGATCTCGCTCGCGGTGCCGAGCTCGACGATCTCGCCCTGCAGCATGACGGCGATGCGGTCGCTGATCTCGATCAGCATGGGCAGATCGTGCGTGATGAAGATCACGGCGAACCCGAGGCGCTCGCGCAGGCGCATGATCTCGCGGATGATGCCGCGCTGCACCACGACGTCGAGGGCGGTCGTCGGCTCGTCCATGATCATGACCTGCGGGTCGAGCGCGAGCGCCATGGCGATCATGACGCGCTGGCGCATGCCGCCCGACAGCTCGTGCGGGAAGCTCGACAGCCGCTTCGGGTCGACGCCCACGAGCTCGAGGAGCTCTTCGCTGCGCCGCTGCTTGTCGCGCTTGGACATCTCGGGGCGATGGGTGGTGAACACGTCGAACAGCTGGGCGCGGACGTTGATGACGGGGTTCAGCGAGTTCATCGCCCCCTGGAACACCATCGACACCTTGTCCCAGCGGAACCGGCGCAGCTCCTCATCGGCGAGCCCGACGACGTCGATGTCCTCCCCGGAGCGGTCGTGGAACACGATCTCGCCCGACGTCATCAGTGCCGGCGGCTTCAGCAGGCGGTTGATCCCGTACGCGAGGGTGGACTTTCCGCAGCCCGATTCCCCGGCGAGACCCAGGATCTCTCCGCGGTGAAGCGTGAGCGAGACGTCGCGCACCGCCTTGACGGGCGGATCGACCTCGTACTCGATCGAGACGCTGCGCGCCGTGAGGACGGCATCCCGGTTCATGCGGCGGCTCCGTTCGTGGTGCGGACCGACTCGACACCACGGCCCGCGCGCTTCGCCTTGCGCACCCGCCGCGCATTCTCGGGCGCGAGCCGCAGCTTCGGGTTGATGATCTCGTCGATCGAGAAGTTGATGAGCGACAGGCCGGCGCCCAGGAGTGCGATCATGAGCCCGGGCGGCACGAACCACCACCAGGCACCCGTGCCGAGCGCCTGACCGGTCTGCGCGTCGTTGAGCATCGTGCCCCAGGTGATCGATCCGGTCGGCCCGAGCCCGAGGTATGACAGGCCCGCCTCGCCGAGGATCGCGAAGATGATCGCGAAGAGGAACTGCGCCGCCAGCAGCGGGAGCAGGTTCGGCAGGATCTCGACGCGGATGATGCGCGTCGTCCTCTCGCCGGCCACGCGGCTGGCTGCCACGTAGTCCCGCGACCGCAGGGAGCGCGCCTGTGCCCGGAGGACGACCGCCGAGCCCGCCCAGCCGGTGATGCCGAGCACCACGGCCACCAGCATCCAGCTTCGCCCGGGGATGTAGGTGGCGATCACCATCACGAGCGGGAGGCCTGGGATGACGAGCATGATGTTCGTGAAGAGCGAGAGAATCTCATCCCACCAGCCGCCCTTGTAGCCCGCGATGATGCCGAACACGATCGACAGCACCAGCGCGATGAGACCGGCGGTGATGCCGACCATGAGCGATCCGCGCGTGCCCCACGCGAGCTGGGCGAGGACGTCGTAGCCGAGCTTGGTGGTGCCGAGGAGATGCTCCGGGCTCGGCGGCGACAGCGCGGGATTGTCGGAGTCCATCGGGTCCTGGCAGAACAGCGGCCCCAGGATGCCGAACAGAACGATCCCGACGACGATGATGAGGCCGAGGGCCAGCTTGAGCGACATCCGCGGCAGCAGCTGCCGGAAGCCGCGGCGGGCGGCGGATGCCTCGTCCCGTGCCGCGATGACCTCGGCGTCGACGGGCGGCGTCATGAGCGCGCCGGGCGCGACGATGGCGGAATCGATGGTGCGGTCGGAGAGCGTCTCGGGGGCGCTCTCGAGCTGGCCGGTCGACGGTTCGGTCACTTCGACCCTCTCAGACATTGTGACGCGCTCTCGGGTCGATGAATCCGTAGACGATGTCCATGATGAAGTTCGCCGCG
>JAQZBG010000391.1 GCA_029239165.1 Microbacterium sp. | reverse complement strand
CCCGGGAACTCCTTGGTGATGCTGCGCATCTCCAGGATCGGGCCTGACACGGTCGGCAACGTTGCAGTGGTGCTCACGGATCTTCCTCGCGACGTGCGGTCACCTTCGATGTGACCGTTCACATCGGTATATCGTCGTCTTCCGACGGACCCATGTCAAGTCCGCGCGGCGATTTCGTGTCGCTACCGTGATGCGGCGGATTCGCGCGCACGCAGAATCGTCTGCAGCGGGCCGAATTCCGGCACCTGCTCGCCCCGGATCTGCGCGAGCAGAATGCGCACAGCGCGACGTCCGAGTTCGGGGAAGTCCTGGTGCACGGTGCTCAGCGATGGAGCCACATGTGCCGCGACGGGAATATCGTCGAAACCGATCACGCTGACGTCATGCGGCACTCGCACGCCCGAGTCGCGGAAGCCGTGCATCAAGCCGATCGCCATCAGATCGTTCGCGGCGAACACGGCCGTGAAGTCGCGACGGAGCGCGAGCTCCTTGCCGGCGAAATAGCCGAAGTCCGCCGTCCAGTCGCCGCGGATCGGCGGGAACGTCGGCAGATCGGCCTCGCGGAGGCCATCGAGATAGCCGCGCATGCGCGACTCCGCCTCGATCCAGTCCTGCGGCCCCGCCAGGTGCAGGATGTCGCTGTGACCGAGCGAGATCAGGTGCTCCGTGGCCGCCCTGGCACCGGCGACCTGGTCGGCGGAGAGGCTCACCCCGTCGGAACCCGACGCCGTCTGCAGTGTGACGAACGGCATGTCGACGGACATGCCGCGAAGGACATGGAACACCCGTACCTGCGGGGCGAGCACCACGATCCCGTCCACCTGCTCGCGCGACAGCTGCCGCACCGCGTTGCCGATCGCCTCCGGACTCGTCGCCGGAAGGTTCAGGGTCGAGACCGAGTACCCCTCCTCGCGCGCCGCGTCCTCGATCCCCGCGATGGACGACGTCGGACCGAACTCCCCGATCGTGGCCGAGAGGATCCCCAGCATGTTCGACTTGCTGGTGACGAGGGCTCTGGCCGCGAGGTTCGGCCGGTAGTCGAGCACGGCGATCGCGTCGAGGACCTTGGCTTTCGTCTCGGGGCGGATGCTCGGATGATCGTTGAGCACCCGCGACACCGTCTGGTGGGAGACGCCGGCGAGCCGCGCGACGTCGCGGATGCTGGGCAGCCGCGCGCGCTCGGAGGCGGTTGACATCACTTCGCCTCCTCGCGTGTGCACGGTCACATCGACACTTCATTATGTCTGGTGGGACGCGCGCACGCACCTCCTCGGGCCCCGTCACCCGCGACGCCATTGTGCGAGGGCACGGGAACGCCCCCGCGGTTTCGTCGAACTGCACCGGAACGACCCCGTCCGGCATGGCATCGTGACGGCGTGGACACTCTGCTGCGCGGCGGGCGCGTCATCGACCCGAAGACAGGATCCGATCGGATCACCGACCTCCTGATCGCGGACGGACGCGTGGCCGCCGTCGGCGACGGGCTCACCGCACAGGACGGTGCCGATGTCGTCGACGCCGCGGGTCTCATCGTCGGGCCGGGCTTCGTCGACCTGCACAGCCACGTGCACTCGATCGCCGGACAGCGACTGCAGGCGATGGACGGCGTGACCACCGCGCTCGACCTCGAAGCAGGGCTCATGCCGATCGCCGAGGCCCTGGCCCGCGCCGCCGCCGACGGCCGCCCCCTGAACTACGGATTCTCCGCCTCGTGGTCGCAGGCGCGGGCGTATGCGCACCTCGACCGGGTGCCCGTCGCCGACTTCGCCGCGTCGATGGACCTGCTCGCCAAACCCGAGTGGCAGCGGGCCTCCTCCCCCGCCGAACGCCGCCGCTGGCTGAGCCTGCTGGAGGACGAACTCGGCGCCGGGGCCCTCGGGATCGGCGTGCTCATGGGCTACGCGCCCCGCTCCGACCCGGACGAGTACCTCGAGCTCGCCCGGCTGGCCGCCGCCGCGCACGCCCCCACCTTCACGCACGTGCGCGAGCTGATCGAGGCCGACCCCCGCACGCCGATCGACGGCTCGGAGGAGCTCGTCCGCGCCGCCGCCGAGACCGGCGCCGCCATGCACCACTGCCACGTCAACAGCACGTCGCTGCGTCACATCGACCGCGTGCTGGGTCTGCTCGACCGCAGCCGCGCAGCCGGATCCCGCGTGACCGTGGAGGCGTACCCGTACGGCGCGGGCAGCACCGCGATCGGCGCCTTCTTCCTCGCACCGGAGAAGCTCACGGGCCTCGGCATCACCCCGAGCTCGCTGGTGCTCGTCGACACCGGCGAGCGCATCGCCGACGAAGCCCGGCTGCGCGAGGTGCGCACCACCGACCCCGGCGCCGCGTGCATCGTGACGTTCCTCGATGAAGCCGATCCGCTGGATCGCGCGCACCTGCACCGCGCCCTCGCGTATCCGGATTCGATCGTCGCGAGCGATGCCATGCCGATCTCCTGGGACGCACCCGGCGGCGGAACGGTGTACGAGCAGCGCGAGTGGCCGCTCCCGACCGGTGGGCACACGCACCCGCGCACGGCAGGGACGTTCGCGAAATCGCTGCGGCTCATGGTCCTCGACAGCGGCACCTGGACCTGGCTCGAAGCCTTCCGCCGCTGCGCCTTCCTGCCGGCCCGAGTGCTCGACGAGGTCGCCTCGGGCATGCAGGGCAAGGGGCACCTGGCAGTCGGAGCCGACGCCGACATCGTGGTCCTCGATCCGGCGACTCTGACCGACCGGGCCACCTACGCCGACCCCACCAGACCTTCGCGGGGCATCCGCCACCTGTACGTGCACGGCACGCCTGTCGTGCACGCCGGAGAGATCGTGACCGACGCCCTGCCGGGGCGCCCCGTTCGAGGAGACGCATGATGGACGACGACCTGCAGGAATTCCTGGACACGACGGCCGCAGAACTCGGCGTGCCCGGCGCGGCCGTGGGTGTCGTCGACGGCGACCGCGAGATCATCGCGACGACCGGCGTCGCCGCCGTGGACACCGGTGCGGCCGTGACCCCGCGCACGCTGTTCCAGATCGGTTCGACCTCGAAGACGTTCACCGGCACCGTGGCGATGCACCTGGTCGAGAACGGCATGCTCGACCTCGAGACGCGGGTGATCGACGTGCTGCCCGATTTCCGTCTGGCGGACGAGGACGCCCTCGCCGCACTGCGCATCCGGCATCT
>JAQZBG010000390.1 GCA_029239165.1 Microbacterium sp. | reverse complement strand
CCTCTACCTGCGGCCGTTCATGTTCGCCAAGGAGGCCTTCCTCGGGGTTCGCGCCGCGGAGAAGGTCGCGTACTACGTGATCGCGAGCCCCGCGGGCGCGTATTTCACCGGTGGGGTGAAGCCGGTGCGCATCTGGCTCTCGGAGGACTACGCCCGGGCAGGAAAGGGCGGCACCGGCAAGGCGAAGACCGGCGGCAACTACGCATCGAGCCTCCTCGCGCAGAGCGAGGCCAGCGCGAAGGGCTGCGACCAGGTCGTGTTCCTCAACGAGAAGCGCGACGTCGAAGAGCTCGGCGGCATGAACGTCGTGTTCGTGTTCAAGGACGGCCGCATCGTCACGCCCGAATCCGACAGCATCCTCGAGGGCATCACGCGCGACTCGCTGCTGCAGCTCGCGGAGGACCGCGGCTACACGGTCGAGAAGCGTCCGATCTCGATCGATGAGTGGCGAGAGGGTGTGGCATCCGGCGACATCGTCGAGGTGTTCGCCTGCGGCACCGCTGCGGTCGTCACGCCGATCGGTGCGCTCGTCGGCGACGGCTTCGACGAGGCCCAGCCCCTGGGTGAGTTCGCCCTCTCGCTACGCGAGGAGTTGACCGACATCCAGTACGGTCGCCGCGAAGACAAGCACGGCTGGCTTCTGCGTCTCGACGCCTGACCGCCGGGAGCGCTCGGTAGGCTGGATGCCATGAAGATCGCCCGGTTCAGCCACGACGAAGCCATCATGTACGGGATCATCGACGAGCGCGAGCTCGTGGTGCTGGCGGGGGACCCGATGTTCACCGGGTACGAGACGACCGGTGCGCGGGTGCCTCTCGCGGACGCCGCTCTGCTCGCACCCGTGATCCCGCGGTCCAAGGTGGTCTGTGTCGGCAAGAACTACCACGATCACGCCGCCGAGATGGGGGGAGTGGCTCCCGAGGAGCCGCTTCTCTTCCTGAAGCCGAACACGTCGGTCATCGGCCCCGGCGACGCGATCGTGCGTCCGACCCTCTCGGAACGAACCGAGTACGAGGGGGAGCTGGTCGTCGTCATCGGCAAGATCGCGAAGAACGTGAAGGCCGAGAACGCACTCGACTACGTGCTGGGCTACACGATCGGAAACGACGTGACGGCGCGTGACCTGCAGCGCAAGGACGGCCAGTGGTCGCGCGCGAAGGGGTTCGACACGTTCTGCCCACTCGGGCCCGTGATCGAGACCGATTTCGACCCGACGAACGCCACCATCGAGACGCGTGTCAACGGCGAGGTGCGACAGCACGCGCCGCTCACCGACATGATCCACTCCGTGCCGGCGATCATCGAGTACGCCTCCGCCGTGTTCACTCTGCTGCCCGGCGATGTCATCATGACCGGGACGCCGGCCGGCGTCGGCACGTTCGAGGCGGGCGATGTGGTCGAGGTCGAGATCTCGGGATTGGGCATCCTGCGCAACAGCGTGCGCGACGCCGTACCCGCGTCATGACCGACGTCGCCCTGACGGCGGTGCAGCAGGCGGCCGTCCAGCGGCGGACCGTCCTGGTGCTGTCGCTCGGGCAGGTGCTCGGTGGCATCGCCTTCGGTGCCACGGTGTCGCTCGGCGCGCTGCTGGCCGCAGACATCTCGGGGAACGATGCGCTCTCCGGCTTGGCCACGGCATCCGTCACGCTGGGAGCGGCGGCGTGCGCCATCCCGCTCGCACGTCTCGCCGCGCGCGTCGGACGTCGTCGCGCCCTCACGCTCGGCAACCTGTTCGCGCTGGTCGGCATCGCGGTCGTCATCCTCGCCGCCTCCCTGCGCATCTTCCCCCTGCTGCTCGCCGGCATCCTGATGATCGGCGCCGGCAACGCGGGCAACCTCCAGTCCCGGTTTGCGGCGACCGACCTCGCTGCACCTCGGCACCGTGGTCGTGATCTCTCGATCGTCGTCTGGTCGACGACCATCGGCGGCGTCGCCGGCCCGCTGCTTCTGGGACCGGGCGAGATCGTCGGGCAGGCAGTCGGCATGCCGCCGCAGACCGGCTCCTACCTGTTCTCCTTCGTCGCGCAGTGTGCGGCTCTGGTGCTCTACATCGTCGCGCTCCGACCCGATCCGCTGCTCGCCGCACAGCGTCTGGCGAAGGTTGCGGCGGCGACGACCGGTGCGGTGGTGCTCGACAGGCCGCGGGTCGCGCGGTACGCGATCTTCGCCGTCGCCGGCTCCCACGTGGTGATGGCATCCGTGATGGCGATGACGCCGGTGCACCTGTCGCACATGGCCCACGGTGCGCACGGCATGGCCCCGACACCGGCCGACGTGTCGGCGCTCGTGGGCATCACGATCGCCTTGCACGTCGGCGGCATGTACGCCCTGTCGCCGGTGTTCGGAGTGCTGGCCGACCGCTGGGGTCGGCTTCAGGTCGTCCTGCTCGGGCAGGCGCTGCTCGCCGGTGCGCTCGTATTCGCCGTGTTCACGGGTACGGAGGCGTGGGGTGTGATGGTCGCCCTCATCCTGCTGGGACTGGGGTGGAGCGCGGCGACAGTGGCCGGCGCCGCCCTGCTCACCGAGGCATCAGCGCCGGAGCTGCGCACCCGGAGGCAGGGCCGCAGCGACTCACTGATGAGCCTCTCGGCCGCAGCCGGATCGGTGCTGGCCGGAGTGGTCCTGGCGAACTTCCAGTACGCGGGGCTCGGCGTGGCGGCGTTCGTCCTGGTCATCGCGATCGTCGCGCTGTCTCCGCTGGCTCGCTCCCACACCCGATGAAGGATTGGGCCGGAGTCGGCGAGGCATACGCCGCCTCCTACGCCGCGCTCTGCGCCGGGACTTTCCCCGTGATGCGCAGCGCGCTCGGTGCGCCTGCTGGCCGAAGCCTGCTCGATGTCGGCGCCGGCGACGGCACACTGGCTGCGGCGTGGTCGGCAGCGGGTTGGGACGTCACCGCCTGTGAGCCGGAGCCGACGATGCGCGCGGTCTCACGGCGACGGAATCCCGTGATCGACGCGGTAGACGGTGCACTGCCAGATCTGCCGTTCGCGAGGGGTGCGTTCGATGTCGTGGTCGCCAACTTCGTCCTGAATCACGTGGCGTCGCCGCGCACATCGGCGGCCGAACTGCGGCGCGTGACCCGGGGCGCGGTCGTCGCGACCACGTGGACCCTCTCACCCTCCTGGCTCTGGGCGGAGATCACCGCACGTGCCGGCGTCGAGCCGTTCGCGGGGGAGAGGCTCCCG
>JAQZBG010000389.1 GCA_029239165.1 Microbacterium sp. | reverse complement strand
CGATGACGCTCCCGCTTACCTGGTGGAGTCGGGTGCGTATCCGGATGGGGCGTCGGTGGGTTCGGCAGCCGGGATCGTCTTGAAGGATGGCAACGGCGGATTGCGGTTGGTGACCTGTCCAGTCCCGGTTCCGGTCCAGGTGGGGATGGTCGAGGTGGAGTTCGAGAATTGGGGACTGAGTGTTCTCGAAGAACGGCCTCGTCTAATGCGGTATCGGTCGCGTACGGGAGGATGAGGGCAGACGCACGGAGGGGAGCGGTCGGTGTCATATGACCTCGAGGTATACGGAAAAGTTGCTCTGCCCCTGCAGGGGCTTGGGGCAATCACAAAGGACGGTCTCGCGCTCGAAAGCGATACCGACGATCAGTCGGTTTCGCGTGTCGTCCACCGTCCGTCAGGCGAGTATTGCTTCACGGTTGAGGGACCCTTCGACGTCGCTGATGGCGATCCGGACGAACTCCCGAAAGACCTCGGCAGCGACCTGCACTATCGATACCTCATCGTCGTCGAAGGATCTGAACGGCCGCACATCGAGCATGCGCTGACCTCTGCGACGCGCCTGGCATCTGCTGTCGATGGGATGGCGGTCGACCTCCAAGCTGACTCGGGTGCCACTTCCACGCATGCCACGGAACGGAAGAACCCGGACGAGCCGGAGCGCTACCTTCACGTCAGGTGGTACCGGCGATTCGATGAGGACAGCGGCTCGCTGGCAGCTCAGTATGTGGAATCGGCGGAGTCGCTTCTGCCCGCCGCTCTGCCGGTCGCCTTCGGCCTGAGCGAGCCACTTCGCGAGAAGTTCACGCGGGTAGGTCTCGAAGGGTTTGATCGGCTCTACCGTGATGAGTGCGCACGAAGGAGGTTGGTCTTCAAGGGAAACAGGCCGCTGATCTCCGGGTTCATCGACGCGTGGTCAGATGAGTTCATCGCCGAGCTGCATTTCGTGCAGTTGGTGTTCGCCGCTTCGGAGCTGAGTAGACCACAGTTCAAGGGAGCCCTCGAAGACTTCTTCGTCGATCTCGCACAGCGATCGAAGAGCTTCTTCGCTTTCGCGGAGGTGAGCTATTCGCAGTTCTCGCCTTCGCAGGCGCTACCGCAGTGGGGGGAGTGGCCAGGGCTTCCGCAAAGCCCTCCGTGGCTGAGTTGGTTCTCGACCGACTATGCGGAGCTCGTACGGCCACACCTCACGGCGGGAGAACTGCGTTCGTTCCCTGGCGGGCTTCTCTACCGATCCTCCCTTTCGCCTTCTAGCATCAGTGCTTCTTGGTCGGAGCCGGGCTCCTGGGTTCCGGTCGATTTCGTTCCAGAGCAGAACGATCCGGAGAACCATCGCCAATCGACCGCTAGTGCCAGGACGATGCCGGCGGCCCTCCGCTCCGCCAACCGCGCCGTCAATGTCCGCTGAGCCGCCCGTGATGGCGAGTTCCCGACAGTTCAACCGCAGCGGCGACCCGCGACTCAGGCACTCCGCGCGGGCACCGTCTCGTCGGCGTCCGCCAGCGAGGGAAGCGCGGCTGACGGCCCGCTGAGGGCCCGGAGCGCATAGAGGATCGTCGCCAGGTCGACCAGCTCCTGAACGAGCGCGCCGACCACCGCCGGGATGGCACCGGTCATCGCGACGAGCATCAGGCCCACGCTCAATGCGATCCCGATCCAGATCGCGGTGAGGGCGACCCGCAGTGTGTGGCGCCCGATCGACACCGCGTCGACCACCTTGGCCAGCGAGTCGACGAGGATGACGACATCCGCGGCATCCCCGGCGGCGGTCGCGCCCTTGGCTCCCATGGCGATGCCGACGTCGGAGGCGGCGAGCACGGGCGCGTCGTTGACCCCGTCGCCGACCATCATCACCGGGCGCGGTTCGATCTCGGCGGCGAGGCGGACCTTCTCCGGCGGAAGCAGCTCGGCATGCACCTCATCGATGCCCACCTGCCGGGCGACGGACTCCGCCGTGGGGCGCACATCGCCCGTGAGCACGGCCATGCGGGCGACGCCGTGCGTGCGCAACCAGCTGACGACCGCGGCGGCCTCCGGGCGCGGATGGTCGGCGAGCACCAGCGCACCCGCGAAGCGCCCGTCGACCGCGATGTATGCCGCGGCTTCGCTGGTCTCGAGCACGGCCCTGACCGTGTCGGGGGCGAGGGAGGCGACGTACGCGGGCTTCCCCACGACGACCTCCTTCCCGGCTATCCGCGCGACCACACCGTTCGTCGCCTCCTCGCGCGCCTCCTCTGCGCTGTGCAGAGCGAGGCCGCGCTGCTGGGCGGCACGGCGGATGCCGTCGGCGAGAACGTGCGAGGAGTACTGTTCGGCCGACGCAGCGAGCTGCAGGATCTCGTCCTGCTCGAAGCCGGGTGCCGGCCGGATGCCGATGAGCTCGGGGCGGCCCTGCGTGAGGGTGCCTGTCTTGTCGAAGGCGGCCGAGCGGATGCGGGCGATCTGCTCGATCACGGCGCCGCCCTTCATGATCACTCCCGTTTTCGCTGCGCGGGAGAGACCGCCGAGGAAGGCGACGGGTGCGGCGATCAGCAGCGGGCACGGCGTCGCGAGCACGAGCACCTCGGCGAAGCGGGTGGAGTCGCCCGACAGCGCCCACGCGGCACCGGCCAGCACGAGCGAGACGGCGGTGAACGGGATCGCGAACCGATCGGCCAAGCGCACGACCGGTGCATGCGATCCTTCGGCGGCGTGAACGAGCGCGACGATCTGCTGGTACTGGCTGTCGGCACCCACGCGCGTGGCGCGCATCCGCACCGCGCGCGTCCCGTTGATCGAGCCGGACAGCACCTCTGCGCCCGCCTCGCGGGTGACCGGCATGCTCTCGCCCGTCAGCGACGACTCGTCGAAGGTCCCCTCATCCGAGAGCAGTACCCCGTCGACCGGCACGATCTCCGATGGGCGCACCAGGATGAGGTCCCCCACCGCCACATCGTCGACGGGGACATCGCCGGCATCCTCCGAGTCCGCCGTCTGCGACGGGTGCAGCACGTGAGCCACACCTGGGGAGCGGTCGAGCAGGGCGGAGAGGTCTCTTCGGGCTCTACGTCCCGCGAAGTCCTCGAGCGCTTCTCCGCCCGAGAACATCAGCACGATGATGAGTGACGCGATGTACTCCCCGACGGCGAGGGTGGCAGCCATCGCCACGACGGCCAGGATGTCGAGGCCGACCTGACCCCGCAGCACCTCGCGCACCATCCCG
>JAQZBG010000388.1 GCA_029239165.1 Microbacterium sp. | reverse complement strand
GCCATCGACGAACTCGGGCTGGGCCCGGCCGACGTCGAGCTCGCCCTCGACCCCGAGCTGCCCCCGGTGTTCGCTGATCCGGTGCTGCTGCAGCGCGTGCTGGTGAACGTGCTCGCGAACGCGCACCGCCACGCGCCGGAGGGCAGCCGCGTGATCGTGTCGACGAGCACCCTCGGCGACCGCGCCGAGATCCGGGTGATCGACCGCGGCGACGGCGTCTCGCCCGAGCGGCGGGACCGCATCTTCCAGCCCTTCCAGCGCTTCGGCGATACCGACAACACCACGGGGCTCGGACTCGGGCTCGCCCTGTCGCGAGGATTCACCGAGGGCATGGGCGGTACCCTGACACCCGAGGACACCCCGGGTGGAGGCCTCACCATGGTCATCTCCCTGCCGCTCGGCGCAGGGCTTCCCGACACGGAGGGCACGGAGTGAAGCTCCTCATCGCCGACGACGATCCGCAGATGGTGCGGGCGCTGCGGATCACTCTCGCGGCCCACGGGTATGAGGTCGTCGTGGCGGCGGACGGGGCTGCCGCGATCGCCGCCGCCGCGCAGACGCACCCCGACCTCATCATGCTCGACCTGGGGATGCCGCGGCTCGACGGCATCGAGGTCATCCAGGCGTTGCGGGGCTGGACGAACGTGCCGATCATCGTGGTGTCCGGTCGCACCGGCTCGGCCGACAAGGTCGAGGCACTGGATGCCGGCGCCGACGACTTCGTGACGAAACCCTTCCAGGTCGACGAGCTGCTCGCCCGGCTGCGGGCGCTCTCCCGCCGGTCGATGCCGTCCAACGGGGAGTCGACCGTGGTGTTCGGCGACGTCGTGGTCGACCTCGCGACGAAGACCGTGACCCGGGCCGGCGCGCGCGTGCACCTGACCCCGACCGAGTGGCGGATGCTCGAGCACCTGTCACGGCATCCGGGAGCCCTGGTCACCCGACAGGATCTGCTGAAGGAGATCTGGGGCAGCGAGCAGGTGTCCGACTCGGGCTACCTGCGGCTGTACATGTCGCAGCTGCGCAAGAAGCTCGAGCAGGAGCCGGCTGCACCCGTGCATCTGCTCACCGAGGCGGGGATGGGTTACCGGCTCGTGCTGTGAGTCACGCGCGCGCGGGCACGCCGCACCGCGACGATCCCCACGACCACCAGCAGCACGGCCACGATGATCGCGGTGATCGCCGTCGGGGTGCTCTCGGGCTCACCGGAGAGACGACCGACCGCGAGCCAGACCAGACCCCAGGCCGTCGCGAGAGCGGGGACGATGCGACCGGTCACCCATGCGGCCGCGGCACCGATCACCAGGACCACCACCAGCACGGCGATCGCCCAGGCATCCGCCGCCTGCGCCCAGCTCTCGGGCGCGATCTGCGTCAGCCAGGCCGCCGTGTTGGCGACCGTCGCGATCGTCACCCAGCCGAAATGCAGACCGTTCACCCCGTCGGTGAGGATGCGGTCGGCGAGGTTGCGCGCCGGAAACCGCCCGAGCACGACGATGACCGTGGCCAGCACCGCCAGCAGCAGCGCGATCACGACCGCCGTGAGCCACAGCGTGAGGTACCGCGCCGTCACGAGCCACAGGCCGTTCAGCACCATCGAAGCGGCGATCCATCCACCCACAGCCTGCTGCCGGGCATCCTGTCGCTGTGCCGGAAGAGCCTGCCAGACCGTGTAGGCGATGAGTCCGAGGTAGATCAGCGACCAGATCGAGAATGCGGGGCCGGCGGGCGCGAGGTACGAGCCCTGAGCGGACAGCGCGCCGTCCTGCAGGTCGTCGACGGATGCTCCGCCGAAGGCACCTGCGCCCACGGCGGCCGCGATCAGCATGAACGATGCCGCAGCGATGATCAGGCTCTGCCGGCCGATGCCCTTCGTACGTGAGTCCATGGGCGTGACGTTACGGCGCGTCGAACGGCCGCGCATCGGGGTTGACACCCGGCGCGGCTTTCGCTAACCAAGTTAGTCAAATGACCGCGTCGATCAGGACCTCTGCGGCACCGCGCGCCTGCACCGCCACGGACGGGTCCTTCGAGATCGCGGCCGTGCTCTGCGCACCTTCGGCGAGGATCGACAACTGTGCGGCGAGGGCGGCGGGGGCACCCGTGCCGGCGACCAGTCCCGCCATGTACTCCTGGAAAGACGCCTTGTGCGCGCGCACGATCTCCGCGACCTCGGGGTTCGTCCCGCCGAGTTCGCCGAACGCGTTGATGAACGCACAGCCGCGGAAGTCGTCGGCGCAGAACCAGTTCTCGAGGTATCCGTACACCGCCAGGAGCCGGGCCCGCGGGTCATCACCGGCATCCGTGACCGCCGTCGACAGCCCGGACTCCCACTGGGCGTGCCTGCGGGCCAGGACGGCGGCGACGATGTCGGTCTTCGCGGGGAACAGCGAGTACAGGCGGCGCAGCGACACGCCGGCCGCCGACCGCAGCTCGTCCATGCCGACCGCCGCGAATCCCTTGCGGTAGTAAAGCTCCTCGGCGGCGGCGAGGATGCGTTCGCGAGCGTCTTCTTCGGTCATACCCAGAAGTTTACTTGACACGAGAACGGACGTTCTCTATGTTTGTCATATCGAGCGAGAACGAACGTTCTCACCGCAACCGAAAGGACCAGGATCATGGGCTACATCACCGTCGGAAACGAGAACAGCACCCCGATCGAGCTCTACTACGAAGACCAGGGTTCCGGTCAGCCCGTCGTCCTGATCCACGGCTACCCGCTCGACGGTCACAGCTGGGAGCGTCAGACCCGTGAGCTCCTCGCCCAGGGCTACCGCGTCATCACCTACGACCGCCGCGGCTTCGGCGGCTCCTCCAAGGTCAACAGCGGCTACGACTACGACACGTTCGCAGCCGACCTGAACACCGTGCTCGAGACCCTCGACCTGCGCGACGTCGTGCTCGTCGGCTTCTCGATGGGCACGGGAGAGCTCGCCCGCTACGTCGCGAAGTACGGCCACGACCGCGTCGCGAAGCTCGCCTTCCTCGCCTCGCTCGAGCCCTTCCTGGTGCAGCGCGACGACAACCCCGAGGGCGTGCCGCAGGAGGTCTTCGACGGCATCGAGGCCGCGGCGAAGGGCGACCGCTTCGCCTGGTTCACCGACTTCTACCAGAACTTCTACAACCTCGACGAGAACCTCGGCTCGCGCATCAGCGAGCAGGCCGTGACGGGCAGCTGGAACGTCGCCGTCGGCAGCGCGCCCGTGGCCGC
>JAQZBG010000387.1 GCA_029239165.1 Microbacterium sp. | reverse complement strand
AGGGGTGAGGTGGGCGACGGCGCAGATTTGCGCATCGGTTCGCCGTTCGAAATGCCAGCTCATGCTGGTGGTGGGAGCAGTTCTGCTCGCTTCGGTCCTCGGAGACCCCATGACGACGACGATGTTGCAGCACCGGCGGTGCGGGCAACGACCTCAGTCTACCAGTGCGTGCATACCGTCAGCTGCATGCCGCCTCCACCCGCGGGTCGCGGGCCGTCGACGGGAGCAGAAGACGGCGCTCGCATCCCTCTCAGGCGTGCAGCGCCTCGTTCAGCGTCACGCCCACTCCGGCGCGACGCACGGCTTCGACGGCGCCGCTGAGGGAGTTGCGGCGGAAGAGGAGGCCGTGCTGGCCGGAGAGCTCTGCGCCCTTCACCGTCTTGCGCCCGCCGTCCGGTGTCGCCGGCCCGTCGACGAGGACGATCTTCGTTCCGGCGGTCACGTAGAGGCCCGCCTCCACGACGCAGTCGTCGCCGAGCGAGATGCCGATTCCCGCATTCGCTCCGAGCAGGGTGCGCGCGCCGATCGACACGCGGTGCGTGCCCCCGCCCGAGAGCGTGCCCATGATCGAGGAACCGCCGCCGATGTCACTGCCGTCGCCCACGACGACTCCCTGCGAGATGCGGCCCTCGACCATCGACGAACCGAGCGTCCCGGCGTTGAAGTTGACGAAACCCTCGTGCATGACGGTTGTCCCGGGGGAGAGGTGTGCGCCGAGCCGGACGCGGGAGGCATCCGCGATCCGGACGCCGACGGGCTGCACGTAGTCGGTCAGGCGGGGGAACTTGTCCAGGCCCTGGACCTGGATGCCGGCGCGCTGAAGGTGCGGGCGGAGACGCGCGGCATCGGCGGGGAGCACGGGTCCGGCGTTCGTCCACGCGACGTTCGGCAGGTGGCCGAAGATGCCGTCGAGGTTCAATTCGTTCGGGCGCACCACGAGGTGAGAGAGGGCGTGCAGGCGCAGGTACGCGTCGGCCGTGGAGGCGGGCGCCTCATCGAGGTCGATCTCGAGCTGGACGACCTCGACGGTGACATTGCGCCGCTCATCGGGTCCGACGAGCGGCGCGAGCGCGGCGGCCGCGGCTTCGTCCGAGGCGACCGAACCGGTGTGGACCACCGGGTACCACGCATCGAGGACGGTGCCGTCTCCGGCGATCGTGGTCAGGCCGGTACCCCATACGGTGCGTGCGTCGCTCATCCCTCCACGCTATCGCGCCGACAGGCCGGGGACTTCATGCATGACGGGGTAAGTAGGCTTGACCCATGGTGCTCGATCTGACCGCGTCCTCCGTCGACCTCACCCGTGCGATCTGCGACATCCCGAGCGTCTCCGGCGACGAGAAGCCGCTCGCCGATGCGATCGAGGCGGCGATCACCCCGCTGGCGCACCTCGAGGTGTTCCGCCACGGGAACACGATCGTCGCCCGCACGAACCTCGGCCGAGCGCAGCGCGTCGCCATCGCCGGTCACATCGACACCGTGCCGATCAACGCCAACCTGCCCACGAGGGACATGGTGATCGACGGCGTCCCGTATCTCTGGGGCCGCGGGACGGTCGACATGAAGGCGGGCACGGCCGTGCAGCTCAAGCTCGCGGCGGAGCTCACGGATCCCGCGATCGACATCACGTGGTTGTGGTACGACAACGAGGAGATCGAGGCGTCCAAGAACGGCCTCGGCCTGCTCGCCGCTGTGCGACCGGACCTGTTCCAGGCGGACTTCGCGATCCTCGGCGAACCGTCCAACGGCGAGGTCGAGGGCGGGTGCAACGGCACGCTTCGCGCGATCGTGCGCACCAGCGGGGTTCGCGCGCACAGCGCACGCGCCTGGATCGGCGAGAACGCGATCCACCGTGCCGCGCCGATCCTGACCCGCCTTTCCGAGTATCGCGCCAAGGAGGTGCTGGTCGAGGGCCTGCTGTATCGCGAGAGCCTGAGCGCCGTGCGCATCGCCGGTGGCGTCGCGGGCAACGTCATCCCCGACGCGTGCGAGGTCGAGGTCAACTACCGCTTCGCTCCGAGCAAGTCGGCTGCGGATGCCGCAGCCCACCTCCGGGGAGTTCTCGCCGGGTTCGATGTCGAGATCACCGACGCGGCCGAAGGCGCGCGCCCCGGACTCGACGCCGAGATCGCGAAGCAGTTCGTGGCGGCGGTGGGTGCCGAGCCGCGTCCGAAGTACGGCTGGACCGACGTCGCCCGCTTCTCCGCCCTCGGCATCCCCGCGGTGAACTACGGCCCGGGCGACCCGCACCTCGCCCACCATGACGAGGAGCGCGTACCGCTCGCACAGATCGATGCCGTGGAGCGGGGACTGCGCGCATGGCTCACCTCGCCCTGAGCGCGGTTCGCCGCTGGGCACGGACGCCGATCGCGTGGAGGATCGCGGTCATCTACCTCGTCGCGCGGGCGACGACCACGATCTTCCTGCTCGTCGCCGCGTCGCTGTCGACGTCGTTCTCGCGGTTCGGAGCGGATGCCGGACTCGACGACTTCGTCCTCGGGTGGGACGCCCAGTGGTATTGGCTGGTCGCGGAGTCCGGTTATCCGACCGAGCTGCCGCTGACCGAGTCGGGTGACGTCGCCGAGAACGCCTGGGCTTTCATGCCGGTGTTCGCATATGCGGCGAAGGCGGTGGGCTTCGTCTTCGGCTCCTGGGGGGTCGGCGCTCTCCTGATCTCGCTGGTGGCGGGATATCTGGCCTGTCTCGCGCTTCATCGTCTGCTTCGCGACCGTATCGGCGCCTCCGCCGCTCTCTGGGCGGTCGTATTCTTCGCTGCCGGGCCGATCGGCGCCATGTTCCAGGTCGGCTATGCCGAGACGCTCTTCCTGCTGCTGCTGTTCCTCGCGCTCGACGCGACGATCAGGCACGGGTACGGCCGGCTCTACGTCCTCATCCCGGTGATGGCCTTCACGCGACCGGGGATCCTCGCCTTCGCCCTCTACCTCGGATTGCACGGTGTCGTGCGTTGGGTCCGTCGCAGGAAGGAACCGCTTGCCGGGCGGGAGATCGCGCACATCCTCGCGCTCGGGGCACTCGCGACCGCGGCGGGCTTCGCTTGGCAGCTGATCGCCGGACTCGTCACGGGCGATCCCGGTGCCTATCTCGCGACAGAACTCGCGTGGCGCCGACACTGGATCGTCGGTGGCGTCGGCGGGTTCGTGCCGTTCGAGGGATGGCTTCAGGCTTCGCAGTTCTGGTTCTCGCTGTGGGGG
>JAQZBG010000386.1 GCA_029239165.1 Microbacterium sp. | reverse complement strand
AGCAGCGTCGATCTCGATGACGGCTCCGACCGCGTTGACGAGGAAGCGATCGGGCATGGCAGCAAGCCTATCCACGTTCGTCGCGTCGGCGAGCCGAGGACGCAAAAGCACAACGCGCGCAGGAACAACGCGCATTGCGCGCTTTTCTTCCATTCGCCGGACATTCCCCGCCTGGCGCTCTACGGTGGCTCGCAGTGAGGCTCCTGGGGGATGCAGATGAGTTTCGTGTCGTCTCACTACACGAATCGAGATCTGTGTTGACAGGAGGGGCAGGATGATTGAATCTTTATTCAATACACCACTGAATCGAGGCTTCGGACCCGAAGCCACCCCGATCACAGAGGCGCTGCTGCTGCACGTTGGCACCCTGAGGGGGAACGTCTCGTGAGTCACACATCCGCTCAGGTCATCGACGACAGAGAGCTTGCGAAGCACGGCGTCCGGCGCGTCGGCGACCGCCCTGGACTCCGTTCCCGCGAACGCACCTCGGGCGGCGTGCGCCTGCTCGGCACGAGCGGAGGAACCTCCGAACTCCACGTCGACACGGTGGGCACGTACCCCGATCACGCCGTCTTCGCCTTCGTCGAGGCGCAGGCGCTCTGGTCACGCGTCGAGGGCGAGCCCTGGGTCGAGACCGAGGGCGGTCTCGTCGTCGCCGCACACGGCATCACGCGCCGACTGCGGTGGGCAGGACAGTGGCGCTTCGTCGCCGCTCTCATCCCCCGCACGGCCATCGCGTCGTTCGTGCCCGCGCTGCCGCCCGACGCGGGCGTGTTCCCGAATCGCCGGCTCCTGGACACCTCGATGCAGCAGTTCATCGGGTGCCTGCTCGACACCGACGACCAGGCATCGGCGATCGAGCAGTACGCGATCGAGCAGCTGGTGATGGAGATGTGCGGGGCGGTGCTGCTCGACCGGATCGGCGGGGTCAGCGGGCAGGGCTCACCGCACGCCGTGCTGCGCGAGCGCGCCATCGCCGTGATCTCGCAACAGTGCGGAGACCCGTCCCTGAATCCGTCGCGTGTGGCGCACGAGGTCCAGTCGTCGCTGCGACAGCTGCAGCTCGTGTTCTCCGAATCCGGCAACAGCGTCGCGGCGGAGATCCGCCGGCAACGCGCGCGGCTCGCACACTCGCTGCTCGTCGACAGCCGGTACGACGTGCTGAGCATCGATCAGATCGCGCAGCGCGCCGGATTCCACTCTCCGATGAGCATGCGCAGGGCACTCGACGAGGCCTACCAGGCCACCCCGCGAACACTTCGCTCTTCGCGTCGGGCCTAGCTCCGCGCAGGCGGAACGCACAGAACGCGCAGGTTGAGCGCACCGTGCGCCGAGTTCCCGGAAACCACATTTCCGTCCCTTTCCCCCGCCCTAGCTTGATGACCACGAAGGGGCTCCTGGGGGATGCAGACAACGTGTCGCCTCTTCACGACACCGCGGGAAACCGCATCTGCATCTAACAGGGAGGGCACTCACGTGACCGAGGAAATCCAGAAGAACAAGGGCATCTCACGCCGCACGATCGTCAAGGGCGCCGCGTGGTCGGTCCCCGTCATCGCGGCAGCCGTCGCCACGCCGCTCGCTGCCGCGTCGGTGCTGAACGACGATCTCGTTCCCGCGCTCAGCGGCCCGCTCACGCTGAACCTCGGTTTCCTCGCGTCGGTGACGACCGTCAACACGCTGACGATCACGAACAACGGCACCGATGCCTCCCCGGCCGGCGCGACCGCGGTCGTCCAGTACAACCCTGGCCTGCTGAGCCTGAACATCGCGACCGTGGCAGGCGTCGACGTCGGCGGCACGGACGGCAACTACACTCTGACGCTGCCCTCGATCCCCGCCGGAGGCAACATCGTGATCGGCCTGGGCACCACGCTCGACTCGCTGCTGAACATCACGCTTCTCACCTCGCTGCTCGGTGGGCCCCAGCAGGTCATGACCGCGACGGTCACGGGCGACTCGGTCACGGGCAACAACTCGACCTCGTCGGACGTGGGCATCTCGCTTCTCTGAGTCGATGTTCGAAGGAGAGCGCCGGCCCTGGGGGCGGCGCTCTTCGTCGTCTCACCGGCAGCTCGCCGACCGGCCGCTTCGCCGATGCGGGAGAATCACCAGATGAGCGCATTCCTCGTTCCGCTTGCCGTGTTCCTCGCTGTCGTCTTCGGGGCGAGCGCCATCGGAAAGCTGCGCTCGGCGGACCGCGGACGCGCGGCATTCGTCGCGTTGCGGATTCCGGTGCGCCACCCGAGAACCGCAGCGGTATCGCTGATCACAATCGAGGCGGCCGCCACGGTGGGCCTGCTCGTCACTGCGGGCTGGTACTTCGTCGGCTTCGCGGGCGCAGCCCTCCTGCTCACGTCCGGTCTCCTGATCGCCGTCGTCCGGGCACACAGACTCGGTGCGACCGATGACTGCGGTTGCTTCGGCGACTGGCTCCCTGCAGCGATCGGGCCCCGGCTCATCGTGCGCAATGCCGTCCTCACCACGATCGCCGCCTCCGTGCTGGCAGGGGCCGTGACCGCGGCCGCTGTCTCGGAAGCCGTCGGGATTCCGGCCACGCTTCTCGCGGGGCCCTCGGCACCTCTCGTGCTCGGTGCCGTCGGCTCCGGGATCCTGATCGCCGTCGCCGTCTGGTCCGTGGTCCGCGCGTCGGATGACGGGGCACGAGCGCAAGCACCAATCCCGCGCGGAGCGGGCGCCGTACTGCTGCCCGCCACTGCCGAGATCGTCGACGTACTGGCTCCCGCGGTTCGCGCCCGCCTTCTGGTGTTCGTCGCGCCGGGGTGTCACGCGTGTGCGACTGCCATGGCATCGCTCAAAGCCGCAGAAGCCCCTCTGGCGGCCGTCGCCGACATCTACGTGATCCAGCGCGCCGTGAGCGTCGCCGCGGGCACAGAGCCGCCGCACGGCCTTCCGGCATCGACCCGATTCGCGCTCGATGTGGGCGGTTCGGTCGCTGCCGCGCTCGACATCGGAGCCTCGACTCCGGTCGCCGCCCTCATCGGTACCGACGGAACGCAGGCCGGTCCGTTGGCGGTCGGAAGCGACGAGGTGCGGGTGCTGATCGACAGCATCCGTGCAGCCGTCGAGGTCTCCCCCGCCTGACGCGGTGTCAGCGTCGCGAGGCTGCGGTCATCGCCCGCGGAGCAGAGGCTTGCGCCGACCGGTCAGCCAGCCCATGACCCACTCGACGGGGCCGGTGCCGACGAAGCGCCACCA
>JAQZBG010000385.1 GCA_029239165.1 Microbacterium sp. | reverse complement strand
GAACGAGGAATACATAGTGTGGACAACGACAGCGAAATCATCTCCCGGTCGATAGCCGAGCCCGAGCTGTTCGCGCAGATCTTCCAGCGCCATGCGTCGGCGATCGGCGGGTACACGCGTCGCCGCGTGGGGCTCGATGCCGTCGACGACGTGCTGAGCGAGACGTTCCTCGTGGCGTTCCGCAGGCGCTCGTCGTTCGATCCGACCGCGGAATCCGCGCGGCCGTGGCTGCTGGGGATAGCGACGCGCGTGATGCACCGGCATCGCCGCACCGAGGAACGCCAGTGGCTCGCGAGCGCGACGGAGCAGCCGGACTCCTCGGCCTCGCATGAGGAACGCTCGGACGCGCGCATCGACGCGTCATCCGCCGTGCGCGAACTCGGGCCGCGGATAGCGGCGCTCTCGCAGAAGGAGCGTGACGTGCTGCTCCTCTACGCGTGGGGCGATCTCACCTACGAGCAGATCGCGGACGCGCTGCGGATGCCGATCGGCACGGTCCGGTCGAAGCTGAGCCGGGTGCGTCGCAAACTCGCGCCCCCTGGTTCGAAGGCAGCGGCACGTGTGACCTGGATGGCGAAGGAGGAGACCAATGCAGTTGCTGGATGAGGTGCGCGAGCTCCGCTCGGATGAGGCGCACGTGGAGGCAGAACACCTGAGTGTGGCTCAGCGGGTGCTGGAGATCGAGATCGAGCGGTCGAGGCCGCGCCCGGCGAAGGCGAAGCGGCGCCGGCGGATCGGGTGGGGCGTCGGACTCGGGGTCGGCGGTATCGGCGCCGCGGCGCTGGGCACGTTCGCGGTGCTCTCGATCGTCGCCGGCAGTGTCGTCGCCCCCTCGGGCTCCTCCACCGCCGCGGCGGCCGAGGTGCTGGAGCGGGCGTCGGAGGCGGCCTTGGCGCAGGTCGGGGCTGTCGATGCGCAACTGGCGCCGGGGCAGTACCTGCGCGTGGAGACCATACTGGACCAGGTTTTCACCGACGGCACGTCGCAAGACCTCCCGGCGGAGAGCGGAGCGTTCCGAAGGCACCGGGTGGATGTGCTGTATGTGCCGGCTGACCGGACGGACGACTGGATCGTGGAGACCCGGTCCGAGGAGATCACGGGCGTGTACGGCCCCGACGGGCAGGCCTTCTTGGAGAGCGTGCTGGCCGAACCGCAGTTCGACAAGGCCTCGGTGACGGCGTATCCCGCGGGCGTCCGGACGTACGGCGAAGAGACGCAGACGATCGATGTGTACCGGGATCAGTACGACGAGATGCCGCGCGACCCCGACGCCCTGCTGGCGTGGTTCGAGGCGCAGACACCGGGCGGTTACGCGGGGCTGGCGATCCTGAATGCGCTTCATCAGAATCTGCCGCCGGCGGACCTGCGCGCGGCACTCCTCGGCGCACTGTCCCGACTGCCGGAGATCAGCCTCGTCGCGGAAGACGGAGACCTGGCCACGATCGAGCGGAACAACGACGGCTGGAGACAGCAGTTCGTGGTCGACACGCGGACGGGGATGCTCGTCTCCGTCATCGATCCGCAGCGGCATCCGAACGCGATCGTTCCGGACGGTCTGCCGGACGGCGTGCAGACGTTCACGACGTCGATCGTGGATTCGGCTCCCGCGCCGACGCGCTGAGTCCGCTCCGTTCCGGTGCGGGCGCACCACCGGAACGGAGCGTTCTTCCGTGCGCCGACGACACCTCTCCCCGCTATGATCGTGTGACTGCTATAGCAAATTCGTATGCCGAGGATGCGCCCGAGCACGGTCGATGCACACGCGAGCCGACCGTCTGCCGCGCCGAGAGGACACATCATGACCGAATCCGCACGCAGCGTCGTGGTGACCGGCAGCGGAAAGGGCATCGGTCGCGCCATCGCCGAGCGACTCACGGCCGACGGATGGATCGTCGTGGGACTGGAGCGTTCCCCGGGGTCGGGCACCGTCGAGGAGGGGATCGTGGCCGAGGTCGTGCTCGGCGACGCCTCGGACCGCGCCGTCCACCAGCGGGCCGCGGAGGCAGCGCTCGCACGGGCGCCCCTGGCCGGATGGGTCAACAACGCCGGCATCACGAAGCACACCCCGCTGCACGAACTCGATGAGAGCGTCGTCCGGGAGATCCTCGACATCAACGGCTTCGGCTACATCTGGGGGTGCTCGACCGCAGTGTCGGCCTTCATCGATCAGGGCCTCGCCGGAGCGATCGTCAACGTCGGCTCGATCCACGGCCGCGCCAGTCACCCCGACCACGCGGCCTACGAGTTCACGAAGGGCGGTATCGACGCGCTGACCCGCAGCGTGGCCGTGAGCTACGGTCGGCTCGGCATCCGTGCCAACACGGTGGCCCCCGGCGGCGTGCGCACCCCGCATCTCGAAGCGAAGATCGCCGCAGCCCCCGACCCCGCCGCCGAAGAGCGCGGGCTCGCCGAAGGCCCCCCGATGGGACCCGCGGTGACCGCCTTCCTGCTCTCCGACGAGGCCCCGTATCTCAGCGGTCAGTCGATCGCCGTGGACGGCGCGTGGACGGCAGCCTTCGGCGATGTCGACGTCGACCCGACGCTGGCCGCGCGGTTCCGGCGGGCGTGAGGGACTGCCGGGGCGGCAGTCACCTGCCAGTGACCCGAAGAAGCGGGCACCCTCCTCAACCGAGGTGGGTGCCCGCTTCGTGGTGCGGTCTGTTACTTGCGGGGCGGGTTCAGCGGCAGCCACTGTTCGAGAGTCGTCTCGAAGATGTGCGCGCCCTCGAGCGGGATGAGCGTGCGCTCCTCGATCACGGCGCCGTAGTAGGGAGCCGTGTCGTCACGGACGACCGTGCGCGAGTCGCCCCGGAATGCCAGCGCACGCCGGGCGAACTCATCCATGCCCATGGCCTCCGGGCCCGCGATCTCGAAGTCGCCGCCCGGTTCTCCCGCCGCAGCGCGCGCGACGGCCGTCGCCACGTCCTCGGCGGCGATGGGCTGGATCAACGCGCCGGGCAGGCTCACGGTGTCGCCCTCGGTCGAGATGTCGGCGATGCTGCCGACGAACTCGAAGAACTGCGTGGCGTGCACGAGCGAGTACGGGATACCCGACTCGCGGATGAGCTGCTCCTGCGCGACCTTGGCGGCGAAGTAGTCGATGTGCTGCGGGCGGTTCGTGCCCACGATCGTGAGCGCGACGTGATGGGTCACACCGGCAGCCGCCTCGGCCTCCAGCAGGTTGCGCGTAGAGGTCGTGAAGAACCTGAGAACGTCCTCGGCCTCGAACGACGGCGAGTTGGAGACGTCGACGACCGTGTTCGCGCCGACCAGGACCTCCGCGAGGCCTTCGCCGGTGAGGGAGTTGACACCGGTGTTGGGAGAGGCCGCGACGGCCTCGTGGCCGTGCGCGCTCAGCTTCGCGACGACTTTCGAGCCGATGAGCCCGGTTCCTCCGATGACGACGATCTTTGCCATTTCATGCCTTCCTTTCCGGGGCGCCGAACGGGGTGCCCATCAGCTATGACCGAGCGGGCGCTCCCGATGTGACGGATGCCGTCTGGCGCGGAGTGAGCGTCAGGCGCTCGGCGCGATACGCCACTCGTGGTAGCGCGTCGGAGCGATCGTCGCTGTGGCCTCGGGGAGCAGGTCGCGGTTCTGCAGACGCGCTCCGAAATAGGTGCCGAGCGGGTCGGCGACCACCTCGCGCTCGTCCTGCCGTGCCCGGAGATCCTGGGCGGCGATCTGCTCGAGGCTGAAGACCTCCGGGCCGCCGAACTCCACCATGCCGAAGAGGGGGTCGCCGACGGCCGTGCGAGCCACGGCTTCGGCGACATCGTCGGCGGCCATCGGCTGCACGAGCACATCAGCGACCCGGACGGTGCCACTGCGTGCCGCCTGATCGGTGATGTTGCGGATGAACTCGAAGAACTGCGTGGCGTGCACGAGGGAGTAGGGGCGTCGGGACTCGACGATCATCCGCTCCTGCTGCTCCTTCGCCACGAAGTAGCCGCCTTCCGCGCGGGCGAGGCGGTCGGTGCCGACGACGGAGAGCGCGACGTGATGGCGCACTCCGGCAGCCTCGCCGTAGGTGAGGAGGTTCATGGTCGAGGTGTAGAAGAAGTCCCGGGCGGCCTCCTCGTCGGTGTACGAGGAGTTCGACACGTCGACGACGACGTCTGCGCCGGTGAGGGCATCCTCCAGTCCTTCGCCCGTATACGAGTTGACGCCGGTGGAGCGCGCGGCGGCGACGACATCGTGCCCGCGCGCACGCAGCGTGCGGACGACTCTCGTGCCGATCAGACCCGTTCCGCCGATGACCGTGATTCTCATGTCTCTCCTCGTTGTCGATTGCCGGTTCCGGATCCTCTCCGCAGGAATATGACCGCGCAGCCGCTCGGGTTGTGACACGCCCGATGCGCTGCGCGGTCACTCCCGGATCGTCGTCACATTCTTCGGCCTCACCTGGTCCTCTCTTGCATGAGCCACATGATCGGCGACGATCCGCATCGGCTCCTACCCACACGAAAGGATCTGTCATGACCGACCATGTACTCGAAGCCGAAGCCCGGGCATTCGCCGACGCCGCAGGAAAGCCGCCGTTCCTCGCCGACCTCGGTGTCGACGGCGCCCGAAAGCTGCTGGACGATGTCCAGGCCGGCCACATCGCGAAAGCGGATGTCGTCGACGAGTGGATCACCGTCCGCGCGGAGGTCGGCGACGTGCAGGTGCGCATCGTCAAGCCCATCGGCACGACGGGTGACCTCCCCGTCGTCCTCTACGTCCACGGCGGCGGCTGGGTGCTGGGCAACTCCGGCACGCATGACCGGCTGGTGCGTGAACTCGCGAACGGTGTGCAGGCGGCGATCGTCTTCGTCGAATATGAGCGCTCGCCGGAGGCGCACCACCCCGTCGCCATCGAGCAGGTCTACGCGACCGCGCGCTGGATCATGGACGAGGGCGTGAGCAAGGGCCTCGACGCCTCCCGGCTCGCCATCGCCGGTGACTCCGTCGGCGGGAACATGGCCGCCGTCGTCGCCATCCTCGCCAAGCGTCGCGGCGACGTCGTCTTCCTCCACCAGTCGCTGTACTACCCCGTCACCGATGCCGGTCAGGACACCGAGAGCTACCGCGAGTACGCCGAGGGCTACCACCTGCGCGCCGACGCGATGGCCTGGTTCTGGGACTGCTACGTCCCCGACGTGGAAGCACGCAAGGACGTGACCGCCTCCCCGCTCCGTGCCCCCATCAGCGAGCTCGAAGGGTTGCCGGAGACCCTCCTCATCGTCGATGAGAACGACGTGCTCCGCGACGAGGGAGAGGCATACGGCCGCAAGCTCATCGAGGCCGGCGTGCGGACGACTCTCGTGCGTTACGACGGCACGATCCACGACTTCATGATGCTCAACCCTCTGCGCAGTTCCGCCGCGACCACGGCCGCGATCGAGCAGGCCATCCATGTGCTCCGCAAAGCCCTGACCGCCGCCTGACCCCGCACGACCCCCACCCCAGAAGAAAGAAGAAACCATGTCCATCGAGAAGCCCACCATCGTCCTCGTCCACGGCGCGTTTGCCGAATCCGCCTCCTGGAATGCGGTCATCAGCCGGCTGCAGAGCCACGGCGTGACGGTCGTCGCGATTGCGAACCCGTTGCGCAGCCTCGCCGTCGACGCCGCCTACGTAAGCGACGTCATCGCCTCCATCGGCGGACCCGTCATCCTTGTCGGCCA
>JAQZBG010000384.1 GCA_029239165.1 Microbacterium sp. | reverse complement strand
GCGGCCTGCCGACTGTCGATGCGCACGTGATCGGCGCGGTTCTGCTCGACCTCGCCGATCACCACGAGCGGCGGGAGGCGGTCGGCGTACTTCAGCACGCTGTCCTCGAGGCGGATGGGATTGAGGATGAGGCCGTCCACCAGGTGCGCCCGTGCGCGGGAGACGAGCTCCTTCTCGCGCTCGGGTTCGGATGCCGTCTCCTCGATCTGCACGGCCAGGCCCCGCTCGTGCGCGGCCTCGACGATACGGTGCACGAGCTCGGCGGAGAACGCGGTGGCGAGATCCGGGAGGGCGACGGCGATGATCCCCGATCGTCCCTTGCGCAGCCCCCTGGCGCTGAGGTTGGGCACGAAGTCGAGCTGCGCCATCGCGGATTCGACCTTCGCCCGGGTGCTGTCGTTGACGGGAACCGTGCCGGTGACCACGTTCGAGACGGTCTTCGTCGACACCCCGGCGAGGGCGGCGACGTCCTTCATCGTGGCGCGGGGCGGCGGCTGCGCTGTCATCCGGTCAGCCTAGCGCCGGGCCGGCGGAGTACATCGATGTAGCGCACCGCCCGCTGGCTATCATGGCGCCATGACCACCGAACGCAACTGGGCAGGCAACCTCACGTACCGGGCCTCGACGATCGCGCACCCCGAGACGGTCGACGAGCTCGGTGCTCTGCTCGACCAGGGCGGACCGGTGCGCATCCTCGGCTCGCGGCACTGCTTCAACGACATCGCCGACACCGACGGCGCGCTCGTCGCGCTCGACCGGCTGCCCGCGGTGTTCGAGGTGAACGCGAACCGCACGGCCGTGACGGTGTCCGGTGCGGCCCGCTACGGCGACATCGCGCCGCTGCTCGACGCCGAAGGGCTCGCACTCGCCAACCTGGCCTCGCTGCCGCACATCTCCGTCGCCGGCGCCGTCGCCACCGGGACCCACGGGTCGGGCGATGCGATCGGGTCGCTCGCGAGTGCGGTCCGCGGCCTCACGATCCTCACGCCTTCCGGCGAGACCCGCACGCTCGAGCGCGGCGATGCCGACTTCGACGGTGCGGTCGTCGGCCTCGGTGCGCTCGGTGCCGTGCTCGATGTGACGCTCGACGTCGAGCCGACGTACGAGGTCGCCCAGCACGTGTTCGAGCGCCCCGACTGGGATTCGGTGCTCGCGGACTTCGATGCGGTGACCTCGATCGGCACCAGCGTGAGTCTGTTCTCGACCTGGGAACGCACCGACTTCGTCGACCAGATCTGGGTCAAGCAGCGGCAGCCCGAGGCGCGGGAAGCCGCGCGGGAGTCGCTGTTCGAGAAGCTCGGTGCCGTGCCGGCAGTGAGCAAGCGGCATCCGATCCTCGGGGTCGACCCGGCTGCGTGCACCGAGCAGCTCGGGGTCGCCGGTCCCTGGTTCGAGCGGCTGCCGCACTTCAAGCTCGAGTTCACACCGTCGGCCGGCGCCGAGATCCAGAGCGAGTACCTGGTGCCCCGGGCGGATGCGGTGGCCGCGATCCAGGCCGTGCGGACGCTCGCCGGGCAGATCGCGCCGCTGCTGCTGGTGAACGAGATCCGTACGGTACGCGCGGACGACCTGTGGCTCAGCTCGTCGCACGGGACGGATGCCGTCGGCCTGCACTTCACGTGGAAGCCCGACGAGGCGGCGGTCCGCGCACTGCTGCCGACGATCGAGGCCGCGCTGCCGCAGACCGCCCGTCCGCACTGGGGCAAGGTGTTCACCCTGGATGGCGCCGAGACGCGCTCGCGGTACTCGCGGTGGGACGACTTCGCCGCGCTCGCCGCCCGCTACGACCCCGAGCGCCGCCTGGTGAACCCGTACCTGGAGCGTCTCGGACTGTAGCAGGGGTCGTTGCACCCCCTCGGTTGTTCTCGGTAACATCACCGGAGCAGCCGACGGAGGTGCACATGGTGAACGTCGGCTCGGACAAGCCCAACATCCGGCAGGTCGCGACGATCGCCGGGGTCTCGCACATGACCGTCTCCCGGGTGCTGAACGACCACCCGAACATCAAGCCCGACACCCGGCGGCGCGTGCTCGAGGCGATCGAAGAGCTCGACTACCGGCCGAACCTCGTCGCCAGGGCGCTCGCCACCCAGCGCACGCAGCGCATCGGAGTGATCGTCGAGAGCGCGGTGGCGTACGGCCCCACGAGCATCCTGCGCGCCGTGGAGATGTCATCGCGCGCGGCCGGCTACTCGGTCACGCCGATCGCGCTCCACGAAGGGGACACGCTCACCCCGCAGGAGGCGGTGGACCACCTCGTCACGCAGGGTGTCGATGCCCTCTGCGTGATCGCTCCCCGCTCGTCGTCGGTGGCCGCCTTGCGGAGGATCGCGATCAACGTGCCGATGCTCGTCGTCAAGGCCGACGCGGACCCGACCTTCCTCACGGTGTCGATCGACCAGCACGCCGGGACGACCCTCGTGGTCGATCACCTCGTCGCGCTCGGCCACCGCGACATCCTCCACATCTCCGGACCGCTGGACTGGCTCGATGCGCGTGCCAGGGAACGGGCCTTCCACTCCCGGGCCAAGTCGTGGGGCATCCGCGAGCGACCGATCGTGGTGGGGGACTGGTCGGCTGATTTCGCCTACGACTTCGCGATGGGTCTGCAGCGGCTCCCCGACTACACGGCCGTGTTCGCGGCCAACGACGACATGGCCATCGGGCTCATCCACGGTCTGCACGACAAGGGCTTCGACGTGCCGAACGACATCAGCGTCGTCGGCTTCGACGACGTGCCGCTCGCCCGCCATTTCGTGCCGCCCCTCACCACCGTCCGCCAGGACTTCGGTGCACTGGGTGTCGCGGTGGTCGAGATGCTCCGCGCCGCGATCGAGGGTCGGGAGATTCCGGCGCTGACCCGCATCCCGACCGAGCTGGTGCCTCGTGCCTCGTCGGCCGCACCGCGGGAGGGGCGGTGAGCGCCGAGCAGACCCCGGCGCCGCTCGTCCGGCTGCAGGGGATCACGGTCGACTTCCCCGGGGCGCGAGCGCTCGACGAGGTCGACTTCCGGCTCTTCCCCGGTGAGGTGCATGCCGTGATGGGCGAGAACGCGGCGGGAAAGTCGACCCTCGTCTCGGTGCTGACGGGCACGCGCGCTCCCGACGCGGGAGTCGTCTTCGTCGACGGTGAGCCTCGGCGTTTCGGCGGTGTCGCCGACAGCCGAGCCGCCGGCATCGCCACCGTCTTCCAGGAGACGCAGCTGGCCCCGAACCTCAGTGTCGCCGAGAACGTCATGCT
>JAQZBG010000025.1 GCA_029239165.1 Microbacterium sp. | reverse complement strand
CGCGGTCCGCCGTGGTGTAATGGCAGCACGACAGCCTTTGGAGCTGTTAGGTCTAGGTTCGAGTCCTGGCGGCGGAGCATGACTGGGAACAATCTCGCCATCATCGTCCTCGCTGCAGGCCAGGGCACGCGCATGAAGTCGCGTCTGCCCAAGGTGCTGCACCCGATCGGCGGGCGTCCTCTGGTGGGGCACGTGCTCACCACCGCCGGGCGGCTGCAGGCCGCGCACGTCGAGGTGGTCGTTCGGCACGAGCGTGACCAGGTCGTGAACGCCCTCGCGAAGGACTACCCCGACGCGGTGTTCGTCGACCAGGACGACGTTCCGGGAACCGGACGGGCCGTGCAGGTCGCGGTCGACGCCCTTCCCGGCGACTTCGAGGGCGATGTGCTCGTGCTCTCCGGAGACTGCCCGCTCGCCGACGCCGACACGCTCTCCGCGTTCGTGGAGGAGCACCGCGCGTCCGGCGCGCCGGCCACGCTGATGACCGCGCTGGTCGAAGATCCGACGGGTTACGGCCGTGTGGTCCGTGACGCCGACGGCGGCGTCGACCGCATCGTCGAGCAGAAGGACGCGAGCGCGGACGAAGCCGCCGTGCGCGAGATCAACGCCGGGATGTACGTGTTCCGGGCCTCGACCCTTCGCACCTACCTGCCGCAGCTCAGCCTCGACAACGCGCAGGGCGAGATGTACCTGACCGACGTGCCGGGCCTCCTCCGCCGCGATGGCGACCGTGTGGCGGCATCCGTCGTCTCCGACATCTCGGTGACCTTCGGGGTGAACGACCGCGCACAGCTGACCGAGGTCGGGCGCCTGCTCAACCAGCGCATCGTGCGCCGCTGGCAGCTCGAGGGCGTCACGGTCATCGACCCGAACACCACCTGGATCGATGACGACGCGAAGCTCTCGCCCGACGTCACCCTCCTTCCGAACACGCACATCCTGGGCGCCACGGTCGTCGCCTCGGGTGCCGTGATCGGACCGGACACGACCCTGGTCGACTGCGAGGTCGGAGAGGACGCGACCGTCCGTCGCACGGATGCGACCCTCGCCGTCATCGGCGCTGAGGCCACGGTCGGCCCGTTCTCGTTCCTCCGCGCGGGCACGGTCCTCGGCGCCAAGGGCAAGATCGGCGCCTACGTCGAGACGAAGAACGCCGAGATCGGCGAGGGCAGCAAGGTCCCGCACCTCTCCTACGTCGGCGACGCGACGATCGGCCGCGGCGTCAACCTCGGCGCGAGCACCATCACGGCGAACTACGACGACGTGAACAAGCACCGCACCGAGATCGGCGACGAGGTGCACACCGGCTCGCACACGGTGCTCGTCGCGCCCGTTAGGCTGGGGGCTGGCGCGAAGACCGGCGCCGGCGCGGTCGTCCGCAAGGATGTCCCGGCCGGAGCACTGGCCATGACCGTCGCACCCCAGCGCAACATCGAAGGCTGGGTCGCGAAGAACAGAGCAGGCACGGGCGCGGCGGATGCTGCGTCTCGCGAGAATTCGGCGGAATAGGCGGAGCATGGCGCGCAAGAAGAAGACGGTCGATCTGGATCGCGACAACGGCGTGGCTCCCGGCATCATCGCGAAGACGAAGAAGCGACTCGTCGTCGCCGGGGGGCGTTCGCACCCCGAGCTCACGGCGGCCGTCGCCGAGGCGCTCGGCACCGAGATCGCCCCGGTCGAGCACCGCACGTTCGCCTCCGGTGAGATCTACGCCCGCTTCGAGGTCTCGATCCGCGGTGTCGATCTCTTCCTGATCCAGACGTTCGGCGAGCCGGTCAACGAGTGGCTCATGGAGACGCTCATCATGATCGATGCCGCCAAGCGCGCATCGGCCAAGCGCATCACGGTCGTCGCCCCCTACTATCCGTATTCGCGTCAGGACAAGAAGGGCCGCGGTCGCGAGCCGATCAGCGCCCGCCTCGTCGCCGACCTGCTCAAGACCGCCGGTGCCGATCGCGTCATGAGCGTCGACCTGCACGCGGCGCAGATCCAGGGCTTCTTCGACGGCCCGGTCGACCACCTCTTCGCCAAGCCCGTGCTGCTGGACTACTTCGAGCGCACGCTCTCGCCGGCGGACCGTGAGATCCTCACGGTCGTCTCCCCGGACATGGGTCGTGTACGCGTCGCCGACACCTGGTCGGACAGCCTCGGTGCCCCGCTCGCCATCATCCACAAGCGCCGCGATCCGAAGGTCGCCAACCAGGTCTCCGTGCACGAGATCGTCGGAACCGTCGAGGGGCGCACCTGCCTCCTCGTCGACGACATGATCGACACCGGTGGCACGATCGTCAAGGCCGCCCAGGCGCTCAAGGCGGCCGGTGCGCACCGAGTGATCGTCGCGGCGACGCATGCGATCTTCAGCGACCCGGCATCCGATCGCCTGCAGGATTCGTCGATCGACGAGGTCGTCATCACCGATACGATCCCGCTCACCGAGTCGCGTCGGTGGAACAAGCTCACGATCCTCCCGATCGCGCCGCTGCTCGCCCGTGCCATCCACGAGGTCTTCGAAGACGGGTCCGTGACGAGCATGTTCGGCGGCGACGCGTAACGCATCGTCACGGCACAGCCCGCGCATAGACACGGTGCTTACGGTCGAAGGGTCGACGAACCCGTCGAACGACACCGCGCCGGGAGGACCCTCATGATCCGCACGACCGTACCGACCTCTGTCCGCAAGGGTTCCGCCATCCTCGGGATCGCGGGCTTGTTCGTCCTCGCCGGATGCTCCGGTCCCGCCGACGCGGGGGACGCCTCGAACGACACCGGCAGCACCCCCGACGCAGGCTCTTCGGAGTCCTCCGGCGGCGATTCCACCGCCACTTACGCGGACGGCACCTACACGGCCGACGGCTCGTACCAGACGCCCGAGACCGTCGAGCAGATCTCCGTCACCCTGACCCTCGCCGACGGCGTCGTGACCGACGTCGAGGTCACCGGCGACCCGCAGGCGCCCGAGACCGAGCAGTACCAGGGCCAGTTCATCGACGGCATCGCCGACGAGGTCGAGGGCAAGTCGATCGACGAGCTGAACGTCAGCCGCGTCGCCGGCTCCTCTCTCACCAGTGGCGGATTCAACGACGCCGTCGAGTCGATCAAGGAGCAGGCGGCCGCCTAGGCGCCTGGGCCCGCATGGCGAGCTGGCGCTTCGAGGCGATCGGAACGCACTGGGAGATCGAGACGACGGATCCGCTCGCGGACGCCGCGCGGGAGGCGGTCGATGCGGAGATCGAGCGCTTCGACCGCGAGTGGTCGCGATTCCGTGCCGACTCCGCCGTGACCCGGCTCGGGCGCGAGGGCGGCTCGTTCGCCTCCCCCGACGCCGGCCCGATGCTCGACGCGTACCGCGAGCTGTCGGCGGCCACGGGCGGAGCCGTCGATCCGCTGGTCGCAGCGAGTCTGGAAGCGCTCGGGTACGACGCGGGCTATTCGCTCGTCGCCGGCGATCCGGTGCGCGCTCCGGAGGCGTGGCAGGACCACGTGTCGTGGACGACCGCCGAGGTGGTGGCATCGGCCCCCGCGCTCCTCGATGTGGGCGCACTGGGCAAGGGTCGACTGGTCGACCTCGTGATGAGCGCGCTCGCGGACGTCCCGGGCGATGTCGTGGTGGATGCGGGCGGTGACATCCGCGTGCGCGGCTCCGGTGTGCGCATCGGGCTCGAGCATCCGTACGACGCGACCCAGGCGATCGGCGTCGTCGAGGTGCGCGACCACGCGCTCTGCGCCTCCGCCGTCAACCGTCGTGCGTGGGGGAACGGGCTGCACCACGTGCTCGACGCCCGCACAGGGGTTCCGGTGCACACCTGGGCGGCAACCTGGGCGCTCGCCCCCGACGCGATGACGGCGGACGCCGTGTCGACCGCGCTGTTCTTCGACGGGGGACCGGAACTCGCCGCCGCCTGGGGCGTGGAATGGGTGCGGATGAGCACCGACGGTCGGGTGCAGCGTTCGCCGGGATGCCCTGCCGAACTGTTCCTCGCGGGGGCGAAGACGCGCCCCGCAGCACCGAACTAGGGAAGAGTGGAGAACGTGATCACCTCATTCGCCGCCGCACGTCAACGGGTCCTCGCGGTGCTGGGCTCGCTGTCGATGTACCGCCTCGTGCTGTTCGCTCTGATCGCCCTCGCGGTGATCGCCTTCGTGCTCTCGCTGTTCGGCGTGATCGTCTCGCCCACGCCGCTCGAGATGGTGGCGTCCTTCCTGGTGCTCGCGATCGTGATCTCGGCCGTCGACGCCGCAGCTCAACGCATCCTGCGGCTCCCGTGGCGCATCGAATCCTCCCTCGTCACCGCGCTGATCCTGCTGTTCGTGCTGCGCCCCGGTCTCGAGCCCGGCGCCCTCCTCGGGCTCGCTCTCGCCGGAGCGGTGGCGAGTGTGTCGAAGTACCTGATCGCGTGGCGCGGTCGGCACATCTTCAACCCGGCGGCGTTCGGTGCGGCGGTCGTCTCGATCCTCGGGGCCTTCGGGGCGTTCGAATGGCTGGGCACTTCGTCGTCCTGGTGGGTCGGCACCCCGGTGCTGACGGTCCCCGTGCTCATCCTCGGCCTCGCCGTGCTGTGGCGCACCGAGAAGGTGCGGGTGGTGCTGGTCTTCGTGCTGGTGGCCGTCGTCACCTCGGTCGTGCGTCAGGCCGTGCAGGCTGCGCAGTTCGACATCGCCTTCGATGTGCTGACCGCCCTGCAGTTCGCGGTGCTGCAGTCGCCGTTCCTGTTCCTCGGTGCGTTCATGCTCTCCGAGCCGCTCACGCTTCCGCCGCGCCGCCGCCAGCAGCTCGTGGTGGCCGTGGTGGTGGGGCTCCTCGCGGGCTGGCCGATCTCGGTCGCGGGACTCTTCACGCTGGGCCAGGAGCGCGCGCTCCTGATCGGCAACCTGGTGGCGTTCGCCTTCGCTCTGCGCGGGTCCGTACGGCTCGTGCTCGAGCGCCGCGAGTTCATCACACCGACCGCGCAGGAGCTCACCTTCCGGGCTAAGGGCAGGGTGCGATTCCTGCCCGGGCAGTACCTCGAGCTCGACGTCCCGCATCACCGACCCGATGCGCGCGGCACCCGGCGGGAGTTCAGCATCGTGTCGGCGCCGGCCGACCTGCCGACGTTGCGCATCGCCTACAAGAATGGCGACCAGAAGCATCCGTCGAGCTACAAGCGTGCTCTGGCCGCTGCGGAACCGGGTGCGACGTTCGCGGTCACCGGCACGTGGGGCGACTTCATCCTGCCGCGCACCGACCACCCGGTGCTGATGGTCGCCGCGGGCATCGGCGTCACGCCGTTCGTCTCTCAGCTGCGTCAGCTCCAGGCCACGGGGCAGCAGCGCGACGTGGTGCTCGTGTACGTGGCGTCCGAGGCATCCGAGCTCGCGTTCCGCGACGAACTCGCCGCGACGGGCGTGCGCACGGTCGTGTTCACCCGTGACGAGCCGCTCGATCTCCCCGCGCACTGGACCTGGGCGCAGGGCGCGCGACTGGACGCCGAGACGCTGGAGCGCACGGTTCCCGACCTCGGCACCCGCCACGCGTTCATCTCCGGGCCCCCGCGCCTGATCGCCGACCTCGCTCCCGCGCTGCAGAAGGCGCGCGCCCTCACGACCGACGCCTTCGCCGGGTACTGATCCCGCTCCTCTCCGCCCGCTTCGCTACGCCACCCGGCTGGGAGTGCGACGGGAAGGAGATCCGCGGAGGGTCCGGCGGGTCAGGCCTCGGGCCCGGCATCCCCGGAGGCCCCGGCCGCCGGGTCGACGGGGGTGACGGGGTTGACGGGGATGCGCACGGTGAAGGTGGTGTCGCCGGGCACGCTGTCCACGGAGATGTCGCCGTGGTGACCTTCGACGATGGCCTTGACGATCGCGAGACCCAGTCCGGTTCCTCCGGTCTGGCGTGCCCGGGAGCTGTCGCCGCGGGCGAAGCGCGCGAAGAGCTCGTCGCGGATGGCGGGGTCGATGCCGGGGCCGTCGTCGTGCACGCGCAGCACGGCGTCCTGGCCCTCCCGTGCGACGCTCAGGGTGATCCTGGTTCCGGCCGGCGTGTGCGTGCGGGCATTCGCGAGGAGGTTCGCGACGACCTGGTGCATCCGCCCGGCATCGCCCACGACGGTGACGGGCTCATCCGGCACCTCGATGCTCCAGTGGTGATCGGCGGCCGTCGGCCGAGCATCCGAGAGTCCTTCGAGCGCCAGCTGGGTGAGGTCGACCGTGCCGTAGACCAGCTCCTGCCCCTCGTCGAGCCGTGCCAGCAGCAGCAGGTCCTCGACGAGGCGGGTCATCCGCAGTGACTGCGCCTGGATGCGCTCGAGCGACGACGTCGTGCTCTCGATGACCTCGGGCCCCTGCTCTGCAGCCGGCTGCCGGTGCAGCGCACGCAGCGACAGCTCCGAGTAACCGCGGATGGAGGCGAGCGGGGTGCGCAGCTCGTGACTCGCGTCGGCGACGAACCGGCGCATCCGCTCCTCGTTCTTCTGGCGCGAGGCGAGCGAGGTGTTGACGTGATCGAGCAGCTTGTTCAGGGAGGCGCCGACCAGACCGGTCTCGGTGCGCGGATCGGCTTCGGATGCCGGCACCCGCTCGGTGATGGTGACCTCGCCCCGATCGAGCTGCTGATTCGCGACCCTGGTGGCCGTGACCGCAACGGCGCGGAGCGGGCGCAGGCTGACCCGGATGGTGATCGCGGTCGTGAGAGCCAGCAGGATCAGCCCGCCGATGGTGGCGAGGGCGATCACGGTGAGCAGCTGCGTGAGCTGGTTCTGGATCTCGTCGCGGGGGAGCCCGGTCACGGCCAGGACGCCGTTGGTGCTGGGCAGCGCCATGACCCGATACGAGCCGAGGTCGGTGAGGGACACCGTGGCGACGGACGTGCCCTTCAACGCGGTGGCGATCTCGCTCAGCTGCTCGCCGGTCAGTGGTTGCAGGGTGCCGGTGAGCTCATCGGCGGCGGTGCTCTTCACGATGGACCCGCTGAAGCCGGTCACCGGGCTCGAGATGACGAAGAGCAGTCCCGCCGGCGGCGAGTACCGGCCGGCCAGCAGCACGTTCTGCGCCGTCGCCGAAGAGGGGGCGAAGGCCTCGGTGACGCTGACCAACGCGTGGGCGCTGTCGTTCAGCTTCTGGTCGAGCTGATCCTCCATGGTCTTACCCAGCGTGGCGCTGGTGATGACGGCGACGATGACGAGGATCAGCGACACGAACCCGATCACGGCGGTCATCAGCCGTGTCTGCAGGCTCATCGGCCGTCTCATCATCGTCGCTGAGCTCACTGCGGAGCCTTGATCATGTAGCCGACACCGCGCACGGTGTGCAGCAGCGGCGTGCGGCCGGCATCGATCTTCTTGCGCAGGTACGAGATGTACAGCTCGACGACCGAGGACTTGCCGCCGAAGTCGTAACTCCACACCCGGTCGAGGATCTGCGCTTTGGACAGCACCCTCCGCTCGTTGCGCATCAGGTAGCGGAGCAGCTCGAACTCGGTCGCGGTGAGCTCGATCTCGGTGCCGTCACGCACGACCTCGTGGCTGTCCTCGTTGAGGGTGAGGTCGGCGACGCGGAGGATCGACTGTCCGTCGTCGGTGGTCGCGTGGCCGGTGCGGCGGATGATCGCGCGCAGCCGGGCGATGACCTCCTCCAGACTGAACGGCTTGGTGACGTAGTCGTCGCCGCCGGCGGTGAGGCCGGCGACACGGTCGCCCACGGCATCCTTGGCGGTCAGGAACAGCACGGGGACGAGGTTCCCGGATTCACGCAGCCGCTTCAGGACGGACATGCCGTCGAGGTCGGGCATCATGATGTCGAGCACGAGCGCGTCGGGTTCGAACTCACGGGCGACCTGGAGTGCTTCCAGACCGGAGGATGCGGTGCGCACCTCCCAGCCCTCCATGCGCAGGGCCATCGCGAGCAGGTCGGTCAGCATCTGCTCGTCGTCGACGGCGAGGATGCGCAGGGGGGAGCCGTCGGGACGGCGCAGTTCGGGCAGGTCGCTGGTCATGTCCCTATTCTGCGGAATCTCCTATGTGATTTCTATGGAGACCGCTATGCGTTGCCTGGGAGGCCACGGGTGTGGTCACCCCAGCCGCTCCTCGGGGAGCGCGAGGAAGTCGATGCCGGCCTCCAGGGCGAGCCGGTCCGAGAGTTCGCCGATCTCGCCGGGGAGGTGCCCTGCGGCTCTCACGCTCAGGCGACGCGGTCCGGCCAGCGCGTGATAGACCGCGAACTGACCTCGAGGATCGACGGCCGGATCGAGCACGGCCGCCGTCACCTGCACCGGGAGTCGCAGCCGCCGTGCCGCGATCGCCGCGTCGAAGTAGTCGAGCACAGGTCGATCCTCGGGGTGCCGCTGCAGATGCTGACGCACGGCCTCACCGCTTCCCGTGCATCGGCGCGAGAGCCGAACGTCGTGGTTGCCGAAGCTCGGCACATCAAGGACGGCGCGGCGGAAACGTTCGTCCCAGGGGAGGGCGAGCGCGCCGATACCGCCGCCGAAGCTCCCGCCGCTGAAGTCGAGTGTCCCCGCCACGGCGGGAACCATCTCGAGCAGGATGGTCGCCGCGCGCCAGATGTCGGCCGCGCTGAAGCGGTGCGAGTAGGTGTCGCGGTGCGCGATCCCGGCGAGCACGTGCTCGTCGGGGAGAGCGGGAAAGCGGCTCGGAGTGCCGATATGCGTGCCCGGTGCGACCGGGAAGATCGCCGCCGTGTCGGGCGGTATGCGGTCGAGGTCGGGTGCCGTGCGGCCACCGTAGCCGTGCCCGACGACCAGTCCGCGAGGCGCGCTCCCGAGGATGTGCGGCAGCAGGAGGTAGGCCGCGGCGGCCTCGTCGGCGGAGGAGTGGAAGCGGACCTCGGAGACTCGATGGGTCTCGGTCGGAGCGAGTTCCCGGGTGAGTTCCCACGGCACGGGGCCTGCGCCGAACTCCTGGAAGGTCGCGCGCCAGAAGTCGTCGAAGTCGTCCGGCTCGGCAGGCGGCGCGAGGGGGGTCAGCAGCGCGCCGAGCGAGTACTCGGTCAGTTCGGCGGGGGGATCCTGAGGCACCGGACGCGTCCTTTCGGGTGGTTCTGCCTGCTCGACGTTACCGGCGTGGCGCGACGAGGCGGCGTCATGGCCCGCGAGGCCGACGCATTGACATGATCGCATACGGATTGCAGTATGTGCATCATGGATTCAATGCCTGGCGATGGAGCCGAAGACAATCCTCTGCTGTGGAGCCGACGCTCCGTGCTGCGAGCTCTCGTGATCGCGGGGGTGCTGCCCCCGGTGCTCGGGTCGTCATACGGAGCCGCCCCCGCGGCGGCGACGGAGCTCACGACGACCGGCGCGTACGCCGACGCCCTCCGACGCATCGACAAGCCGAATCTGTCATTCACACAGGTCGCGCAGCTGGTCGGACAGAACCACCGGATGACGTTCTCGCAGGCCACGTGGGACGGCGGTGCCACGATCGTGCGCGACCTCGAGGTCGCGCACAACGGCGGCTGGCTGATGATCACCGATCCGGCTCACCGCTTCGACGAGCAATGGCTGGTACTGGAGGGGACGCTGCCTTCGGGCAGCGCGCCCGAGCTCTACGGGCCGCTCGCGCCGAGCTGGCTCGGTTTCACGTCGTATCAGGTGCTCGGCTCGCAGGCCATCGAGCTGACCACCAGCACGGACGACGTCGATCTCGTCGTCCGCTGGCGGCTGGAGGGCGCCCATCCCGAGGCTCACTACGTGCTGACCGCGAAGACAGCCGGCGACTACATCGTCGGCTACCAGAGCCAGGACGCGCGCTCGCTCGACGACCTCGACGAGGTGCTGTGCGGGTCCTATCAACATGCGCTCTCGGTGCTCGACGGCTCCGCGCCCCTGGGCGCGTGGGAGCTCTTCGCGCCCATGGCGCTGACCCAGTACGCCGTGGGCGACGTGGCCGTCACCTCGGGCGTCTACCTGCCGGCCGAGGTGGCCGAGTTCGCGCACGAGCGGCAGCTGATGGCCGACCGGCAGCCCTACGGGATGAGTCTGCGCAACGACAGCCTCGACATCGTGCCCAGCATGTATGCGCCTCAACCGGGTCTGCGCACGGCCATGACGGTCGGAGAGCAGCGCGGCTTCGCCTTCGGCCTCGCCGCCCGACCGGACACGCTCTACGGCACGTACACGCAGCTGTGCCGCAACGAGTACGGGCTCACGGCCTACCGCAGCAACGTCTACGACCGGTCGCTCACGGACGCCGTGCACGCGATGGCGGCGCTGATCGCGGTGGAACCCGACGGCGACGACTCGACCGACTACATCCCTTCGCACTCCGGCTGGTGGAACCGCGCCAAGGGTTTCGTCGACGTGGAGAACGAGGATGCCGTGCGTGCCGCGGCCAGCGGCGTCGTGCTCGCGGCGCACTATCTCACCGGCACCGCCGACAGCACCCTGTACGACCGTCGCGCTCGACCGCTCGTCGAGTACCAGCTCTCCCGGAAGGGGATCGGCCACTCTCCGATCATCGGCAGCCCGGTCTACAACGACACGACCCAGTACCGCATCGGGCGGATCCCCACCGATGCCGTGAACCTGGCATCGCTCTACCAGCTCACGCACGGCCGCAACGCCGGCATCCAGCGGCTCGCCGTGAAGGCGACCAAAGCCGGCGTCGTGGGACAGAGCAGGGCGCCGTTCTCGAATGCCCTCGCGACCTACCGGGTCACCGGGGATCCGGCGTACCTCGCCGAGGCGACGCTGATCGCCCGCCGCTACTCGCAGGAGCAGATCCTGGAGCCGTACCGCAGCAACGGTCAGCCGCCGGGAGGGTTCGCGTACAGCTTCTCGAAGTACTGGGTCGACCTGCTGGAGATGTTCGAGGCGACCGGGGAGACCGAGTTCCTCGACGGCGCGTACCGGGAGGTCCAGCGCTTCATCACGCAGACCGCGGTCCGTCCCGTTCCGGGTGGCACGGTCACGGTGCCGACAGGTCATGTCATCAAACAGCAGTACGACTGGGAGTCGCGTTCGTCGCTGCCGTCCTACCCGACGACGAACGTGCCGACCGAGACGGTCCCGGCCTGGTACGTGTCTCCGTCGGGCCTCACGTTCGAGGCGCTGTCGTCGTTCAAGCTCGGCGTCAGCACGCTGACCGATCCCGGCGGCGGCTACGTGTTCAACCCGTGCTGGGCCGGAGCCCTGCTGCGGCTGGCGCATCACACCGGTGACGAGCTGCTGGCCGACATCGCGCACAACATGGTGATCGGGCGCTTCACGACGTATCCCGGCTACTACGGCCGGCAGTTCCAGGTCGCGCACATGAAGCCCGATTTCGCGACGAGCGGTCCGGTGGGCATCACCGGGTACTACTTCCATCACGCCCCCGCGCAGCTCGGCCTCGCGATGGACTACCTGCTGAGTGAGAGCTTCCACCGCAGCGGCGGCGCGATCGAGTTCCCGCACGTGTTCGAGGCGGACTTCGCCTATTTCAAGTTCTTCGCCTACGGCCACGCGCCCGGGACCTTCTTCGGAGAGGACGGCGTGTGGCCGTACCTCCCTGCGGGTCTGATCACGGTCTCGAATCCGCTGGTCAACTGGATCGGCGGCGTCGGCAACGACGCGCTCTACGTCAGTCTCACCAACTCCGCCGGCTCCGCGCAGCAGGTGGTCGTCGACCTCGCCACCGAGTTGACCGGCCTTCCCCGCGGGTTCTCGGGCGCGGTCGAGCTCGTGACCGCGAACGGCAGCCGGTCCACCGGTTCGGCCGTCAACGGTCGGGTCACTGTCAGTGTGCCGGCGCGCGGGCTCGTCGCCCTCGTCATCCGGAACGTGGATGTGCAGCGACCAGGGCTGCCATTCGACGACGTGGTCGATCACGGACGGGACAGTTTCCACGAGGTCGACACCGACTCCGGCACCGACTACGGGATCGCCCGCGGGATGCTGCTGGTCCGGCCCGACGGCCAGGGCTATGACGCCTACGTGCAGATCGACACCGAGCAGCAGGCGACGCTCTCGTATCGGATCGGCGGGCAGGCGGCGAAGCAGGCTCCCGCGAAGGCCTATCCGTACGAGTGGACGATCCCGGTCGAGGACCTCACCGACAAATTCCGGTACACGATCACCACGGGCGGCACGACGACGGACGAGGTGACCCTGCGCCTGCCCGCCAGGATCAGCGGGGCCAACCCCGGGGTCGTGGGCGACGTGATCGCGCAGGCGACGGGCACGGCCGGCGACCGCGTGCCGTTGACGTTCGAGGTGCGCAACGCCACTGCGGATCCGATCACCGGTGATATCACGGTGACCCTGCCGGCGGGGTGGCAGCTCGACGGAGCGGTACCGGCGATCACGGTTCCCGCAGAGGGCTCCGCGCGGGTGGAATCGGCGGCCATCATCGCGACGGCCGCTCCGCTCGGCGAGGTCGATGTCGCCGCCACCCTGTCGATCGCGGGGGAGGATCCCGTGACACTGCGTCCGGCCGCGATCGAGGTGATCGACCGACGCCGTCTGGTCTCCCTCACCTCGGATGTCGAGCTCGTCAGCGGGCCGGGTGCGGTCGCCAAGCTCACCGCTCTCGTCATCAACACGGGGGTGACGCCGCTGCAGGGCACGCTCGCGCTGTACGGCGTGAGCGGGTGGAGCGTGGGGCAGCAGAGCACGAGCATCACGGTTCCGCCGCGGTCCGACCTCACCCACACGTGGACCGTGACGGCCGGATCCGGCGTCGCGCCAGGATCGTCGACGCGGTTCGAGGCGCGGCTCGATCAGACGCTGCGCCGTGGCGTGCTCGTGCGCGTCGCGGACGAGGGCGTCATCGCGCACACGCAGTCTCCATGGCCCGGCTACCTGGAGTCCGGCAACTGGTACCCCAGCGGGCTCTCCGGATGGAACGGCACGAGGACCCGGTACAGCGACTCCGACTCCGTGGGCAGCACGGTGACGTGGAACGTGGAGCTGCCGGAGGCGGGTCTCTACCGGGTCTCGGTCTGGTACCCCACGAACTCGACGACGACCACCGCGGCGGCTTACATCGTCGAGCACGAGGGAGGCAGCTCCGAGGTGATCGTGGACCAGACGCAGGGGGCGGCGGCCTGGCGCTCGCTCGGCTCTTTCCACTACGCCGCCGGGGCCACCGGCACGGTGCGGCTCGAGGTCCGCAACACCAGCATCCACCGGGTCAGCGCCGCACAGTTCGTGCGCATCGGGAACTGACGCGAAAGAACGGGTGGGCGGGCCGGAGAGATCCGGACCGCCCACCCGTTCGTCGTCGGATGTCGACGCGGGTCAGTGCCGCACGTACTCCTGGATCGCGTCCTCGTCGACGGTCACGCCGAGCCCGGGCCCTGTGGGCACCACGAACCCGCCGTCTGCGCGCACCTCCAGCGGGGTCGTCAGCAGGCGGTTGGCGACGGGGAGGGTGAACGGCTGGTACTCGAAGGCGAGGAGCGAGGCAGCGCTCGCCGCGACATGCACGCCGGCCGCCATCGCGATGCCGAACGCGGCCGAGTGGTGAGGGGCGACCGGCACGTGGAACGCGTCGGAGACGGCCGCGATCGCGAGTCCCTCGGTGATGCCGGTGCGGCCGATGTCGGGCTGTGTCAGCCCGACCGCGCGGCGGGTGAGCCAGTCCGTGAACTCGAAGCGGCTGCGCATGGCCTCGCCGATCGCGATCGGGGTGGCGAGGGCGGTGGCGAGGTCGCGGTGCCCCTCGACGTCTTCGGGGGCGAGCGGCGCCTCGAAGAACCACGCCCTGCGGTCGTCCAGCTCACGGCCGAGTGCGCGCGCTTCGCCGAGGCGGTACGTCCAGTGCGCGTCGAGCGCGACGTCGAGGTCGGGGTGTACGGCGCGGACGGCGTCGTAGGTCGCGAGGTCCGTGCGGATGTCGACGCCGAGGTGCAGCTTGATGCGCCGCACACCGCCCTCGACCAGCTCCGCGGTCTTCTCGGCCCGCTCGACGTCGTCGACACCGCGGATGCCGGAGACGTAGGTCGGCAGCACCTCGTGGAAGCGTCCGCCGGCCAGTTCGGAGACGGAGAGCCCGGTGGCGTGCCCCCAGAGGTCCCACAGCGCGATGTCGACGGCGGCCATGGCGTCGGCCTGGTGCCCGGTGAGATGCCCGCGCTCGCGCATCGACTCGGTCATGCGATGCCACAGCGTGCGGACGGAGCGAGGGTCCTCGCCCAGGATCAACGGGGTGAGCAGGTTGTCGACGATGGCAGCGGCCACGACCGGGGCGACGGGGGCCAGCGCCTCGCCCCAGCCGACCAGACCCTCGTCGGTCTCGATCTTCACGAGGAGCGTCTCGTAGCCGGGGGAGTACAGGCTCCGCCACGGCGGGCGGATGACGTACCCGCGGTGTTCCACGGCGGTGTCGCCCGCGTAGGAGTTGTTCGCGTCCTCCTTCGACAGGTAGAGGGGGAACGTCTGGACGCGCGTGATTCTCACTGGGGTCTCCAATAGAAGGGGTGGTCGAACGGCCGGCGGCGGGTGCCGTCGTCAGAGGTGGGGAAGCCGCATGGCGGCCGAGGTCAGAGCGCCGCGAACGCCGATGCGGTCCGGGACGGGCTGTACCCGAGAGCCACCGAGATCTCGTCGGCGGCTTCGATGAGCTGCAGGGCGAGCTCCTGATGCGGAGCGTGCAGGTCGAGCACGGAGAGGGGGCCGCTGGCCGAGATGCCGGCGACGATCTCGCCGGCGCGGTTGCGGATCGGCGCGGCGATGCAGGCTCGTCCGAAGGCCAATTCTTCGATCTCGGTCGCGTAGCCGCGGCTGCGCGTCTCATCGAGAGCGGTCTGCATGGCTGAGCGGTCCACGATCGTGTGCGGGGTGAAGCGCTGCGGCGTCTGCGCGAAGTACTCGTCGACCTGCGCGTCGGACATCCCCGACAGCAGGGCCTTGCCGATGCCGGTGGCGTGCAGCGGCCCGGTGCGACCGGCCATGGCGAACGACTTCGGCGCGAGGGCACCCTCGAAGTTGCAGAGGTAGGTGAAGGTGAACCCGCTGAGCTCGGCCACGTTCACACCGATCTCGATCCGGCGGGCGAGGTTCTGGGCGATCTGCCGCGAGGCGCGGAAGATCGGCGAGCCGTTGATCGCGACCGTGCCCAGCGATACCGCGGCGGGGCCGAGGCGGTAGAGGCCCGTGCGGGCGTCCTGGACGACGAACTTCATGCGGTCGAGTGCGGACATCATGCGAGAGACCGTCGACTGGCCGAGGCCGGTCAGCGTGCAGAGCTCGGAGACCCTCAGCTCGCCGGATTCCTCCGTGAAGCATGCGAGCAACGACATCGCCCGTTCGACGGTCTGCGTGCCGCCTACCGATTCCGACGCCATGGTGACTCCTCCTTGATGATGTGGCCGCATCTGCGCGACCGCGGCTCGTCGCCGCTGCCAGTCATCCTATTCAGCGGAATGGCTTCGAGCAACACAAATGTGGGTGTCTTATGCATTTTGTGGATTTCGCATCCGCAATGTGGTTGACTTGCCGCACGTCGACGTCGACGACTGTGACGACGATGCGCAGGGCCCTCCGGGGTCGTCTCTACTGGAAAGTGACTGCAATGCAACAAGCCATACTCGAGCGGCCCGCAGAGAGCGAGCAGAAGGCTGTCGAGCCTCGCTCAGGGCGGCGCTCCACGTTGGGGGCGAAGGACCGCACCTTCGGTTTCATGATCGCACTTCCCGCGGT
>JAQZBG010000024.1 GCA_029239165.1 Microbacterium sp. | reverse complement strand
CGGAAGGTGACCGGAACGTCGTCGCCGTCGGCTCGCAGCAGTGCGGCACCGAGCGCATCGGGACGCGGGGCGAGCAGGGCGTCGAGGATCGTCGACCAGGCGTCGTCTTGCAGTTGCGCAGGCTGCGCGAGCCACGCGGTTCGGATCGTGTCGGCTGCATCGGCGACGTCGGCGCCCTCCGCCCGCAACTCCGAGACGATCGCGCCGCCCTCCAACATCAGCCGCCGCTGGTGCAGCAGGGCGGGCCGTTCGTCGCGGAGCATCTCGAGGATCGTCTCGAGAGCGCCGCGGAGGTCTCCCCTGCTCTGGGCCACCGCGACCGTCATCATCACCCGGTCGTACCAGATCTGCCGCTCGGAGTTGCCGGTCTCCTCGAAGGCCGGCAACCACGCCTGCAGTGTCTCCGCCGCCTCGGCCGACCGGCCACGCCAGGCCAGCACCCGCACACGGGTCATGCTCATGTACATGCGGAACACCCGCAGAGTGCCCTGCATGAAATCCCGCGCGAGCATCTCCTCGACCCGCTCGATCTCGCCCAGCTCCAGCAGGGGCACCACCATGTTCTGCGCCATGATCGACCCCGAGGTGCGCTCGACACGGAGTTCCCGCGCCCGGCGCAGCCCCTCTTCGGCGACCTCGACGGCCTCGCGGTAGCGGCCGAGCAGCGTGAGCAGGTCGGAGTAGTTCACCCGGTACCGCATCTCGGCGTTCGAACCCGTTGCCAGTTCCCGTGCGCGTTCGTATTCGTGGATGCCCGCCTCGACCTCGCCCAGATGCGCCAGCGAACCCCCACGGACGTTCGCGGCGATCGACAGCTGATCCGTGGACTCCGCCCCTGCGGCTCGGCGTGCGGCCTCCTCCGCGAGGCGGATCGCCTCTTCCCGGTCGCCTGCGATCATGCGTCGGCTCGCGAGCTGGTTGAGCAGCTCGGCGTGGAAGGCTTCGTCGTCGACATGCTCGCGGGCGATGGACAGCGCCTGCTGGAGCAGTGGGATCGCCCCGAGGCGGCCGAGGTTCACCAGGTACAGCGCCTTGTTGCGCAGCAGCCGCGCATGCAGACGCGGATCGACGGTTTCGGGGTCGACCTCGGCGAGCGCGAGGTTCGCGACGGCAAGCGCCCGCTCACCGTCACCCGCATTGCGGAGGATCGAGCCCAGGACGAGAAGAAGGTCGAGGCGCTCGACCCGCGTCGCATCGGCGGCATCGGGGACCAGGGGCCACAGTTCCAGCACGAGCTCACCGAAGCGGGCGGCTGTCGCGAACGCGTACTGCGATTTCGCGTGGCGCATCGCATCGGCCGCGGCGACGAGGGCCCTCCGGTCGTCTTGCGCGAGCTGCCAGTGATACGCGAGTGCGGCGGCGTCGCCGGTCTCGCTGCCGCCGCTCTGGGCTTCGAGGGCCTCGGCGTACGCGCGATGGAGGCGTGCGCGCTCACCGGGGAGCAGGTCGTCGTGCACGGCCTCGCGCAGGAGGGCATGCCGGAAGCGGTAGTCGTCGTCGACCACGACGAGGATGCCGCTGCGCGTCGCTTCCCGGATCGCCTCGTCGAGCTGCTGTTCCGGAAGATCGACGAGGCGCGTGATGAGCGGGTGAGACAGCGGGCGCTCCGCGCCGGAGGCGATCTTCACCACGCGCTGCGCGGCGTCGCCGAGACGGTCGAAACGAGCCAGCAGCAGGTCGCGGAGGCCGTCCGGAAGCGATCCGTTCGCGCACCCCGCGATCTCCTCGACGAAGAACGGCACGCCCTCCGCACGCTCCTGCATGCGATCGAACGCGGCCTCGGAGAGCGGGCGGCCGGTGATCTGCTCGGCCAGTTCGCGCACCGCGGCTTCGTCGAGCCGGGCGAGCGTGAGGCGGTCGAGCAGACGCGCACGCGTGGCCTCGCCGATGAAGCGGCTCACGGCGTCTCCGCGCCGCACGTCGTCGCTCCGGCTGGTGAGGAGCAGCAGGATGCGACCGCGGTCGAGTGCCCGGAGGAGGAAGGACAGGATGGCGAGCGTCGATTCGTCGGCCCAGTGCAGATCTTCCACCACGAGCACCTGCGGCGCCCGTTCGGCGGCCGCCTCGATGAGGGAGGCGATGGCGTCGCGGAGGCGCTCCGGACTGGTGCGCTCGCGGTCCGTCGGCGCATCGACGATCTCGGGCAGCAGCATCCCCAGCGCCTCGGCGCCCACCCCGACCGACTCGCGCACGCGCTCGAGGCCCATGCGCGTGACGATCGAGCGGAGGATGCCGGTGAGCGGGCCGTACGGCGTGCGGGAGGCGCCGAGGTCGAGGCACCAGCCCACATGCACGTCGGCGGTGTGCTCGATCTCGGCGGCGAACTCGCGCAGCAGCCGGGACTTGCCGATCCCCGCCTCGCCCTCGACGAGCAGCGCCGCCGGCACACCCTCGCGCACTCCCTCGAACAGCCGGCGCATCTCGGCGAGCTCGGCCGCACGGCCGACCATCGCGGCGCTGGGTGCGGAGGAAGGCATGGATTCATCGTCCCACCACCGACGGACATCCGGGGCGGTCGGCGATCCTTCCCCGACCACAGCGTCGCTCACCGTGCGGGAGCCGCCGTCCGGTCGCAGACGGTGGCCGTGGGCGAGGTCGTCGCCCGGTTCGCGGGCCGGGTGGCCGCCGGTTGCGGTGCGACCCCACGGAAGACTCGGCGCAGCATCCGTCGCACCGCTCCCGCGGGGCGCGGCACGATCTGGTCCCCACGCTCTTTCAGAGACCGCCGCCGCTCAGCGGTATGCGCGATCTCCTCCTGCTGGTGACGGGTGTACTGCTCGGTGAAAAACGGGTGCTCGAACATGGGCTCTCCTCGGCGGTGTGCTGTATCCCTACACTCCGCTCTGAGGTACCCCGCCGGCATCGGACGCATTCCCTATCTTTCCGGCGGCGGCGCCTAGGGATGCCCTGGCCAGGCCCGCGCCTGGGCCTGCGGCGACTCGGCCCGCAACGGGGAACGACGCGCCGAGGGAAGCGACCGCGACGGCGCGAGGATGGCCAGCACCCGCACGAGCGTCGCCATCCACAGCAGTCCGAGCCCGACGACGACCGCTTCGAGGGCCGTGGCCGGGTACAGGCCGAACGGCACCCACAGCACGACGGCCAACACGATGAGCAGGCCGACGCCGACGGAGGTGATCAGCAGCGCGCGAGGAGGGGTGGGGATCGCCGCGACGGTCGCTGCCGAGGCCGCGAGAAACAGCACGAGCGTCGCGAAGGCGGCGATGTCGTGCGGAAGGGGGACCCGGTGCAACGGCAGCAGACCGACCGCGGCGAGCGCGACACCGGTCGCCGCCCACAGCGCGACCACCACGGCGACGCGGCGCAGGGCGGAGTCGCCGAGCATCCGGTGCAGGTCGCGGCCGATGTACGAGCCGACGGTCGCGATGAGGAGTCCGGCCACGACGAGCGTGCCGTTGAAGGCCCATCCGGATCCGAGCTGTGAGAAGTTCTCCTCCCACCAACGCGGGTCGGCGGCGGTGACCATCGCGAACAGCGTGCCGATCACGAGGAAGCCGAACAGGAGAGCGGACAGGTCGGCCGTGCGCAGCCCGATGCCGGCTCCGAAGGCGAAACGCCCGCCGACGGCCGCCGCGATGCCCGCGAGCAGGCCACCGCCGACCGCCGCGAGCTGCAGACCCTGGAGCCCGACCGCGAGGATCTCGGCCGTGAGCAGCACGCCCATCACGGTGACGGCCCCGAAGGCGACGGTGAGCGCGACCGTCGAGAGGTCGGAGACCACGGCCTGCCAGCGCGGCATCGGCCCGGTCTCCGCGCGTCGGTGCATCACCGTGCTCGTCAGGAAGGCGGCCGCCGCGACAACCCCGGCGATGACCGCGACCGGCACCGCCAGCGAGCCCGGACCGGTGAGCGGACGCGCATCCCCACGCAGCAGGAGGACCCCGGCCACGGCCCCGACGACGAAGCAGATCGCCGTCGCCCAGACGGCGCTCGTCTCGCCGCGCAGCTTCTCGTCCCGCTCCATGCGCCCATGCAAGCACGCACCTCGGACGGACGGAACCCCGGCGGCGCGTGTGTGCGCTGGACGCAGCGAGGCGCGGATGCAGCAGGTGCATCCGGGCCTCGCGTACAGTTCGCGTCAGGCGTCAGGCGTCGACGTCGCCGCGCCAGGCTCCGGTCTCGACACCGCGACCCTCGATGAACTCCTTGAAGTTCTGCAGGTCCTTCTTCACCGCGTGCCCACCGGCGCCGACGAGGGAGCCGAGCTTCTCGAGCAGCCCTTCCGGCGCCCAGTCGAGCTGCACGGTCACGCGGGTGGACGTGTCGTCGAGCTTGTGGAACGTCACGACACCGGCGTGCTCGGTCTCGCCGCCGGTGCTGTTCCACGCCACGCGCTCGTCCGGGTGCTGCTCGGTGATCTCTGCGTCGAACTCGCGGGTGGCCCCGCCGACGTTCACCTTCCAGTGCGTGTGCGTGTCGTCGATCTGGGTGATCGACTCCACCTCGTCGAGGAACTTCGGGAAGCTCTCGAACTGCGTCCACTGGTTGTACGCCGTGCGCACGGGGACGTCGACGTCGATGGTCTCGATGATCTGCACCATGTGATGCTCCTCACTGTTCGTCGTTCGTGTGGTTCCATTCAGCCCGGAGCGACGAGGATGGGCGACGGGGTTGACATCCCCGTCCCCACGCCTCACGATCCTCAACTCGACGACATCCGACCGAAGGTCGCGTCGATGTCCGCCATCTCCATCTCCGCGGTGGCCTGGATGAGGGCCTGCAGCTCGGCATCCGCGCCGGGCGCGAACTCCTCCGGGCGCTCCGGCGAGATCACCGAAGGAACGCCTTCGGGGGCCTGCTCGCTCGCATCGAGCGTGGTCCCATCGCCCGAGGGCGACATGCCCTGGAAGATGCGGCCGGCCTCTGATCGGTCGTCCAGGTCGAACGAGTACTGCTTGCTGTGCAGCCCCAGGTCGAGCAGTCGCTTCACCTCGGGGAAGCTCTCCGCATTCGTCTTCGGGATCGGCAGGCTGGTCCGCCAGTTCACGCCCAGCGTCTCGAGCGCCTTGGCGTAGGCGTTCTCATGCGCCTGATCGCGCACGATGAGGTACGAGATCGTGGAGCGCGCGGTCTTGTTGGCCGTCATCTCGTACAGGCGGCACTTCTGCAGCCGTCCGGTCGACTCGAGCATCAGGTTGTACAGCAGGTCGAGCACGAGGTTCCCGGAGTTGTAGACGTAGCTCCCGCTCCACGGATTCCCCGCCGCGTCGACCGGCAGCGCCCCCTGCGCGCCGACGAGGTAGTGGTGGATGTTGCTGTGGTCGAGCGCGATGTTCAGCGGCACCGCGCCGCCGGCGCCCGGGGCGTCCACCGGGTCGTCCGGCTTGCCCTGATACGCGGGAGAACCGTCGAGCAGACGGGAGATCGTGGTGCCGATGAGCTCCACATGGCTGATCTCCTCGGTGCCGATGCCCTGGATGAGGTCGCGATACGGCTTCGCGGCCGGACCGCGGAAGTTGATGCTCTGGAACAGGTATTGCATCATCGTCCGCATCTCGCCGAACTGACCGCCCAATCCTTCCTGCAGGGCGTTCGCCGCTGCCGGATCCGGTTCGTCGAAATCGATGTCGTTGATGAGCTGCTGCAGGTGGAAGTACATCCCGGCCTCCTCGCCGTCTCGGTTTAATGAGGACCCACTGTGCGCTCTTCGTTTCCACGAACCACCCATCTGGACGGCGGCGGTGACCCGGCCTATCATGGGCGACCGCGCGGCGCGGACCGCGTCAACCCGGCGCTCGGCATCGACGGGACTACCGTTGAGGGCATGCGCATCCCCGCCGCGATCCGCGCCTCCCAGCGTGCCCCGCTGCTGCAGGTCGTGAAGTCGGCCGCGGCGACGATCGCTGCGTGGCTCATCGCCGGGTGGGTGTTCCCCGCGCAGCTGCCGGTGTTCGCCGCGATCGCCGCGCTCCTGGTCGTGCAGCCCAGCGTGAACCAGTCGCTGTCGAAGGCGCTCGAGCGCAGCATCGGGGTGATCGCCGGCGTGGTGATCGCCGTGGCGCTCGGCCTGCTGCTCGGATCGCCGAGCTGGATCGTGCTGCTCGCGATCGTCGTCGCGATGCTGGTGGCGTGGATCTTCCGGGCCTCCCCCGGCACCGGCAACCAGGTCGCGATCTCGGCGATGCTCGTGCTGGCGCTGGGATCGTCCAGCCCGGAGTACGCCTTCGCGCGCATCGTGGAGACCCTGATCGGCGTGGTGATCGGCATCGTCGTGAATGCGCTGATCGTCCCTCCGGTTCTGGTCGCTCCCGCTCAGCGCGATGTGGGGCTGCTCGGGCGCGAACTCGCCGCCAGCCTCGACCGCCTGGCCGGCGCGCTGCCGGAGCCGCAGACGGCCGCGCAGCTGCAGGAGCTGATGCTGGAGGTGCGGCTGCTGCGACCGATGAAGGATGCCGCGGACGCCGCCATCGCCGCCGGCGAGGAATCGCTCACCCTGAACCCGCGGCGCTCCACCCACCGCGCCGAGCTGCAGGAGATGCGGGAGCTGCTCGAACGCCTGTCGCCCATCGTGACCCAGACGATCGGCATGACCCGCGCGTACTTCGACCACTATGACGACACGATCGGCGAGGAGCCCGCGGTCGCCGCCATCGCCGAGCAGCTCCGGCGGGCCGGACACGACGTGCGCCTGGCCGTGCAGATCGCCGAGGCGTCGCCCGAGCCGGACACGATGACCTCCACGATCCCCGCGCTCACCGCGCCGCTCGTGATCCGGCCGCCGTCGTCGCAGCACTGGATCCTGATCGGCTCCCTCATGGAAGACCTCCGGCGCATCCGGGGCGAGCTGCTCGACGAGGACTGACCCCCTCTCCGCCCCCACCCTCCGGCCCCGGCCCCTCCTGCTCGGCGAGAAGGGGGTGGCTCGACCATCGAGAATCCGGATGAGTAGCCTGGAGCCATGTCGGACATGACCGTCGCGGAAGCACTGGGCGAGCTCGCCGCACTCGAAGACCCGAAGATGCGCGCCGCCAACGAGAAGCGCGGTGACGACCACGGAATCAACCTCAGCCGGATGCGCGCGCTGGCGAAGCGGATCAAGACCGACCAGCCGCTCGCGCAGGAGCTCTGGGCGACCGGCGAGACACCCGCGCGACTGCTGGCGCTGCTGATCTGCCGCCCGCGCGACTTCAGTGCGGATGAGCTCGACGCCATGCTGCGGGAGACCCGCCCGCCGAAGGTCAACGACTGGTTCGTGAACTACGTCGCCAAGAAGACGCCGCTCGCCGAAGAGCTGCGACTGCGCTGGTTCGACGACGACGATCCGACGGTCGCCGCGGCCGCGTGGTCGCTCACGACGGTGCGCGTGATGAAGGATCCGGACGGCCTGGATCTGGCGCACCTGCTCGATCTGATCGAGCGGGACCTGAAGGATGCGCCGTCGCGCCTGCAGTGGGCGATGAACGAGACCCTCGCCAACATCGGCATCTTCCACCCCGAGTACCGCGCCAGGGCGCTGGAGATCGGCGAGCGCCTGCAGGTCCTCGCGGACTACCCCACCGCGCCCGGCTGCACCTCGCCGTTCGCGCCGCTGTGGATCGGCGAGATCGTGCGGCGCCGCGAGGGCTGAGCACACATCACGCCATCTGCCACGGGCATGCCCCCACGCGCGCTCAGCCGATATCGGGGAGTGGGCCTGCGTGTCCCCCTCGACTTCGCGTTCCGGCAGGTAACGTTATACACTTTATGAGTTGCGCGGGATCTGGGGTGACCGCATGGGGCGGTCTCTGTCGCGCGCAACTCGACCTGGGGAGCATCATGACCACGCAAGACGCACTGAACACACTCATCGCGGACATCGCGCGCGACACCAACGGCTTCATCGGCGCTTCCGTCGTCGATCTGGAGTCCGGGATGCCGCTCACGTCGAGCTCGGTCCGACCGGACTTCGACCTCGATGTGGCCAGCGCCTACAACAGCGAGATCGTCAAGAACAAGATGCGCACCATCGAAGCGCTCGGTCTCGACGCCACCCTCGAAGACATGCTGCTGACCCTCGACACGCAGCTCCACCTGCTGAAGATGATCACGGACGACACGTTCATCTATCTCGCCGCGGACCGCCAGGCAACGAACCTCGCGCTCCTCCGTTCCGCCGTCAACCGCCACGTGGCGGCCCTGAACGCTTGACCAGGGAGGCCGTGCGCAACGACGGCCTCGAGGAGATCTCGTGGGCGCGCGCCGCGTCCGTGGAGACGCCGAGGCGGCGGGCCCGCTGGCGGCACGTGAACCTGCCGAACCGCTACCGACTCATCTTCGCCGGGCCGGTCGGGGCGGGCAAGACGACGGCCGTCCGAGCGCTGAGCGATATCCCACCGGTCGACACCGACGTTCCGATCTCGGCCGGATCGACGGAGTTCGGCGACGGGGAGAAGACCACCACCACGGTGGGCCTCGACTACGGTGCCTGGAAACCCACACCGGAGATCTCCGTCACGCTGATCGGGGTTCCCGGGCAGGACCGTTTCGCTCCCGCCCGACGCAGGTCCTCGACAGCCGACACGCGCATCCTGCTCTGGCTGCGCGCCGACCGCTCCAGCCTCGCCGCCGATGCCGCCGCGTGGATCCCACGGTTCGCCGGCGACGGCCATCGGATGGTCATCGCCGTGAGCCACTGCACCGAGGAGACGCTCCTGACGGTGCGGCACGTGCTCACCCAGGTGCTGGACCGATACGGGATCCCTGCGAACCGCGTCCACGCCGCCGACGCCCGCGATCGCGACAGCGTGATGCGAGTCGCCTGCGCGGCCCTTGACCTTCCGGAAGAAGAGTCGTGAAGACACACATCCGCACAGACGACGCTGTTCTCTCGAGCGACGCCGCGCACCGGGACGACGAAGCCCCCGGGGGCGACCCCGTGCTCATGCATCCCGATATCGCGGCGCACTGGGCGCTCTGGTCGAGCGTCGTGAGCCAGGCCGCTCTCACGCGGCTGCGTCACCTCCAGGAGCGGTTCCCCGAATTGACGACGGCTGTCCTGTCGACGGCGGACGGGCTCCACATCGCGTCCGTCGGCACCCGAGAGGAGACGGGAGAGCGGCTCGCGGCGATCAACGGTTCGCTGTTCGGCGTCGCCAGAGCCGAGGCCGAGATCATCTCGGGGGGAACCGAACCGAGCTTGTCGGCGGTCGTCTCACTGTCGATCGGACAGAACCAGCTGTCGCTGCTCAGCTTCGTCCTCGCACCGTACGGCCAGCTGCTCCTGTCGGTGTCGGCCGCGGGAGTCCAGGTCGGCACCGTGATCGTGCAAGCACGCTCGGCGGCATACGAGCTCATCACCGCGCTCGGGCTCGCGGGCGCGCCCGGCTGAGTCGGCCGCTGCCCGGCGCACCCGGCTGACGTCGGCGGTTGCTGGCTACGCTGAGGCCATGAGCACGCACATCGCCGCCGAGCCCGGCCAGATCGCCCCCGTCGTCCTGTTCCCCGGTGACCCGCTGCGGGCGAGGTGGATCGCCGAGACCTTCCTCGACGACGCCGAGCTGTACAGCGAGACCCGGGGCATGCTGGGCTTCACCGGGACCTGGGAGGGGCACCGCATCTCGGTGCAGGGCTCCGGCATGGGCCAGCCGTCGATGGCGATCTACGCGAACGAGCTGTTCGACTCCTACGACGTGCAGACGATCGTGCGGGTGGGCTCCTGCGGGGCACTGACCGAGAAGGTGAAGATCCGCGACATCATCATCGCGAACGGCGCCTCCACGGATTCCGGCATCAACCGCGTGCGCTTCCACGGACTCGACTATGCGCCGGTCGCCGACTTCGGGCTCCTGCGCGCGGCGGTGGAGGCGAGCGAGACAGAAGACCTCGGGTCGACCGTGCATGTCGGACAGCTGTTCTCGAGCGACCAGTTCTACAGCACCCGCCCCGAGCTCACGGAGCCGTTCGTGCAGCACGGCATCCTGGGCGTCGAGATGGAGGCGGCCGGGCTCTACACCCTCGCGGCGTACTACGGTCGGCGCGCCCTCGCCATCTGCACGGTGAGCGACCACATCGTCACGGGCGAGGAGACCACGGCCCACGAGCGCGAACAGACGTTCGGCGACATGGTCCGCATCGCCCTGCGCGCGGCCACCGCGGTCTGAGCACGTTCTTCCTGAGTTGTGAACGCACGGACGGTGAGAGATCGCGCGGATGGGATGATCGAGGAACCATGACTTCCTCTCCGCGGCTCGATCCCGCCATCGTTCCGGACGCCGCGGATCCGGATGCCGTCTACCTCGCCTTCGTCGAGTGGGCGGAGTCGACCGGCTTCAGCCTGTACCCCGCGCAGGACGAGGCGGTCATCGAGATCGTCTCCGGCAACAACCTGATCCTCTCCACGCCCACCGGCACCGGAAAGTCGCTCGTCGCGATCGGCGCGCACTTCGCAGCCCTCGTCGCCGGACGCCGCAGCTACTACACGGCGCCGATCAAAGCCCTGGTGAGCGAGAAGTTCTTCGCCCTGGTCGACGTGTTCGGGGCAGAGAACGTGGGCATGGTGACGGGCGACTCCGCAGTCAACGCCGATGCCCCGATCATCTGCTGCACGGCGGAGATCCTCGCGAACCTCTCCCTGCGCCAGGGCACGGATGCCGACGTCGGGCAGGTCGTGATGGACGAGTTCCACTTCTACGCCGATCCCGACCGCGGGTGGGCGTGGCAGGTGCCGCTGCTCGAGTTGCCGCAGGCCCAGTTCATCCTGATGTCGGCGACCCTCGGCGACGTCACCGAGCTGGCGGCCGACCTCACGCGTCGCACCGCCCGCGAGACGGCGACGGTGACCGGGGTCGAGCGCCCGGTCCCGCTGCACTTCTTCTACGAGACGACACCGATCCACGAGACCATCGACGATCTGCTGAGCACGGGACAGGCGCCGATCTACGTGGTGCACTTCTCGCAGGCCGCGGCGATGGAGCGTGCGCAGGCGCTGTCCAGCACCAAGGTCGCCACTCGCGAGCAACGCGATGCGGTCGCGGCGCTGATCGCCGAGTTCCGATTCACGACCGCGTTCGGTAAGACGCTCTCGCGCTTCCTGCGCGCGGGCATCGGCGTGCACCACGCCGGAATGCTGCCGAAGTATCGGCGACTGGTCGAGCAGCTCGCCCAGCGCGGCCTGCTCCGCGTGATCTGCGGCACCGACACGCTCGGCGTCGGCATCAACGTGCCGATCCGCACCGTCCTGCTCACGGCACTCACGAAGTTCGACGGCACCCGGATGCGGCAGCTCAACGCGCGCGAGTTCCATCAGATCGCCGGGCGCGCCGGGCGAGCGGGCTATGACACGGCCGGCACGGTCGTCGCCCAGGCGCCGGAGCACGAGAGCGAGAACGTCGCGGCCGTCAAGAAGGCCGGGGACGACCCCAAGAAGAAGCGCAAGATCGTCCGCAAGAAGGCGCCGGACGGTTTCGTCTCGTGGGGCGAGCCCTCATTCCGCAAGCTCATCGACGCGGTTCCCGAGACGCTGACCTCGCACATGCAGATCACGAGCGCCATGATGCTCAACGTGATCGCCCGCGGCGGCGACGTGTTCGCCAATATGCGGTCCCTGGTATACGACAACCACGAGCCGCGGAAGCGGCAACGCGAGCTCGCGCTCCGAGCCATCGGCATCTACCGCACGCTGCGCGAATCCGGCATCGTCGAGAAGACTCCAGAGGGCGAGATCCGCCTCACGGTCGACCTGCAGCCGAACTTCGCGCTCAACCAGCCACTGTCGCCGTTCGCTCTCGCCGCGTTCGAACTGCTCGATCCCGATCCGGCCGCCGGCACGGGCACCGGCTCCTACGCGCTCGACATGATCTCGATCGTCGAGTCGACTCTCGACGACCCGCGAGCTGTGCTCAGCCAGCAGGAGTTCCTGGCCAGGGGCGAGGCGGTCGCCGCGATGAAGTCCGAGGGCATCGAGTACGACGAGCGGATGGAGCTGCTGGAGCAGATCACGTACCCGAAGCCGCTCGACGAGCTGCTGTCCGCCGCCTTCGAGACCTTCAGCGCCGCCCAGCCCTGGATCCGCGACTTCGAGCTGCACCCGAAAGCGGTCGTACGCGACATGTACGAGCGAGCCATGTCGTTCGGGGAATATGTCGCGTACTACAAGATCGCACGCTCCGAGGGCGTAGTCCTGCGCTACCTCTCCGACGCCTACCGCGCGGCATCGCAGACCATCCCCGCGGAGTTCAAGGACGAAGATCTGCGCGACCTCATCGAGTGGCTCGGCGAACTGGTCAGGCAGGTCGACTCCAGCCTGCTCGACGAGTGGGAGGAGCTGATCGCCGGGGTCGACAACGGCCGTTTCGATCCGCACGCCCCCGACGAGCCCATCGTGCCGCCTGCGCCGAAGCGGCTCACGAGCAACATCCGGGCCTTCCGCATCCTGGTGCGCAACGAGCTGTTCCGCCGCGTGCAGCTCGCGGCACGGGAAGACATCGCAGGCCTCGCCGAACTCGACCCGGGCTTCGGTGCCGACGCCTGGTCGGATGCTCTCGACGGCTACTACGACGACCACGACGAGATCCTCACCGGCGCAGACGCACGCAGCTCGAAGCTGCTGATCCTCACCGAGAGCGCCACCTCCTGGACGGCCCGGCAGATCTTCGACGACCCCGCCGGCGACCACGACTGGGGCATCACCGCGACGATCGACCTGGCCGCATCCGACGAGGCCGGTCAGGCCGTGGTCACCGTGACAGGGGTGGATCGGCTGTGAGCACGAGGAGGCCCTGATGTCCGAGCACCACATCTTCGCGGCTCTGCGATCGGCGCGAGAACTGATCGAGAACGGCGACCAGGGTGACGCGCAGGTCCTGCTGACCCGAGCGCTCGCTGACTGCGGAGCCGCCGCTGACGCGGAGGGCGCCATCGCCATCGCCGAGTCGACACGGTTGCTCGTCACCCTCGATGCGGGCATCTTCCCCCTGCGGACTCTCGACGCCCATGTCGAGCGGATGCGGCGGTTGACCGACGGCTTCGCCGCCGATGACGACGTGATGGCGGCATGCGTCGACACCGAGCTGTGCTGCGTGGAGTGGGTGCACGACGCGGACGGTCTCGACCCCGTCGTGCTGGTCGAGGTTCTCCATGCCGCGCTCGATCTGGTGGAACGCCACGGCGGCTCTCCGGACGAGCGGGTTCGGCGGGCTGTCGCCGAGGCGGCGTTCACCGCGCAGATGATCCGCGAGTGGCTTTCCCAGGACGCGGCGTCGATCGCCGTGGCGCTCGAGTCGCTCGCGGTGGGTCTGACCGGTGAAGCCGATTCGAGGATGCGCAGCATCCGCATCGACGCGCTCTACGCCGCCGCGCGAGTGCGGGTGACCCATGACCTCGACGCGGACAGCGCCGTGTTCCTCCTGCGCACAGTGATCGCCGAGGCCGCAGCGCACCCGCCCGCCCGCGACCGCCGCTACTCGGCGTCGATCCGACTCGCGGATCTGCTGCTCGACGGTGGCGCTCCTCCGCGCGAAGCACTCGACGAGGCTGTGGTCGCTCTGCACGCGGACGCCGAAGATGACGCGGCCGATGTGCGGGTGCGCTGCCGCCACCTCGAGGCGCTGCTGGACCGGCTCGCTCCCGGTGACCGCGCGGTCACCGCCGTCGAGGAATGGTCGCACCTGATCGACCGCTACGCGAAGGCTCCAGACCCGCACGTGCGCGATGCGATCTTCGGGCGGGTGCTCGCCCGAAGATCGGATGCCGGTGCGCTGACGACCGTGGACGTGCGGATCCTGCAGCATGCGGACTCCGTCGCGCGCGCGGACCTGCATCCCCAGACCGCCCTCGCCCGTTTCCGTATCGCGGCGCTTCTCGTCGAGGTGCTCGGCCACCCCGCCGCCGCGACCGCGGCCACCAGCGCCTCGGAGGACACCCCCCGCCGCGATGCCACCCGCGCCATCCGACTCTCCGAAGAGGTCGAACAGCGGTTCTCCGACGCCGCGGATGATCCGGAGCTGAGGGTGCCCCTGGCGCGGCTCCGCCTGGATCGCGCTCTCCGCCTGTCGGATCTCGGTCACAGCGAGCAGTCGCTCGCGCTTCTCACCGACATCCGCTCGGAGCTCGGAGCTGTGCCCGCCGACGATCTGCGCCATCTCGCCGCCCAGGCGGAGTACTGGACGAGCCGGCTCCTTCGCGAGGCCGGGCGGAGCACGGAAGCACGCGAGGCGGTCGATTCCCTGGTCGATCGATTCGCCGGCGACCCCGACGCCGACGTGCGGGTCCAGGCGGCCAACGCCCTGTTCTCGGCCTGGCGCGACCCCGCCATCGACCCGGCGCAGGCCGACTCGCTCTTCGCCAGGTTCACGGTGGCGTTCGAGGACGACCACGACCCGCGGATCCGTCGGCACGACGCATCGGGGCGTCTGAACCAGGCGGTGCGCGCACATGAACGCGGGGCGACGGCGCACGCGACCGAGATGCTCCGGCTCCTCGTCGAGCGCTATGCCGACGACGAAGACACCGATATCGCCGACAGCGTCCGCCTCGCGAGGGAGAACCTCACGGTGCTCTCGCTCAGCGCCGCGAGCACGACGACGGCGAGCTCAGCCGCCACCTCGGAATACGGCGGGCTGCGGGATCGGCTCTATGCGACCGACGCGCTCTACGAGGCAGGTCGACACGAAGACGCCGTGAACGAGTGGCGGGCACTGGCGGATGCGACCGCCGGCACGAACGACCCGAACATCGCGGTGCTGCACGCCGCCGCGCTGGACATGTGGGGCGGGCACCTCAACGACGTCCAGCACTGGGTGGAACTCGTCGACGTCGCGCGCCGGGCGATGATCGCCCGAGGCGCGCTGGACTTCCGTGGCGAGCAGATGCGCGCCCGCGCATACCTGCGGTTCGGCATCGCACAGGGCCGCCTCGGCGACCCCGGCGCAGCGATCCAGGCGTATGAAGCGCTCGACGGGCTCATCGCTGCGGCGACCAGCGACGAGCTGATGACCGTGCGCCAGCAGGCGGTCTACAACCGTGCCGTGCTGATCGACGATTTCGGCGACGTCGCGGCGGCGATCGACGCCTACGACCACGCGCTCGCCGTGCATGCGGCCAGCCGGGACTCCCCCACACGGCGCCTCCGGCGCGTGAAGGCCCTGCGGAACAAGGCACTGCTCCTCGACGGCGTCGGGCGGCTGGCCGAGGCGGCCGGTGCGCATCGGCAGGTCCTGGACATCGCCGCGGGTGCACCCAGCCCCGAGTTGACCGAACGCGCCCGGCTCTCGGCCTTCGCACTCGCCGAGTGCTTCGCACGGCTGGGCGACCACGCCTCGGCGGCGCAGACGTATTCCTGGATGCGTTCGGCGGCATACCTCGGCCTCGGCAAGGCGGACGTGCGCACAGCCGCGCAGGCGCAGAAGGCGGCGGAGCGTGAGGCGCGGCGCGCTCGACCGCTCCGCTGAGGCGAACGCCCGCCGACCGGCCCCGCTCCTCAGAGCGTGTTCGCCGTGAACCGCCCGCCGAGCAGGGTGGCCGCGACGGGCATGGTGCGCAGTTCGTCGGAGTCGCTCCCGTAGGGATCGCTCTCGGTCAGGACGAGGTCGGCTCGCTCTCCGACTGCGACGGTGCTGCGCGCGGATGCCGCGAGCGCCACGTCGAGCGGCAGTCGCTGCTCCGGATGCCAGGGCTCACGGCC
>JAQZBG010000383.1 GCA_029239165.1 Microbacterium sp. | reverse complement strand
GCGTATGACCGCGAGATGCGGGCGCTGCGCGATGCGGCCGACACCTTCGGCTGGTTGCTCGAGAACGAGTCCGGCGCACGCGAGGTCGGCAGTGGTGAACTGGTTCCCGGCGTCGCCGGCTTCGAACGCCTGCGGTTGACGACCCCCATCGAGCCGGTCGGCGGCGAGGCCCCGTTCTCGCCGGACGCGTGGCGGGTGCTCCAGCGCGCCCGGCGCATGTCGCGTTCCCCGATGCCGCGGACGAGCCTCGACCATGTGCTCTCCATCGACCCGGTCGGACTCAACCCGTTCACCCGGACCAACCCCTTCACCCGGACCAACCCGTTCACCCGGACGAACCCGGTGCGCGGTGAGGGCGCCGCGGGCAGCGATGACTACCTCGAGCCCGGACGCGGGGCGCGACAGCCGGTGAGCTGGCTGGGCCCTGCACCCGTGCGCGGACCGGCACCGAGGCGCGGGCGGCGACCCGTCGTCGCGGTCCTCGACACCGGATGCGGCGAGCACGCCTGGCTCCCCGACGACATCGTCACCCGGCAGGTCGACCTCGACGGGGTGCCGGTGGGCCTCACGAATGACGCCGATCCGGAGCGCTACCCCGACCTGTACGGACAGCTCGACGGCGCGATCGACGCGGTCGCCGGCCACGGTACCTTCATCGCGGGGCTGGTCCGGCAGACGGCTCCGGATGCCGACATCCTGTCGATCCGCGTGGCGGGAGCACTCGGCGTGGTCGACGAGAGCACGCTGCTCGACACGGTCGCGCAGGTCGTCACGCTGCTCATGCGCCACCGCGAGGACCCGACGACGGGCTACCCGATCGATGTGCTGAACCTGTCGCTCAGCTACTACCACGAGACGCCGACCGACGGCCTGTTCAGTCTCACGCTCCACCAGCTGCTGGCCACGGCGCGCGAGCTCGGCTGCGTGGTGGTGTGCTCGGCGGGCAACGACGCCATCGATCGGCCGTCGTTCCCGGCGTCGCTGTGGCCGTGGCCGGATTCGGACAACGGCATTCCGCACGACCACGGCACCCCGCTCGTGTCGGTCGGGGCGCTCAACCCCTCGGCACAGTCGGTCGCCCTCTTCTCGAACGTGGGGCCGTGGGTGAAGACCTACGCGCCGGGCGCTGCCGTGGTGAGCACCTCGCCCGGCTTCCTTGGTGGCTCCCAGGCGGCGACGCGAGCCGACGTCGACGGTCTTCGCCGGGAGACGATCGACCCCGACGACTATCGTGGCGGGTTCGCGATCTGGAGCGGCACGTCGTTCGCGGCGCCGTACGTGGCCGGCCGCATCGCCGCGCAGCTCGGCACCGTGCCGGTCGGCGGTGCGACCCCGGATGCCGCCGCGAAGGCCGTCGCCGCCGTGCTGAAGTCTCTTCCGACACCGGTCGACCCGACCTGACAGACCCCCGAGCCGGACCGCCCGTACCGATGCGGGCGGTCCGTCTTGGGCGTTCGGGCCGCATCCGCACTCTTCCGCACAGCCGCGGGGCAGGGCATTCTGGACGGATGCCCCTGTCCGCCAACGAGCTGCACCGGCGCGGAGTCGAAGCGGCCAACGCGAGGCGGTTCACGCAGGCGCGGCGCGCGCTCGACGCGGCGTCCTCCCGCACGGACGACCCGGATCTGCGCGCCCGCATCGACGGCACGACCGCGTACGTCCTCGGTCAGACCGGGCAGCCGGCCGCCGCCGAGCAACTGTGTCGTGCCGCCCTCCGCCGCTCGGGGCTGAGTGCCGAGACCATCGCCGTGCTCAGCGGTCAGCTCGGAGTCCTCCTCATGCACGCCGGCACGCTGGTGGAGGCCGAGATGGAACTCACCCGCGCCATCGATACCTTCACCGCGATCGGGGACGAGACCACCGAACTCGCGAACTGCCTGATGAACCGCTCGGTCGTGCGCATGCAGCAGCGGGAGCTCGACACGAGCAGCGAGGACCTGCGGCGAGCGGTGGCCGTATACGAGGCGAACGACGACCAGGAGCCGCTCGCGGAGGCGCGACACAACCTCGGATACGCGGCGTTGCTGGGTGGTGACCTCGTCACCGCGCTCACCCTCATGACCCGCTCCCGTCCCACGCTCGCCGCGATCAGCGACCTGGCCGCGGCGATCAGCGACCTCGACCGCGCCGAGGTTCTTCGCGACGCCGGCCTCACCACCGAGGCGGAGGTCCTGCTGGCCCGGGTCGCGGCGGAGTTCGGTGCGCAGCGGATGCGGCAGGCGAGGGGCGAAGCCGAATTCCACCTCGCCCGGTCGCTGCTGCGCCACGATCCGGCCGCGGCGGAGCGCACGGCCCGCATGGCGGCACGACGTTTCACCGCGCTCGCGAACCACGGGTGGGCAGCCCGCGCCGAAGCAGTACGGCTCGAAGCGCGGCAGCGGGCGAAGCCGGACCGGCCCATCGACGTGCCCGCTTTCGCCCGTACGGCCGGAGCCCTCGACCGCGCGGGATTCCGCACCGAGGCGACGGGCCTCCGCCTGAGCGCGCGCCGTGACGGGGCAGGCCGTCTGCCCCCGCTCGACGACAGCGCCCCGACGCCGCTCCGTCTTCGCGCCCACGAGGTCCGAGCCGCGCGGGCCGCCGCACAGGGTCGCGACCGCGAAGCGCTGCGGGCCGCCGCCGACGGACTCGACCTCCTCACCGCCTGGCAGCAGTCGTTCGGAGCGCTCGACCTGCAGGCCTCGGTCGCCATGCACGGGTCCGACCTGATGTACGCGGGCCTCTCCGCCGCCGCACGCCTGCACGACCCCGCCACCCTGTTCGAGTGGTCGGAGCGCGCCCGACACCTCAGCCAGCAGGTCGCTCCGGTGCGCCCTCCGCATGATGAATCACTGGCCGTGGATCTGGCGGAACTGCGGATGCTGCGTGCCGAACTCGCCGGCGCCGACTGGACCACGGATACTCGTGTGCGCGTCCTGCGTGATCGGGTGCGGGAGCGGCAGTGGGCTGCGACGGGGTCGGGCGGCACCCGTGAGCGACTGGGTCTCGGCGAGGCGACGGCGCTGCTCGACCCCGACACCGCGGTCCTGTCGTACATCTTCACCGGCTCCGCACTGCACGGGATCGTGGTGACACGGTCGGGGGCCACGATCGTCGATCTGTCGTGGAGTCGCGTGCAATCCGCGCTCGACGGGCTGCGCGCCGACCTCGACATGGCCGCACTGACGCGGGGCGGCCTGATGGGCGCCGTGACCGAGCGCGCCCTCTCCGCACGATTGGGTCTGCTGAATGCCGAGCTGCTCGCACCGCTGCTCCT
>JAQZBG010000382.1 GCA_029239165.1 Microbacterium sp. | reverse complement strand
GAAGGCCTCGCCGGGGACGACCGCGACCTCGGCCTGGTCGAGGATGAGGTCGGCGAGCTCGAGCGAGGTGGTCGGCGTCACGCCGCCCCAGGTGCGGCCCAGCAGCCCCTGCACATCGGGGTACACGTAGAACGCGCCGAGCGGGTTCGGCACCACGAGCCCGTCGATCTTCGACAGCTCAGACACGATGAGCTTGCGGCGGCGGTCGAAGGCCTCGCGGAACTGCTCGGCCTCGGTCTGCGGTCCGTTGAGCGCGGCGATCGCAGCCTTCTGCGCGACGTTGTTCACGTTGCTCGACAGGTGCGACTGCAGGTTGCCGGCGACCTTGATCGCGTCGGCGGGGCCGACCATCCAGCCCACGCGCCAGCCGGTCATGGCATACGTCTTCGCGACGCCGTTGACCAGGATCGTCTGGCCGGCGACCTCGGGGACGGCCTCGACGATCGAGGTGGCCTTGACGCCCTCGTAGGTGAGGTTCTGATAGATCTCGTCGCTGATGATCCAGATGCCGTGCTCGAGTGCCCACTCGCCGATGGCGCGGGTCTCCTCGGCGGTGTAGACCGAGCCGGTGGGGTTCGACGGCGAGACGAACACGAGCGCCGTGGTCCGCGCGGTGCGAGCGGCCTCGAGCTGCTCGACCGTGACCTTGTACTCCTGGTCGGCACCGGCGAAGACCTCGACAGGGGTGCCGTCGGCGAGGCGGATGGCCTCAGGGTAGGTGGTCCAGTAGGGCGCGGGCAGCAGCACCTCGTCGCCCGGGTTCACCACCGCCTGGAAGGCCTGGTAGACCGACTGCTTGCCGCCGTTGGTGACGATGACCTGACTGGGGGAGACCTCGAGGCCGGAGTCGCGCAGGGTCTTCGCGGCGATCGCCTCACGCAACGCCGGAAGGCCGGGGGCCGGCGTGTACCGGTAGCTCGCCGGATCGGCCAGCGCCTCGGCGGCGGCATCCACGATGAACTGCGGCGTCGCGAAGTCGGGCTCGCCGGCGGCGTACGAGATGACGTTCTTGCCTTCGGCCTTGAGGGCCTTGGCCTTGGCATCGACCTTGAGGGTCGCGGACTCGGCGATGGCGGACAGCTTGCGGGAGAGAGGAGCGCGTTCGGTCACGACTACGAGCGTACTCGGATCGCTCGCCGCGCTGCCGGGCGAGTCGTCACGAAGAACTGCGGTTCTTTCATGCTCGTCCATGTTCCGCAGTCAGCCGGCGGTGAGACCGTGCGCCTGCGCGACGGCCGGCATCGTGATGCGTCCGCCCTGCACGTTGAGTCCCTTTGCCAGGGCTGCGTCTTCGGATGCCGCGCGCTCCCACCCCTTGCCGGCGATCGCCGACACGTAGGGGAGGGTCGCGTTCGTCAACGCGCGGGTCGCGGTCTCCGGAACGGCTCCGGGCATGTTCGCGACGCAGTAGTAGATCGAATCGTGCACGGCGAATGTCGGATCGTCGTGCGTCGTCGGGCGAGAGCCTTCGAAGCACCCGCCCTGGTCGATCGCGATGTCGACGAGCACGGATCCGGGCTTCATCGCGGCGACCATGTCGTCGGTCACGAGCTTGGGGGCGGCAGCGCCGGGGATCAGCACGGATCCGATCACGAGATCGGCCGTCTTGAGTTCCTCTGCAATGTCGTAACGGCTCGACGCCCGGGTCTCCAGAGCGCCGCCGTAGCGGTGCTCGAGCTCGCGCAGACGCGGCAGTGAGACGTCGATCACGGTGACCTTCGATCCGAGACCGAGCGCATTGGCGGCGGCATGTTCGCCTGCGACGCCCCCGCCGATCACCACGGTCTTGGCCCGCGGGGTGCCGGCGATGCCGCCGAGCAGCATGCCGCGACCACCCTGCGAACGCAGCAGAGAGTACGAGCCCATGGTGACGGAGAGCCGCCCGGCGATCTCACTCATGGGCACGAGGAGCGGCAGCGTGCGATCAGGCAGCTGCACGGTCTCGTAGGCGACGGCGGTGGTGCCGGCCTCCACCAGTGCCGTGGTCAGTGCGCGGTCGGCGGCGAGGTGCAGGTACGTGAAGAGCGTGAGGTCGGGGCGGAGGAAGCCGTACTCCTGCGCGATCGGCTCCTTCACCTTGATGACGAGGTCGGCGTCGCCCCAGGCATCGGCGGCGGTCGTCACGATCTCGGCGCCGGCAGCACGGTAATCGTCGTCGGTGATGCGGGAGCCGAGGCCCGCCCCGGACTGCACGAGCACACGGTGCCCCTCGTGGACCAGGCGGTCGGTGCCGGCGGGCGTGAGGGAGACGCGGTTCTCGTTGTTCTTGACCTCGGTCGGGACGCCGATCTTCATTGATCCTCCTGGGGTTGATGCGGTGCGGCACCAGGATCGCAGAAACATCGACGGAACAACAGAATCAGTGAAGATGATTCGTAGAGTCACGGGATCCTGAATAATGCTTCGTATGAAGACGACTTCACCGGCCCTGGAGCCGAAGAGTGTTCGGGCGCCGGCCCTGGATGCGATCGACGCGCGGATCGTGCAGCTGATGACCGCCGACGGACGCATGACGAACGCGGAACTCGCCAGCCGGCTCGGCGTCGCGCCATCCACCGCGCACACCCGGTTGCGTGCGCTCGTCGATCGAGGGGTGATCACGGGTTTCCACGCCAGCGTGGACGAGCGGATGCTGGGTGCCGGGCTTCAGGCGGTCATCGGCGTCACGCTGCGTCCGAGCGGACGGCGCGAGAGCATCGTCGAGTTCGCGGACCGTGTGCGCGTGCTGCCGCAGGTGATCCAGGTGTTCTTCCTCGGGGGTGACGACGACTTCCTGCTGCACATCGCCGTCGCCGACTCGTCCGAGATGCGGGAGTTCGTCCTCGAGCATCTCTCGGCGCAGAGCAGCGTCGCATCCACGCGGACGAGCATCGTGTTCGACTACCACCGCAATTCGGTGGCCGCGTCGTTCCGCTGATGGTGGAGGGCGGCCCCGGTCAGCTCGGGGAGGGCGCGTTCCAGTGCTTCGAGCAATCGCTGCCGCCGGCGACGGAACCGGGTGCGCGACGATCGCAGGTGCGGAGGTTCCCGTGATCCCCGTGATCGGGGTGTCGTCGCTCGCGCAGCTCGAGGAGGCCCTGGGCGCTGCCCACCTGGTGTTGGATGCCGAGGTGCGTGCGCGCCTCGACGCCGAACCCGGTGACGCGCGGTGAGGGTCGGAGCGCTTCAGGCCCCGTACGCGGCCGGAAGAGAGCAGTAGTCGGCGAAACGCCGCGCCGGGTGCTCGGGGTCGCTCACATCGACGATCGACCCGGCCAC
>JAQZBG010000381.1 GCA_029239165.1 Microbacterium sp. | reverse complement strand
TCGGCCTTCGGCATCCGGGTGATGAGCTTCCGCGCATCCACCACCTTGCGGCGGCCCGGCTTCTTGCCCTCAGGCTTGCCGCCCACGTACAGCCAGCCGAGGAGCTCCTCGTTCTTGTCGAGACCGTGGGCCTTGGCGACGGCCTTCGCGCGTGTGTAATGACCTGTGCGCCAGATGACGCCCCAGCCGGCTTCGTCGAGGAGCAGGCTCAGGGTATGAGCGACGCCGGAGGCGACAGCCTCCTGCTCCCACCGCGGGACTTTCTCGCTCTTGCGGTAGCTGGCGACGACCGCGATCAGCAGAGGCGCGCGTAGGGGCTTCGACGACGGGGCCGAGTCTCCCTGAGCCTTGGCGATGGCAGCGCCCAACACCTCGCGGTCTGCCCCGCGCATTTCGATCAGGCGCCACGGGCGGAGCGAGGAGTGATCCGCGACGCGGCCGGCTGCGGCGACGAGCGTCAGCAGCTCTTCCCGGCTCGGCGCCGTGTCCTCGACCTTCGACCAGGACTGACGCGCACGAACGGCGTCGATGGCGCTCACGAGGCGTCGGGGGTGAAGTTCAGTGCGATCGAGTTCATGCAGTATCGATCTCCGGTAGGCGTACCGAACCCGTCGGGGAACACGTGGCCGAGATGCGAGCCGCAGTTGGCGCAGCGCACCTCGGTGCGCACCATGCCGAGACTGTCGTCCTCGATGAGCTCCACCGCATCGGGGCGGATCGACTCGTAGAAGCTCGGCCAGCCGCATCCGGAGTCGAACTTGGTGCCGCTCTTGAACAGCTCGGCGTTGCACGCCCCGCAGGTGTAGAGGCCCGCGCGCTCCTCATCGAGCAGCTCACCCGTCCAGGCGCGCTCTGTCGCGGCCTGACGCAGCACGGCGTACTGCTCGTCGCCGAGCTCGCGGCGCCATTCGTCCTCGGTCTTGTCCACGCTGTACGACATGTGTCCTCCTCAGTCCACTCCATTCTCCCTCCTGTGACGACGCCTCGGGTGCGCCGAGACACAATGGACGGATGACGGATGCTGTGCAGGAGCGCTACGGGCGCTTCGCCCGCGACGAGGCTTCGGGCAGGAGCGCACTGTACGCCGAGTGGGCTGCCGGGGTGGCCGGGGACGAGGAGGTGCGGCGCATCCTGCTCCAGATCCCCGAGACGCGACGGCAGCCGCCCCTCGTGTTCGCCGTCACGAGGATGCTCGGAGTCCCGCTCGAGCGCTATGAGCAGTGGCGCGGCTTCGTGCTCCGGAACGCGGATGAGGTCGTCGCCGAGTGCACACGGAGATCGTTGCAGACGAACGAGCCGCTCCGGCTCGCGGCACTTCTGCCGGTGCTCTCGGAGATCGAGGGACCGATCGCCCTTCTCGAGATCGGCGCGGCGGCGGGGCTGTGCCTCTATCCCGATCGGTACTCGTATCGCTTCACGGGCGAGGACGGGGCACTCCGCGCCGCGCTCGACCCGGCCGACGGCGTTTCGACGGTCGTGCTCGAGAGTCTGGTGACCGGTCCGATCCCCGCGCTGCGGATGCCGGATGTGGTGTGGCGCGCCGGCATCGACCTGGCGCCGCTCGATCCCTCCGCCGAACGGGACCGCCGGTGGCTGCGCGGTCTCGTCTGGCCGGGGGAGACGGGGCGCGAGGAGCGCATCGAGGCCGCGCTCGACATCGCGGCAGGCGACCCGCCCCTCCTGGTGGAGGGGGATGCTCGGACGAACCTCGACGCGCTGGTGTCGGCGGCGCCGCGGCACGCGACCCTCGTCATCACGACTCCCGGCGTGATGGTGCACATCCCGAGAGCGGAGCGGAGTGCGCTGATCGAGAGCATCTCGCGCACGGACGCCCGCTGGATCACCATCGATCCGCCTGCCGTGACCGACGTGTGGGTCCCGCCGGTCGATGCGGATCGTTGGCCCGGCTTCGTCGTCGCGCTCGACGGAAGGGTGCGCGCGGCCGCGGATCCGCTCGGGCGATGGTGGGAGTGGCGACCCGGCCCGGCGACGATTGCGTCCTAACCTGGAGCCATGCTCGGAGATCTGACGGAGCGCGATCGCGCGATCCTCGCCCTGGAAGTGGCCTGGCCGCGTCACAGTGGGGCGAAGGAGGAGATCATTCGCGCGCGGCTCGGGATGAGCGCCGCACGTTACTACCAGCTGCTGGCACGACTGATCGAGTCCGAATCCGCGTTGGAATACGACCCGGTCCTCGTGCGTCGCCTCCGTCGTATCCGCGATTCACGGGCGATGCGGCGCACCGCGCGGTTGCCCGGCTTCGTCGGTTGAACGTTCGCGGAGACCGCTCTCCGCCGACCCTTGCGGATCGCGCCGTGCTCCGACACGGATTGACAGGTAGGTGCCGCTAGCATCGAGGGGTGTCAAAGCCCACCCGCGATCGCTTCGATGATGCTCCCCGTTCGTCCGGACGGGTGGGAGCGCACCGCGCCGAAGCTCCGGGCATGAACGGCTGGGTCGTGCTGCTGTGGTCGTTCGTCGCTGCGCTCGTCCTCATCATCGCGGGCATCTTCGGCTCTCTGGTGGTCATGGGGCGCGTCTCCCTGTTCCCGGAAGCGGTGCCGAGTGCTGCTCCCACCCCCGAGGAGACCGGAATCGTCGACCCCACCATCTCGGTGATGGTGCTGAACGGCACGCCCGACGAGGGTCTCGACACGCAGATGCGGGACACCCTGATCAACAACGGCTGGGCGGCCGACAATGTCTTCGCCGGCGACAGCTCCAGCCAGGATTTCGCTACCACGACCGTGTTCTACGTCGAGGAGGCCGACGAGCTTGCGGCGCTCGGACTGGCCGATGTCCTCGGCGGTGCGGCCGTGCAGCAGAGCGACTATTACTCCGGGCAGACGGAGGACGGGAAGAAGCAGTTCACGGTCGTGATCGGTCTGGACCGATCGACCTCGGCGCCTGAGACCCCCGACGAGGCTCCTGCCTCCTGACATCGGCAAACGCCCCTCCTCCGGCGGCTTGCACTCGAAGGTGTCGAGTGCCAGAATGGCGTTAGCACTCTCACACTCTGAGTGCTAAACCCAACGTCTACGTCCAGGAGGGACGAAAAAACTCATGGCAAAGATCATTGCTTTCGATGAGGAGGCCCGCCGCGGCCTCGAGCGCGGCCTCAACATCCTCGCCGACGCGGTCAAGGTGACCCTCGGCCCGCGCGGTCGCAACGTCGTCCTCGAGAAGAAGTGGGGCGCCCCCACGATCACGAACGACGGTGTCTCCATCGCCAAGGAGATCGAGCTGGACGACCCGTACGAGAAGATCGGCGCGGAG
>JAQZBG010000380.1 GCA_029239165.1 Microbacterium sp. | reverse complement strand
GGGGGGCGAGTGCGTTGATCATGCGACGGTGATCCAGATTGTCTTCGTCTCGGTGTACTGGTCGAAGGCCTCTAGCCCTTTGTCCTTGCCGCCGAAGCCCGACAGCTTATACCCGCCGAACGGCGTCGTGATGTCCCCCTCGCTGTAGCCGTTGACCGCGACGATGCCCGCCTTCACGCCCCGCGCCATGCGGATGGCCTGGTCGATGTCGCGGCTCCAGATCGTCGCGGCCAGTCCGTAAGGGGTGTCGTTCGCAAGTGCGATCGCCTCGTCCTCGGTGTCGAAGCCTCGCACGAGGGTGACGGGGCCGAAGATCTCGTCGCGCCAGAGCGGCGAGTCCTGCCCGAGACCCGTCACCACAGTCGGGGGGTAGAACAGTCCTTCGGGCCGCGACCTGATGCGCTCACCGCCGCTCACAACATCCGCACCGGCCGCGCGCGCCTCCTCGATGTACCGACTCACCCGCTCGAGGGCCGAGGGCTCGATGAGCGGGCCGATCTCTGTGTTGGAGTCGAGCGGGTCGCCCACCTTCTTCGCCGACGATGCCTCGGACAGGAACTGGACAAAGTCCGCCTTGACCGAGTTGTGCACGAGGATGCGCGAGCCCGCCGTGCAGTTCTGCCCGCCGTTCCAGAACGCCGCACCCGCGAGGTCCTCCGCGACCTTCTGCAGTTCGCCGGCGACGCTCGCGGTCACTATCTGGGGACTCTTGCCGCCGAGCTCGAGCACGATGCGCTTGAGGTTGCTCTCGGCCGAGTATTGCAGGAAGTGGCGGCCGACTTCGGTCGATCCGGTGAACGTGATGACGTCGACATCCGGATGCAGACCCAGCGCGCGACCGGCGACCTCGCCGCGTCCGGGCACGACGTTCAGCACGCCCGCCGGCACGCCGGCCTCGTGGGCGATCTCGGCGAGCTTGAGCGCGCTCAGCGAGGCGAGCTCCGGCGGCTTCACGATGACCGAGTTGCCCGCGGCCAGGGCCGGGGCGACCTTCATCATGAGCACGGCGACGGGGAAGTTCCACGGAACGACGGCGCCGACGACGCCGATGGGTTCCTTGACGATGAGCCCGAGAGCGCCGTCGGTCGTCGGGGAGACGCGGCCGAACACCTTGTCGATCGCCTCGGCGTACCAGCGGACGGTCGACGCGATCTCGGGCAGGTCGCCCTCGAGGTTGTCGCTGATCGGCTTACCAGCCTCGACCGCGTCGAGCACCGCGACGTGTTCGGCGTTCTGCTCGATGAGCTCAGCGAAACGGAACAGGATCGCTTTGCGCTCGGGAAGCGGCAGGCGCGACCACACGCCGGAGTCGAACGCCTGCCTCGCGGCGGCGACGGCTTTGTCGACGTCGGCCTCGCCCGCGGCCGCAACGGCTGCGATGTGAGACCCGTCCGTGGGGTTGATCGTGTCGAGGGTCTCCCCGCCGATCGCGTCGACGAACTCGCCGCCGATGAACAGCTGGGTGGGGAACCCGTCCGGAACCGTATGAATCACGTCGTCTCCTACCGAGGGTGCGGCATCGTGGTGCGGTAAAGTGGCGGTATACACGCCGTTATGTAACACGTACAATACTACACGCGTGGCAGAATCGGGGGAGCGAAGGATGGCACGAATGAACACGCAGTCCGTCACGGCCCTCCGCAAGCGCACCAGCATCCGCGAACAGGTGACCCTCGCGCTTCGCGCGGCGATCACCTCGGGCGAGATGGTGCCGGGCGAGGTCTATTCCGCCCCCGCACTCAGCGAGCGCTTCGAGGTCTCGGCGACGCCCGTGCGCGAAGCGATGCTCGACCTCGTAAACGAGGGGCTCGTGACGGCCGTCGTGAACAAGGGGTTTCGCGTGACGGAGGTCTCTGACCAGGACCTCGACGACATCGCCAACCTCCGCCTCCTCATCGAGCCACCCGCCGTCCGCATCGCGACGCCCCACGTGCCGGAGTCGGCCTTCGGCGAGCTCCGCGCCATGGCCGACGAGATCGTCGCGACCGCCGAGTCCGGAGACCTCACCCGCTACCTCGAAGTCGACCGGCAGTTCCACCTCGAGATCCTGTCGTACGCGGGCAACGCGAAGCTCGTGGCGGAGATCTCGCGCCTACGCACCCAGACCCGCATGTACGGGCTGCAGGCCGCCGCCCAGAACCACACTCTCGCCGAGTCCGCGTCCGAGCACCATCGCATCGTCGACCTGATCGAGGCGCGCGACGCCGAGGGCGCCGAGAACCTCACAATCCAGCACATCGCGCACGCGCGCGGCGTGTGGGCGACCTCCGACGTCGCCTCGGACGAACCCACGCTGCGCCGGCTGTGGGTGCAGCCACACGCGGCGCACTGACGCCCCCGGACAGAGCTCGCCGTCCAGCGCCTCCTGCGCAACGTGGGACACGGCGTTGGCCGCCAGCACCTCCGAGTAGATCGCGCTCTCGAGGATCACCTCGCGGAATTCGTCGACCGCGACGCCGTTGCGCCAGGCCGGGCGCACGTGCATCGCGAGCTCGTCGTGTGCCCGTGCGCGATGAGCGATGAGAGCACCACGACCGGGATGCCGTCGGCCAGCTCCGCCGCGTTCGCCTCGGGCGCGACAGCGTCTTCGGCCCCCACGCGACGAGCGTGCGCGCGGATGCGCTCGAGCTCGTTGGTGAACGCCCGCGCCAGACGCGCCGCGCGGTGTCGCGGTCGGAAAGGGCAACCAAGGATGCGAGGGTGCCGCCGGCACCGGCGAGCTGGGCAGGCAGCTGCGCCGCGGCTGTCTCGAGCCGCACGCGCCCGGCGAATGCCGCGGACCCAGGACACGACGCGGGCGCCGACGGTCGTCGGCACAGCGTGCTGGGTGAGGGTGCGCGCGCGGCCGTCACGGTACTGCGATGAGTCGCCATCGAAGCGAGAAGCGCAACGCCGCAGGATCCCCTCCCCGCGCAGGACTACTACGACCGCCCAATCGGTCTGACCGAGATGTTCGTCGATGACCAGGCCGCCACCTTATCGTCCGCGCCCCCGGCCACTCGATGACCGCGGCCGGCATCAGCGACGGCGACGAGATTCTTGTCGCCCGGTCCAAGCAACCAAGAGACGGCGATGTTGTCGTGGCAGTCCTCGACGTGCAACTCACCATCAAGCGGCTGCAGGTCACCGCCGCCGCCCGCACCGAGAGCGTTCGCAGTGGATCCCTGTGGACGGTCCGAGCGCATCGAGTCAGGACTTTGGGGAGTCGATGTGGTGGGGTGCGTCGGCGGACGGCCCAGGGGTGGGAAGTGTGTGCTCAACAGCTCGCCGAGCATGG
>JAQZBG010000379.1 GCA_029239165.1 Microbacterium sp. | reverse complement strand
TCGACCAGGTGATGGACGGCGCGCTCGAGCCGATCATCGAGTCGGCGATCACCGCCGACGAAGAGGCGCGGCTCGCCGCCCTCGGCGGCGACGCCTGACCCGGGCCTTCGGCACGTCTCCGTTCAGCTGTCGCGGGGGCAGTTGTCCGGCGAGGTTCAGGCAACCGAACGGCATGCCGGGGCGGCGGATGCCGCGGCGCTAGGCTTCGAGCGTGCTCACGTTCCTGATCCGCGCCCTGATCTTCCTCGTGTCGGCGGCACTCGGCCTCATCACGGCCGACCTGATCCTTCCGGGGTTCTCGCTGCACTGGGACGACTGGTGGGGGATCCTCCTCGCGGTCGTGATCTTCGCGGTGCTGCAGAGCATCCTGGCGCCGTGGCTGTTCAAGATCACCCGCCGTCACGCCAACGCGCTCATCGGCGGCATCGGCCTGCTCTCGACGTTCGTCGCGCTGCTCATCGCGGTGCTCATCCCGGCGGCCGGCATCGGCATCGACGGACCGGTGGCGTGGATCATCGGAACGCTGATCGTCTGGCTCGTCACGGCGCTTGCGACGTGGCTTCTGCCGCCCCTGTTCATCAAGAACAAGGTGCAGGACCGCCGCGGCTGACGACGCGAAGATAGGGATTCCGCCCGATCCGCCCGGAACGCCGGGGCACCAGGCTGGTGGGATGATGGGCGGTATGCAGATCGGCCGGGTTCCTCTCGTCGGCCGGCAGGCGGATCTCGACGCGCTGCGCACGGAGATCGCCGCCGTGGATGCGCACGGGCGAGCCGTCGTGGTGTCGGGCGACGCCGGAATGGGGAAGACGCGCCTGCTGCGCGACTTCGCGGACGGACTCGACGATGACGTCATCGTCGCCCGCGGCGCCTCAGTCGACTCCGGCTCGGGTCCCGCCCCGCTGACCGCCATCACCGATCTGGTGCGCGACCTCATGGATCAGCTGGGCCCAGAGGTGGTGCGCGAGGCAGCAGGCCCCGCGGTCGACGCGCTCGGCGTTCTCGTTCCCACGCTGGCGGAGGCGCCGGGCGATACCGAACGGCTCGCCGATGTCGTGGTGGAGCTGTTCTCACGGCTCGCGCGCACCCGCCGCCTGGTCGTCATCATCGAAGACCTCCACTGGTCCGACAGCACCACGTGCGAGATCGCGGCACGCCTGGTGCGCCGTGCCGCCGTGCTCCCGCTGTTCGTGCTGCTCTCCTATCGCACCGACGACGTGGGCCGCGGGCATCCGCTTCGTCCTGTCCTCGCCGAGCTCGACCGCGCGCGACTGCTGACGCATCGCCCGCTCGCACGCCTCAGCCCGGCCGAGGTCGGTGCGCTCGCCATGGCCGTGCACGGCGACCCGCTCGCCGCCGAGGTGCTGCACGACATCGCGGCCCGCAGCGACGGCATCCCGTTCTATGTGGAAGAGCTGGCGAGCTTCTCGGGCGAGCGGCTGCCGGTTTCACTGCGTGACGTCCTGCTGCTGCGTTACGAGCGATTGGATGCCGAGGCCCGCCGTTTCACCCGCGTGCTGGCGACGGGCGGGGTCGAGGTGCCCGACCCGGTGCTCCGGGCCGTCTTCGATGGCGATGAGCCGGTGCTGGAGTCGGCGGTGCGCAGCGCCGTCGACGCGCAGGTCGTCGTGATCAGGGGCGATGCGTACGCGTTCCGCCACGCGCTCATGCAGGAGGCGGTGTACGCCGAGCTGCTTCCGACGGAGCGCACGCGCCTGCACACCGCCTACGCCGTGGCGCTCGAGGCGGTGGCCCCCACTGCGCGCGTGCTCGCCGACGTCGCCCACCACTGGCGGGCCGCCCACGTCCCCGATCGGGCGCTGGCGGCCGCCGTTTCGGCGCAGCGTGCCGCGAGCGGAGCGTCGGCGTGGTCGACTGCCGCGGAGGCGGGGGAGCGGGCCATGGAGCTGTGGGGTGCCGTGCCGGACCCCGAGACGGTCAGCGGAACAACTCGCGTGCAGCTGCTCCGCCGGACGTCAGCAGCCCTCGTGTCGGCGAACCGGAACGACCGAGCCCTCGCGTTCGCACGCGAGGCCGTGGCGCTGTGGCCCCAGGAGGACGTCGTGGGTCGCGCCGACATGCTCGGCGATCTCGCCACGATCGAGTTCCAGGCGGGGGTGTCGGACGGCGTCGAGAGCATCGATCAGGCGCTCGCGATCCTCGGAGACGATCCGCGCCACAACGTGCAGCGTGCGGGACTCCTCCTCAGCTCCGCACGCGTGCACATGCTGAACGGGCGCCACGGCGTCGGCACGGAGGTCGCGGCGCGCGCCGGCGCCACCGCTGAGGCCGCCGCGGCTGCCGGAGACCGGGTCGCCGCCGAGATCCTCGTGCAGGCGCTGCTCATCGCGGCGACCTGCCGGACCACCACCGGCGACGTCGGCGGTCTCGCGCTGTTCGACCAGGCCCGGGCGCGTGCCGAGGGCTTCGTCCGCGCCATGATGCGGTACTTCATCAACTACTCCAATGCCCTGATGCTGCTCGGCCGGTATGACGACGCGGTCGCGGTGGCGCGCGAGGGGCAGGAGTACGGCCGCACCCACGTCGCGGACCTCGGCCCGCTCATGATGATCGAGGCCAACATGATCGAGGCCCACATCTACGCCGGCCGGCTGCGCGAGGCGGAGGAGCTGGGAGGCCTGCTCCCGTTGGTCGAGCCGGGCCTGTACTCGGCCTTCCTGCGCGAGCGCCTGGTGTGCCTCGCGATCTGGCGGGGGCACATCGAGGGCGCGCAGGCCGCGCTCGAGTCCGCCCGCCGCGAACTCGACATGTTCGGCGCCTACGAGTTCCAGACGCGGTTCGGCATGGCGTACGACCTCGGCGAGCTGGCGCTCGCGCGCGGCGATGCGCACGAGGCGCTGTCGCACGCGAGGGCCGCCTGGGAGACGCCGGCCGGCGGCGTGCTCGCGCTGCCGCTGACGGCCGTCGCGGCGCGTGCCGTCGCGATGCTCCGCGAGCGCGGCGACGATGCCGACATCGAGCCGTACCGCGCGGTGCTGGGTACGTTCGCAGACTGGCCGGTGACGCCGCTGTGGACGGCAGTGTTCGCGGCGGAGCTCGGCGAGGGGTCCTGGGCGCCGGCCGTCGACGGTGTCGGCCCGGCGTACATCCGTGCCTATGCCCGCGTGCGGCACGGCGAGGAGCTGCTGGCCGACGGCGACCGGACGGCGGCACGCGAGGCGCTCGCGGCGGCAGCATCCTTCGCCGAGGAGCTCGGCGCGGACGGCCTCGTCGCGCGTGCCCGCGCGGTGATCACGGATGCCGGACTCGCCGGCGAGGC
>JAQZBG010000378.1 GCA_029239165.1 Microbacterium sp. | reverse complement strand
ATCCTCGTCAACAATGCCGGCGTCAACTTGAAGCGCCCCTTCATCCCCCTGCCTGTCGACGACGGTGTAGCGGTGGGGCAGCCGGGTTCCGGGCCGGCGAGCGTCGGAATGGCGGACGACGAATGGGACGCGATCTTCGACACCCACGTGCGCGCGTCCCTGCAGCTCATCCGCCTCGTCGGTCCCGGGATGCTGCAGCGACGCTGGGGGCGTGTCATCAACATCGGCTCCAGCGCCGTCGGACGCACGCCGAACCTGTCCGGCCCCTACAAGGTGGCCAAGGGTGCGATGATGCACTTCACGCGCGCGCTGGCAAAGGAATGGGCGGAGTACGGCGTCACTGTCAACGCGATCGCGCCGGGGCACTTCCGCACCGACATGTCCAAGGCGCTGCATGACAGCGAAGAGGGGCAGGCGTGGCTCCGGGAGCGGATCCCCATGCATCACGGCGGCGATGTCCGCGAACTCGGCGCGCTCGCGGCCTTCCTGGCGGGCGATCTCGCTTCGTTCATCACGGGGCAGGTCATCTACGTCGACGGCGGGGAGACCCTCTGATCGAATGCCGCTCGAGCCGACGAGCGGTCCACCGCCCAGCCGTCCAGAGCGGCGCGCTCGACGGCGCGGGCGGCGCCCAACGACGCCTGCTGGCCGTCGGCGTACAACCGCACCGCATTCCCGACGCTCGTGGCGTCGAGCTGCGCGATCGCGCCGGCGAGGTCGAGCGCACGACGCTGCAGCGATCCATGGTCGACGACCTCGTTCACGAGACCCCACTCGTATGCGGTGCGGGCATCGATGGGCTGTGCGGTGAGCGTCAGCTGCCGTGCTCGCCACACCCCCACGGCGGCGGGCAGCTCAGTGCTGAGACCCCACCCCGGAGTGAGTCCGAGCTTGGCGTGGGTGTCTCCGAAGCGGGCCTCGGTGGAGGCGATGATCATCGAGCAGGCGAGGACGATCTCCAGTCCCCCTGACACGCAGGAGCCGTTCACCGCGGCGATCGTCGGCGTCGCCAGAGCCCGCAGCGCGGCGGCCGGATCGACCGGCAGACGCGTGTAGCCAGGGTCGCCGAGGAGCTGCTTCGCGTCGACGCCGCTTGAGAAGGCTGGGTCAGTGCCCGTCAGCACGATCGCGCGGACGTCGGGTGCGGCATCCGCTTCGCGCAGCGCCTCGACAAGGCGCGCGCGTGTGGCCCGGTCGAGCGCGTTGCGTGTCGGAGGATGGTCGAAGGTCAGCACCATCACGCCGTCGACGACACGGACTCGGAATCGGATGTGGTCGGTCATGGCAGCCTCTCTCGCTAATCTCTATAATGATTGATGTAATTATCGGAGGCAATCAACGATGACACTCCCCGATCACATCGCGCGGCGGCTGACGCTTCCGATCGTGTGCGCGCCGATGTTCCTCATCTCGGGGCCGGAGCTGGTCGCCGCGACCCGCGACTGCGGGTTCATCGGGGCCTTCCCCCGCCAGAACACCCGCACGCCCGAGCAGTTCGCGGACTGGTTGTGCCGCATCCGCGACGCCGGTCAGGCGACGAGCGACATTCGGGGGCGCAGCCCCGGGCCGCTGGCGGTGAACATCCCGACGACGCTCCCCGAGGACGAGATGGCGGCGGACCTCGACGCCTGCGCGCGGTACGGGGTGGATATCGTCATCACCTCAGTGGGAAAGCCCGACGTCGTCACGCGGCTCGCGCACGAGCGCGGCCTGCTCGTGCACCACGACGCGACCTCGGTGACCTTCGCCGAGAAGGCGATCGCCGCGGGCGTGGACGGGCTCAACTGCATCGGCGCGGGAGGCGGTGGCCACTCCGGCACGGTGAGCCATCTCGCGCTCATCCCGAGACTTCGGTCGATGTTCGACGGCACGATCTCGCTCGCCGGCGCGGTCGCCACCGGCGCTGCCGTACGCGCTGCGGAGGTTCTCGGGGCCGACCTGGCGTTCGTAGGAACCCGCTTCGCCGCCACCGTGGAGTCGCGTGCGAACCCGCTGCAGAAGGAGTGGATCGTCAGCGGAGACTCGAGGCGACTGCGCTACACCGCGAAGGTGAACGGTGTGCCCGCCAACTGGATGCTGGATTCGCTGGAGCACCACGCCATCGACATAGAGGCACTTCCCGAGCCCACGAGCCGGGGCCACGAGCACCTTCCGGACGACGTGCGCCCATGGCGCGACCTGTGGTCTGCCGGACAGGGGATCGAGCTCATCCATGACACGCCGCCGGTCGACGAGCTCGCGCGCCGTCTGGCCGCGGAGTATCTCGACGCGTGCGACGTCCCCGACCATCGGCGAGCCGCCGCAGAACTCGCCTCCTCCGAAAGGACTCCCCTGTGACCGACGATCGCCTCGCCACACTCCGCCAGAGCGATGACCTCCTCCTCAGCTCCGCTGGCTCCTCTCTCATCGTCACGCTCAATCGGCCGTCTCGTGCGAACGCGCTGACGGAGCCGATGATGGACGAGCTGCGATCGCTGTGGCGCCGCGTGGCCGCGGCCGGCTGGGTGCGGTCGGTGATCGTCACCGGCGCCGGCAACGCGTTCTGCGCGGGCGCTGACGCCGGCATGCTCGCCCAGCCGCGCACCCGGATCGGGCGCGACGCCGCAGAGGAGTTGTCCTTCGTTCCCGGCCCCCACCTCGATGTGCCGGTCATCGTCGCGGTCAACGGGGTCTGCGCCGGCGGGGGTCTCCACTTCGTCGCCGATGCCGACCTCTGCGTAGCAGCCGACACAGCACGATTCGTCGATCCGCACGTCACCGTGGGTCAGGTCAGCGGCATGGAGCCGGTGGAGTTGATGCTCAAGGCCCGTCGCGACATCATCGTGCGAATGGCACTGCTCGGCCGGTCCGAGGTCCTGGACGCCGCCGGCGCGAAAGAGGCCGGGCTGGTATCCGAGGTCGTCCCCGCCGACATCCTGCTGGCGCACGCGGTCGCTCTCGGCGAACGGATTGCAGAGGGCTCTCCCGAAGCAGTCCGCGCCACCCGAGCCGTGATCCGCGACTTCGAGGCCGACCTGATGCGACGCCACATGGACGCCGGCTGGAAGGCGGTCCAGGATCACTGGCCGCATCCCGACGCCCACGAAGGTCCGCGAGCATTCCTCGAGAAGCGCGCGCCACGGTGGGCAGGGAGCGACTGACCGTGCTCGCGGCGAAGCGCATCATCGTCACCGGTGCCGGGCACGGCCTCGGCCGTGCGTACGCGATCGCCGCCGCGGAGGCCGGCGCGTCGGTCGTCGTCGGCGACATCGACGGGGATGCCGCCGCGCAGACGGTCGAGGCGATC
>JAQZBG010000377.1 GCA_029239165.1 Microbacterium sp. | reverse complement strand
GTGAGGGCGACGACCGTGGCTGTGGTCAGGGCACCGGCGATCAGGGCGCGCCGGCGCATGTGCTGCTTCGTGTGCATGGGAGTTCTCCGCTCATCATTGACCTTGCAAAAGGATTGGAATAGACCAATTCGGAACCGCTGAGAACAGACATTGACACATCCGCGGGTGATCGTCAAGATTGGGTTAGTCCAAATGGGCAGACCGGAGGGGTGGGCATGTCGTCGATCGAAGGCGTGACGAAGCACGAGCGGGTGCGACGGCATCTGGAAGACGTCATCCAGCAGGGGCTGGCACCGCACGAGAAGCTGCCGACCGAGCGTGACCTCGCCGAGTCGCTCGAGGTGAACCGGCAGACCGTGCGGCGCGCGCTCGACGAGTTGGAGCGCGACGGGCTGGTCTACCGCCTGCAGGGGGCCGGCACGTTCGTGAGCGCCTCCCGCATCAGCAAGACCTTCGAGCTCACCTCGTTCTCGGAAGACATGCACACGCGCAGCATGCGGCCCGGTTCGCTGTCGGTCGACGTCGGCACCGCATCCGCGGGACAGACCGCGGGATACGCGCTGAACCTCAGCCCGCAGTCACCCGTCGTCCGCATCCGCCGGGTGCGCACCGCCGACGACATCCCGATCTGCCTCGAGGTCTGCTCAATCGCCGCCGACGCGGTTCCCGGCCTCGAAGACGGCATCGTCGGAGACTCGCTCTACGAGGATCTGCGCTCGCGCTTCGGCATCTCCGCCGTCCGCGCCGACCAGGAGATCCATGCGGTCGTGCTCGACGAGGAGCAGGCCGACGCGCTGCAGACGCCGCCGTTCTCGCCCGCCTTCCTCGTCAAGCGCACCACCTATGACGCGCGCAGCCGCCCGATCGAGTACGCCGAGTCGGTGTACCGGGGCGACCGCTACTCGTACCTGGTCTCGATCTCGCGCCCCTGAACCCCCCTTCCCGAATCGCCCCCCGAACTCCCCGAAGCCCCCTGACGAAAGGCACTCCCCCGTGTCCGACACGACCCTGCGTCCGCGCATCGCTCTGCTCCCGCTCGACGACCGGCCGGTGAACGTGCGGCTTCCCGGCGACGTCGCCGCGGTCGCCGGAGTGATCCTCGATGTGCCGCCAGCCGAGATCCTGCCCTCGTACCGTGTCGCCGGAGACGCGACCGCGCTCGGCGCCTGGCTGCTCGGCCGCGTCGCCGACCCAGCCACGGTGCATGTGGTGGTGTCGGTCGACATGCTGCTCTACGGCGGGCTGATCGCCAGCCGCACGAGCGCCGACACCACCCGCGAGGTTCTGGAGCGGCTCGACGTGCTGCGCGAGGTGCGCCGCCGTCGGCCGGAGCTGCCCATCTCGGCCGTCTCCCTCGTGACGCGGGCAAGCAATTCGTACTCGGCCGCCGAGGAGCCGGAGTACTGGCGGGAGCATGGCAAGGAGATCCATGCGCTCGGCGGCGACGCGCACCGGCTGCTCGACGAGGCCGACGTGCTTCCCCTGTCGCAGCTGACGCCGGTGCCGGCCGAGATCGTGTCCGACTACTCGGCGCGGCGGCTGCGCAATCACATCGTGAACCTGTCGACGCTCGCGCTCGTCGAGGATGCGACGCTCGACTTCCTGGCGATCACCGCCGATGACACCGCACCGTTCGCCGCGGGCAGCGCGGAGCAGGTGTGGCTGCGGCACTGGATGCGGATGCTGCCGTCGGGCCGCGACGTGCTGATGTACCCGGGCGCCGACGAGGTGGGCGCGGCACTGGTCGCCAGGGCACTGGCCGCGAACGCCGGCGTGACCGCCTCGTTCTCGGTCGCGTGTGCGGACGCCGAGGGCATGACCCGCATCCCGCCATACGAGAACATGTCGCTCGCGGCATCCGCCAGCCGGCAGATCCGCGCGGCCGGAGCCGTGGAGGTCACCGACGGCGGCGACGTGACCCTGGTGCTGCACGCCCCCGACCCCGACCGGCACGACATGTTCCGCGGTCGGCCGGATCAGGTGGACGAGGATGCCGTGGCCGGCACGGTCGCGTTGATCCGGGAGCGGCTGGACGCGGGCGAGCACGTCGCCCTCGCGGACGTCCGCTACCCGAACGGCGCCGACGAGGCACTCGTGCGGGGACTCGCCGAGGCGGGGCTGCTCGGGGGACTCGAGGCTTTCGGCGGGTGGAACACGGCCGGCAACACACTCGGCAGCGTGGTCGCCGTCGCGGCGGCCGGAGTGGTCGGCCGGGCGACGGGCACGTTCGATGCCCGCGCCGCCCGCATCGCCCTGCTCACGCGACTGCTCGACGACTTCGCGTACCAGGCGGTCGTGCGCACCGACTCCGGTCCCGCCCTGTTCTCGGACGTCTACCCGATGGCCGACGACGCCCGGGTCGCGACGGCCGAGCGGGTCATCCGAGAGGAGTTGACGGCGCTGCTGGAGTCGACACTCCCCGCGGAGGACGTGCGCATCCAGGAGCTGACCCTGCCCTGGCGACGATCGTTCGAGATCGGGCTCGTGCTGAGCTAGCCGAGCGCCTCAGGCGGCGCCAACCGTCGGCAGCGTCAGGATCTCCGCCCCGTCCTCCGTGATCGCGATCGTGTGCTCGCTGTGGGCGGTGCGGCATCCGGTCGCGCTCCGCAGGGTCCAGCCGTCGTCGTCGGTGCGGAGCCGGTCGGTGTCGGCCATGACCCAGGGTTCGAGCGCGAGGAGGAGTCCCGGGCGCAGCTTGTACCCGCGGCCCGGTCGCCCGTCGTTCGCGATGTGCGGGTCCTGGTGCATGGTCGAGCCGATGCCGTGGCCGCCGAATTCGAGGTTGATCGGGTAGCCGGCATCGTGCAGGACCGTGCCGATCGCGTGCGAAAGGTCGCCGATACGGGCGCCGGGTCGCGCGGCGGCGATGCCGGCGGCGAGTGCCCGCTCCGTCGCATCGATCATCGCCAGGTCCTCCGCCGTCGCCGTGCCGCCGACCACAAAGCTGATGGCCGCATCGGCCGAGATGCCGCGCAGGGTGACGGCCAGGTCGAGCGTGAGCAGATCCCCCGCGCGGAGGGCGTAGTCGTGGGGCATGCCGTGCAGCACGGCGTCGTTCACCGCCGTGCAGACGTAGTGACCGAATGGGCCGCGACCGAACGACGGGGCGTAGTCGACGTAGCAGGACTCGGCCCCGGCATTCTCGATCAGCTGCTTCGCACTGCGGTCGAGGTCGAGGAGGTTCACGCCGACCGCGACATCGGCCTTCAGCGCCTGCAGGATGTCGCCGACGAGCGCGCCTGCCGCCCTCGCCCGGGCGAGCTCGTCGGCGTTCAGGATCTCGATCATGGGCTCTC
>JAQZBG010000023.1 GCA_029239165.1 Microbacterium sp. | reverse complement strand
GGCCGCACCTGGGGCGGCGTGACGCCGACCACCTCGCTCGAGCTCGCCGACCTCATCCTCGACCAGGCCGAGGTCGCGGTCGTCCCCGGCGAGGCCTTCGGCCCTTCGGGCTACATCCGCATGTCGTACGCCCTGGGCGACGACCAGCTGCTCGAGGGCGTGCAGCGCCTGCAGCGCCTCTTCGCCTGACCCCGAGGCTTCAGGCTCGAGGCTCCGGACCGCGAGACCCCGCTTCACCGCCGAGACCCCCTCCCTCGCACGTCGCGAAGAGGGGGTCTCGCCGTGTACCCGGGGGGCGACGTCGAGCCGAGGGCTCAGTCCTCGGGGTGGAAGCCGATCAGCCAGCGGATGCCGTAGCGGTCGACGAGCGTGCCGTCGAAGTCTCCCCACGGGCGCTTCTGCAACGCGTCGATCACGCGGCCGTCCGCCGAGAGCTTGTCGTACCAGGCGGTGAGAGTCAGCGCATCCGCTGTGCCGAGGAGCGAGAGGAACATGCCGCTCATCTGCACGGCGTCGTCGTCGGCTCCGGCGTCGGCGCCAGCAAGCTCGACCAGCCCGCTCAGCTGCCCGTGTGCGATCGCATCACCCGGCCCGTCGCTTCGACCCGCCGTGGCATAGTCGAGCAGCTGCAGTTCACCGCCGAACACGGAGCGGTAGTGTCGCAGCGCCTCTGCAGCGTTGCCGGGAAACAGCAGGTACGGGATCAGTCCGCTCATCCCGCGAGTGTAGCCGCGAGCGCTGACGCCCCACAGGACGATCGCCCTAGAGGTCGACGCCGACCAGCACCGGCTCCGGCTGCAGCACGAGGCCGAACTCGGCGTGCACGCGGCTCTGGATGAACCGGGCGAGCTCGGCGACCTCACCCGCGGTCGCGCCGCCGCGGTTGGTGAGCGCCAGCGCATGCTTGGTCGACACAGAGGCGCGCGAGCGCGGGAGTTTGAACCCCTTGCGGATGCCGGCCTGCTCGATCAGCCAGGCCGCACTGACCTTCACGTCCGAGACAGTCGCGGGTTTCGAGAGCGGGACCTGTCCGTCGTAGGACGAGAGCGGGATCACGGTCACGGCATCGAGGTCGGGGGCCACCGGCCAGCGCGGGCACTCCGGCGGCAGCGTACCCGCCACCGCCGCAGTCACGATCGCGTTCTGGAAGAAGGAGCCGACGCCGTGGGTGTCCGGGTCGGCATCGTCCAGCAGCATGCCCTTCGATGCCCGGGTCGCGAGGATGCGCTCGCGCACCCAGCTCAGCGGAACCGGTGTCTCGTCGGTCAGCCCGAGTGCACGGCGCAGCTGTTCGCCGCGCACCACGCGCTCGCTCGCGATCGCCAGGTCGACGGTGACGGAGAGGATCACGGCACGTCGCAGCGGCACGCTGCCGTGGTGGTGCTTGAGGACAGAGGTACGGAAGCCCAGCCCGAGCTCGGCCGCAGGAACGGTCGAGACCTCACCGGTCGACTCGTCGATGAGCTCGACCTCGACCAGCGTCTCCTGGATCTCCTGCCCGTAGGCGCCGATGTTCTGCACGGGCGAGGCACCGACCGTGCCAGGGATCCCGCTCATGGCCTCGAGGCCCGCGTAGCCGTGCGCGACCGCGTACGCGACCAGGTCGTCCCATCCGTGCCCGGCCTGCGCCCGCAGTCGGATGCGACCCGGATGCGGGGACGGCACCTCTTCGATGCCTTCCGTGCGCACCCGGATGACTGTGCCCTCGAAAGGCTCATCGCCGACGAAGAGGTTGGAGCCTCCCCCGAGGACGAACCACTCGTCTCCGCGCGCCCAGGTGTCGCGCAGCGCCTCGATCAGACCGGCGGTCGTCGTCGCCTCCTGCATCCGCTCAGGAGCAGCTCCTGTGCGCAGCGTCGTCAGTTCTGCCAGTCGGACCGGCTCGATCTCCCGCATCAGACGGTCCGCATCAGACGGCGACGCGCAACTGCGCCTTGACGAGCACGGTGGTCTCGCCGGTCGTGACCTTGAGGTCGATGCGCGCGATCTCTTCGTCGACCGCGCCGACGGTGGCGACCACGGTGACGTCGGCACCGGCGTCCGGGTCGACCACGACCGGCTTCGTGAAGCGCACCCCGTAGTCGAGGATCTTGGTCGCAGGTTCCAGCGCTGCGACGACCACCGACGAGGCGATGCCCATCGTGAGCATGCCGTGCGCGAGCACCCCAGGGAGCCCGACGGACACGGCGACGTCGTCACGGTAGTGGATGGGGTTGAAGTCTCCGGATGCTCCGGCGTAGCGCACGAGCGACTCTCGCGTGAGATGCACGGTGCGCTCGGCGATGACGTCTCCGACGGTGTAGCCCATCAGGAGGCCTTCCCTTCGTCCGTGCTCTCCGCGGTCTCTTCGGCACCGACGAGCAGCACGCTCGTCGCGGTCACGACATGGTCGCCCGCGGTGTCCGTGACAGCCGCCTCACTGGTGATCATGGCGTTGCCGCCCATCATCCGGATGGCGGTGACGCGCAACTGCGCGGTGAGCTCATCGCCCGCCACGATCGGTCGCGTGTAGGTGAAGCGCTGCTCGGCGTGGATCGTGCGGGCGAGCACGATGCCGGAGTCCTCCTGCGCCAGCAGCTGCTGGAGCGTGAGGTCCTGGATCACCATCGCGAACGTCGGCGGCGCCACCACATCGGAGAATCCGGCCGCGCGGGCCGCCTCCACGTCGGTGTGATGCGGAGCGTCGGCGAAGACGGCGCGAGCGAACTCGCGCACCTTCTCGCGGCCGACGAGATAGGGGGCCGTCGGCGGGAACTCCCGGCCGACCAGTTCTTGGTTCACTGCCACCCCTCGATCCTACCGAGGCCCGGCTGCGTGCCAGGCCCCAGAACGCTCAGGCCGCCCTGGCCGACATCGCCGACCCGAGGAGGACCATGCGCATGCAGCGCTCTGCGGCGTCGCGCAGTAGCGCCTCCCCCTGCTCCACGGCCTGTTCCAGCGGCATGGGCAGCGTGATGATCGAGGCGATCGCACCGATGCCGATGTCATGCACGGTCGGAGCACCGACGCCGAGGGAGCCGGCGATGCCGAGCACGGGCACCCCCGCCACTCGCGCGCGCATCGCGATCTCCGCCGGCACTTTGCCCCGCGGAGTCTGGAAGTCGATCGCACCCTCCGCAGTGATGACGAGATCGGCCACGGCCATCAGCTCGTCGAGCGCGTCGGGGAGCAGGCCGCCGTCGAGCAGGACCTCGAACCGCGGGAGGAGACCGGCGCCGAGCACAGCGGCCAGTCCGGCGCCCAGTCCGCCGGACGCTCCCGTACCGCCCCCGGTCCGGACATCCATCATCGCCCCGAACGGGCTCTGCGCTTCCAACACTCCGGCCCAGACGTCGAGGGCGTCCGCGAGCTGCTCCACCTGCGCCGGGGTCGCACCTTTCTGCGGGCCGAACACCCTGGCCACGCCTCGGGGTCCGCACAGCACGTTGTGGATGTTGCACGCGAGCACGATCTCGACCTCCCCGATGCGCGGGTGCAGGTCCGTGAGATCCAGGTGCGCGGCCTCGGCGAGGTGCCGCCCGCCGGATGCGAGCGGCTTTCCGTCACGGTCGAGGATGCGTGCACCGAGCGCTTCGAGCGCCCCGGCGCCGCCGTCGCTCGTGCCGGAGTCGCCGCAGCCGACCACGATCCGCTCGACGCCGGCATCCAGCGCCGCAGCGATCAGCTCACCGACCCCGCGGGTGGTGGTCTCGCCCGGATCGCGACGACCCTGCGGCACGAGTCGGAGTCCCGCCGCGGAGGCCATCTCGACGACCGCGGTGCCGTCGGCGTGCCCGCCGAGTCGAGCCCAGTGCGCATCGACCGGATCACCGACCGGTCCGGTGACTCGAGCAGTGATCAGTTCGCCACCGGTGGCCGCGGCGAGCGCAGCAGCGGTCCCCTCGCCCCCGTCCGGCACGGGGTACTCGTCGACCTGCACGCCGGGGATCACCCGACGGACGCCGGCCGCGATCGCCTGTGCCACGGTCTCGGCGCTCAGGCTCTCCTTGAAGCCGCTCGGTGCGACCAGGATGCGCTGCGGGGTGTGGATCGACATGATTCCTCCTTCTGCGCCCGAACGGGCGACGATCGCCCTTTCGGGCACGACGAACACCGGTGCACCGGGGGCGCACTCGGGATGAGTGTGGATGGATACGCGGGCTGCCGCGGCTCAGAGCAGCAGCGGCAATCCCATGAGCGGCCAGATCCACAGCGCGAACACGGCGACCAGGACGAACATCGCCGGCGCCAGCAGCGCCGAGAGCCGACGCAGATCCTGTGCGGCGAATCCTCCGCTGACGATGTCGGGATCGGCGAACATCGCGACCGGCTTCGCGGAGCTGGGCAGCGTGTGGCAGAATCCGGCGGCGGCAGTCGAGGCGAATGCCGCCGCCATCGGCGCGACACCGAGCGCCGGGGCGAGGGCGATCACGACGGGGATGATCGCCGCCGAGCGCGCAGACCGGGACGGGATCAGCAGGTGCGCGGTGATCGAGATCGCGATGACCACGATCACGAAGGCGACGGCACCCGCGACGCCCAGTTCACGGAGCGGGGCGAGCGCGGACGAGCTCAGCCAGGCCGCGGCCCCGGTTGTGGTGAGCGCGGAGGCCAGCGCCAGTGTCGCGGCGAGGAACAGGAGCAGCGACCACGGCACCCGCTTGATCGCGGCGGGAAAGGTGAGGTAGCCGACGCCGGGGGTGACGGCGGCGACGGCCCCGATGAGGGCGACCAGGGCCGGAGGCAGGTGGTGCAGCGGTTCCGTGCTCCAGAGCACGATCACACCGCCCAGGAGGAGAGCCGCTCGTCGCTCCATGGCACTGAGTGGTCCTATCACTGCCGTCGACGCGGAACGGCCGATCTCGGCCGCATCCATACGCAGCGGCGTCGAGCGGTCTTCGCGGCGCAGGAACCGCCAGAGGATGATCTCGCAGGCGAGATGCGATGACACGATAGCCAGCGGCAATCCGAACCAGAGCCAGCTCAGGAAGGTGAACCCCTGCTCGCCGGCTGCCCGCAGCAGCTGGTCGGTGATGACATGGGCCCCCGCCCCGAGCAGAGAGCCGACGGCCGAGAGCAGCACGACGGTCGGCATCAGCAGCGCGAGCGACCGGGTCACGCGCTCACGTCCGGGAAGAGCCGAGGACACCGCGGTGAACACCGGAACGGCGAGCGCCGCGCGTCCCGACGTGGCGGGGACCGCGAAGGCGGTGACCGTGAGGGCGACGGTCGTGAGGTGGAAGAGGCTCCGCGGCCCCCGTGCGAACCGCAGCAGATGCGACGCTCCGCGCAGGGCCAGACCCGAGGACGAGACGGCGGACGCGATCACGAACGCGCCGATGAGCAGCCAGATGGTCTCGTCTCCGAGCGAGGCGAAGAAGTCGTTCGCAGGGAGCACGCCCGTGACGATCAGGGAGATCGCCGCGAGGAAGGCGACGAGCGTGTCGTCGAGGCTCGTCGATGTCCATGCCCACACCGCGAGAAGGAACACCGTGACGGTGATCGTGATCGGCAGGGTGACGGAGCCGGGGCCATCTGGAGACGAGAACGACGACAGGGCCATTCCGATGCCGATGGCGAGGACGAGCCCGAGCGCGGCGATGCGAAGAATGCTGCCGCGCCTCGGGCGCCTCATCGAGAGGCGGTCGCCGGAAGCGGGGTGTCGGGAAGAGCGTATCCGTGCGGAACGTCGCCCGGTGGGCAGCGCGTGAGGCCGCGGAGGCACTGTCATGAAACGAGTGCGCTCTCCCGTCTGACGTTCCTCCCCGGCAGCGATCCCTGTATCCGTCTGCTCGGTCATCGGAATCGGTATCCCGCCCCGCGGACCGTCTCGATGCGGTCGACCCCGATCTTCCCACGCAGCGCGCGCACATAGACGTCGACCACGTTGGATGCCGGATCGAAGTCCATCCCCCACACATGTCCGATCAACTGGTCGCGCGACAGCACCTGCCCTGCATGCTGCAGGAATACCTCGAGCAGGGAGAACTCCCGCGAGGTGAGCTCGCGCATCTCGCCGTCGACGGTGACCGTGCGCGCCCGCACGTCGACCCGCACGTCGCCGTGGGTGAGCACGGGGCCGGCCGCTCGGCCTTCGCCGTCGCCGATCCGCAATCGCACCCGGGCGATGAGTTCGGCGAACTGGAACGGCTTGGTGACGTAGTCGTTGGCGCCGCTCTCGAGCCCGCGCACGGTGTCGATGACGGAGTCGCGCGCGGTGAGGATGATGACCGGGGTCGTCACGCCCTCGCCGCGGAGGTTGGCGACGACGTCGAAGCCGTCCATGCCGCCGAGTCCGATATCGAGCAGCACCAGGTCGAACATGCCGCTGCGAGCCATCAGCAGAGCGGTGTGGCCGTCGGCCGCTTCGGCGGTCTCGTAGCCGGCCGCCCGCAGACCGCGGCGGACGAACGAGGTGATGTGCGGGTCGTCTTCGGCGATCAGGATGCTGCGCATCTCACTCGCTCCTCTCTGCGGCAGCATCTTGCCGCGCGTCGGTGGGGGCGGGGAGGTCGATGCCGAAAGTGGCACCTTCCCCGAGCACGCTGTCGACCCAGGCCGAACCCCCGTGCCCGTCCGTGATCGCACGCACGATCGCCAGCCCGAGTCCGGACCCACGACGAACCCCGGTGCTGTCTCCGCGGGCGAACCGTTCGAAGATGCGCTCGGCGTCCGCAGCAGCGACACCCGGGCCGGTATCGCGCACCCAGAGCCGCAGGCGCCGTTCGGCTCCTTCCCCCTCGAAACGGGAGCCGATGAGGATCCGATCGCCCCGCTCGGTGACCTGCACCGCGTTCGCCGCGAGCTGCAGAACGGCCTGGGTGACGCGCTGCGGGTCGAGTGGCGCCGCTCCCTCCGCGACCTCCATGAGCTGCCAGCGACGATCGCCGAGGTTCTGCGCCTTCGCCTCGATGTCGAGCGTGAGCGCGGAGACCTCACAGCCCGCGACCCGCACGAAGTCGGGCTGTTCCGCCCGCGCGAGGACGAGGAGGTCGGTGACGATGCGGCTCATCCTGTCGAGCTCGTCGCTCACGAGCCGCAGGGTCGCCGCGCGCTCCTCCGGATCTTCGCTGAGCAGCTCCAGTTGCCCGCGGACGATCGTGATCGGGGTACGCAACTCGTGGCCCGCATCATCGACGAAGCGCTGCTGCGTCGCGTGCACGGCTTCGAGCCGGTCGAGCATCTGGTTGAACGTCGTGGCCACGGCGGCGATGTCATCGGTTCCCTCCACGGGAACCCGAGCGGACACATCGTGTTCTCCGATATCGCGGGCGACGCGGTACACCTCGCGCACGGGAGCCAGGATCTGACCGGCCACGAGCCAGGCGACGCCCGAGCTGAGCAGGATCCCCACCAGCGCCACCCAGGCGATCGTCGTGAACTCCGCGTCCACCTGGGCGCGAGCCTCCTGCGTGTACTGGATGATCAGGATCGCCCCGGCACGGTCGCCGGCTTCGAAATCGAGCCGCCCCCATCGCAGGGGGCCGGCCTCCGCCGACTCCGTCGCCCCGGAGGGTGCAGTGTCACCGAGCAGCGTGGACACGAGGGCCTCGCCCCCGGGCACAGCCGACACCGTCGAGGGATCGGTCGTCGCGGTGCGACCGTCGGCGATCGCGACCACGCTGCCCTCCACCGTCCCGATGACGACCTCGTTCTCGTGCACCGACTGGTGCGCGAGATACTCGCTCAGCATCGCCTCGGGGGTGCTGTGACCGCTCCCGGCGGCATCCGCGGCGAATCTCGAGAACTCGGCGGCCTCCTGCTCGATCTCGGCGTTCGCCGCCTGCTCCACGCTCGCGAGGAAGATCCCCCTTCCGATCATGCCGACGGCGAGGATCGTGATGACCGTGCTGAGGATGATCCACAGAGTGATCCGCCATCGCGCAGGCAGCGTACGCCGGCGCAGCGTGCGAAGCGGGGCCCCGCCCGCAGGCCGGCCGCGTGGTGGCGTGCTCGACTCGGCTCGTGCCGGTGCGTCGTTCCGATCGAGTTCGAGAGGCAGCGTCGGAGCGTCAGTCATCGTCTCCGCCGTCGTCATCGTCGTCATCGTCGTTCGGTGCCGGGACGGGAGCGGGGGCCGGAGCGGGCGGCGCGACCGGACTGCTCTTCGTCGGTGCCCCCGAAGGAGCGGGCCTCGGCGAGGGAACCGGAGCGGGCGGCGCCAGCTGTACCGACACCGGCTCGGAGGGGATCTGCGGCGAGGGCGGTATCTGCGCCAGCACGACGCTTCCGACCGCGAAGGCCACGGGGATGGCGATCAGTGCTCCGGAGATCAGGAGTCGTCGAGGGCTGCTCATATCCCCATGATGTCGCCCGATCATGAGGTCAGGATGAGTCGTGGATGAAGATCCTTTCATCCGCGCGTCGTCACGCGCGCTTGCGTCCCCTGATCGCCTTGATCGCCATCTGCACGGCGATCACGACGAGGTATGCCGCGAAGAGCATGTTGCCCAGCGTCGGATCGACGATGGTCGCCAGCCACGCTCCGAGCGCGGTCGTCGTACAGGCGGAGACGCCGATGAGAGCCGCAGCGAGCAGATCGACGTTGCGATTGCGGAGGTTGCCGACGGTGCCCGAGATCGCGGTCGGGATCATCATCAGCAGCGAGGTGCCCTTGGCGACCAGGTCGCTCGTCCCGAAGGCCAGCATCAGCACCGGGACGACGATCACGCCGCCGCCGACGCCGATCAGACCCGCGAGGATGCCGGTGCCGATCCCGACTCCGACGAGGGCGATACCGGTCAGCCAGGTGAGTTCGAAGGCGGCATCACGCGAAGGGATCACCAGGAACAGACTGATGATCACCACGACGAGGAAGCCGACGAACCCCCAGCGCAGGGCGGTCTGCGAGATGCGAGGCAGCAGGCGAGTGCCGATCTGCGCGCCCACCACGGCGCCGGCCGCGAGGATGATCGCCGGGATCCAGGCGACGGACCCGGTCGTGGCGTACGAGATGACGCCGACGCTGGCCGTGGGAACGATCGCTGCGAGCGAGGTCCCTGCCGCGAGGCGCTGATCGAAGTGCAGCAGGAGCACCAGCAGCGGGACGATGACCGTGCCGCCGCCCACGCCGAAGAGGCCGGAGAGGAGGCCGGCGAGAAGGCCGATGCCGATGAATGCCGTGTAGGCGCGAGGCCCTCGTGCGGGGGCCTGTACGTCGCTCACCGGATCAGCCTACTCGCGGCTTCCTCCCCTCTCGAACTCAGACCTCCGAGTCGGCTCTGATCGGCACCGCGATCGACTCGGTCAGCGCCTGCTCGTACCGACGCTGACGACGCCGCAACCACAGTCCGCCGACGATCAGCAGCGCGAGCACCCCGTAGGCGACCGCCGCGAACGGCTGCATGACCAGCGTGCTCAGGTCCCCCTGGCTCAGCTGCAGCGCCTTGCGCAGCTGCTCCTCGGCCATCGGCCCGAGGATCATCCCGACCACCAGCGGCGCGACCGGGTATCCGTACCTGCGCATGAAGTAGCCGAGGATGCCGACGATCAGCAGAATCACGATGTCGGTCGGCGAGCTGTGCAGCGCGTACGCCCCGAAGACCGCGAACAGCAGGATGCCCGCGTACAGGTACGGCCGCGGGATCTGCAGCAGCTTCACCCACATTCCCACGAGCGGCAGGTTGAGGACGACCAGGATGACGTTGCCGATGTAGAGGCTCGCGATGAGTGCCCAGACCAGATTCGACTGGCCCTCGAACAGCAACGGCCCCGGCTGGATGCCGTACGACTGGAACGCCGTGAGGATGATCGCGGCAGTCGCCGTCGTGGGCAGACCGAGCGTGAGCAGCGGGACGAGCACGCCGGCAGCCGCCGCGTTGTTCGCCGACTCCGGACCGGCCACACCCTCGATCGCGCCGCGTCCGAACTCGTCGCGGTGCTTCGACAGCTTGCGCTCGGTCGCGTACGACAGGAAGGTGGCCACGTCCGCGCCACCTGCGGGGATGGTCCCGATCGGGAACCCGATCGCCGTTCCTCGCAGCCACGGCTTCCATGACCTCCGCCAGTCCGGCTTCGTCATCCACGAGCGCCATCCGCGCGTCACGGGGATGACGTCGACGCCGCCGTGCCGCAACCGGGCAGCGATGTAGAACGTCTCTCCGACCGCGAACAGTCCGACCGCGACCAGGACGATGTCGACGCCGTCGGACAGAGCGGGGATCCCGAGCGTGTAGCGCTGCTGCCCCGAGAGCCAGTCCGTGCCGACCAGACCGAGGAACAGGCCGACTCCGAGCGAGAGCATGCCGCGCGAGATCGAGCTGCCGATCAACGCGCCCACCGTGATGAACGCGATCACGATCAGGGCGACGTAGTCGGCGGGGCCGAGGTTCACGGCGAACTGTGCGAGCAGCGGGGCCAGCAGCGTCAGCCCCAGCGTCGCGAGGGTGCCGGCGATGAACGATCCGATGGCCGCGGTCGCGAGTGCGGCCGCACCGCGCCCCATCCTCGCCATCTTGTTGCCCTCGATCGCCGTGACTATCGAGGACGACTCCCCCGGCGTGTTCAGGAGGATGCTCGTCGTCGAACCGCCGTACATCCCGCCGTAGTAGATACCCGCGAAGGTGATGAGCGCCGCGGCCGGATCGAGGGTGTAGGTGAGGGGAAGAAGCAGGGCGACCGTCATGGCGGGGCCGATGCCGGGCAGTACCCCGACCGCGGTGCCGACGAAGACTCCCAGGAACGCGAACGCCAGATACTGCGGCTGCAGCGCCGTGGCGAATCCCTCCAGGAGCAGGGTCCAGCTGTCCATCAGAACATCCTTCCGAGCCAGCTGAGGGCAGGACCCCACGGCAGCGAGAGACCGAGCAGACCACCGAAGACGATCTGCAGCACGAGGGCGACGACGATCCCGATGAGGAACGCCATCCACCACCGCTTGGCAGCGAGCGACCACGCGACCCCACCGAACAGCAGGGCTGCGGCCGGGGCCCACCCCAGGGGTTCGATCAGGAGCAGGTGCGCGACGACCAGCCCGGCGAGCTTCGCCAGCGTGACCCAGTCGGTCGGCAGGGTCGCATCGATGTCTTCCGCCTCTTCGGCGCCACCCCGTTCGCCGCGCAGTACGCCGATCAGCACCGCGACGGCAGAGGCGAGCAGGATCGCCGAGACGAAGATCGGGAAGACCGTCGGACCGGCCTTCATGCCGACGGGGACATGGATCAGGAAGATGCCGACGACGGCGAAGACGCCGAGCGCGACCATGATGCCGGCGAACACGAGTTCGCCGATGGGGACGGAGGGAGCACGGCGTGCGAGCCGGCCGTCACGGCCGTCTCGCACACCCTGCTCCTCGGTCCCCGACGCTGCGGGGACCGTCATGTCACTGCACCAGGCCGATGTTCTTCAGCGTCGCCGTGACCTCTTCGATGTCCCCGGTGAGGAACTCGTCGAACTCCGCCCCGACCAGGAAGGCATCCGTCCACCCCTTGGTCTCCAGCTGCTCGGTCCACGCCTCCGAGTCGTGCAGCTCGGTGACGACGCGCACGAGTTCGTCCTTCTCGCTCGCGGAGATCCCCCCGGGTGCGATCACACCGCGCCAGTTGGTGAGCACCACGTCGTAGCCTTCCTCGGTGATGGTCGGCACATCCGGCAGCTGCTCGACCGGCTCCTCGCTCGAGACCGCCAGTGCACGAAGATCACCGCTCTCGATGTGCTGGGCGAACTCGCCGACCCCGGAGATTCCCGCCGCGACCTTGCCGCCGATGAGCAGGGGAACCGCCTCGCCGCCACCGGAGTTCGGGGTGTAGTTCAGCTTCTCCGCGATCTCTTCACCGTCGAGACCCGCCTCCTCGAGCATGAGCCCGGCGAGGATGTGGTCCGCGCCTCCGGCCGAGCCGCCCGTGATCGTGACCGACTGGCCGTTGTCGGCGACATCCTCCACGAGGTCTTCCAGGGTGTCGTACTTGGAATCGGCCGGGACCACCACCACGAGCGGCTCCTCGGTGAGGCGCGCGATCGGCGTCGTGTCCTCGATGCGCACCGCCGAGGCGTTCGTCTCGACGGCGCCGACCATGACGATTCCCATGACCATGAGGGTGTTCGGGTCCTTCTCGTTGGCGAGCTGCGCCAGGCCGACCGTTCCGCCCGCGCCGCCGATGTTCGTGACGGGCGCCGAGCTGACGATGTCCTCCTCGGTGAGCACCTGCGATAGCGCGCGACCGGTCTGGTCCCAGCCTCCGCCCGGGTCGGCGGGGACGACGACCGAGACATCCGTGACGGCGGCGACCTCGGCGCCACCGCCCCCGTCGTCGTTCGCTGCGCTGCCTCCGGCGCACGAGGTCAGTGTGAATGCGGCCACCGCCGCGAGTGCGGTCAGGGTTGCGATGCGTGCGTTCTTCATGTGCGCTCCTCCTTGAGCGTTCGTGCTGCTGTCCGTCCACACTGTGAGGGCTGCTGTCATCGCTCAAGCTTCGGAAACCATTGGTCGGAGTTTCGAAAGTATTGGTCGGATACGGTCCGCTCCCCCGCTCGCGGGGTCCTGATGCAGACGCGACAATGATCAAGTGGCCTCGAAGATGACGCTCCGCGTACAGCTGCTCCTGCTCCAGGCGCTGATCGTGTTCCTGGTGACCCTCGCGACCGGGATCGTGGCCGGAGCTTTCCAGGAACAGGCCCTCCGCGAGGCCTACAAGGACCGGATGCAGGCGGTGGCCCAGTCGGTTGCCGGATTGCCCGTCGTGCTCGACGCGTTCGATGATCCGGACCCTTCGAGGACCATCCAACCGATCGCGGAGGTCATCCGCGAGGCGTCCGACCTCGCGTACGTCGTCGTGGCCGACGAGGAGGGCATCCGCCACTCGCACCCGAACCCTGACCGCATCGGGGAGAAGGTCTCCACCGATCCCTCGATCCCCCTCTCCGGTGAGATCTACGTGGGCACGCAGACCGGCACGCTCGGAACGTCATGGCGGGTCAAAGTCCCGATCCGCGATGACGACGGCACGGTCATCGGCACCGCATCGGTCGGGATCCTCGAGTCGGAACTGAACGAGGAGTTCACCGCGAACCTCGTCTGGCTGATCTCGGCGATGCTCGCCGCCGCCGTGTTCGGGGTGTTCGGATCGGCGTGGGTGACTTCGATCATCCGTCGTCGCATCTACGGTCTCGAGCCCCACCAGATCGCGGCGCTCGTGAAGAACCAGGAGACCACGCTGCACGGCCTCAGCGAGGGCGTCATCACGGTCGACGGAGCGGGACGGATCACGCTGGTCAACGACGCTGCCGCACGTTTCCTCGGCCGGGATACCGCGGACCTCGACGGCGCCCTGGCCGCCGAGGTGCTGGGTGACGAGTTGACCATCGTGCTCCGCGAGGGCGAAGCCGCCGGACGGCCGGTGATCGTCGGCTCGCACGTGCTCGTCGCGCGCAGCACCGGTAGCGACGCGGAGGGCGGCGACATCGGCGCGACGCTGCTGCTCCGGGATCACACCGAGTTGCACGACGTCGTTCGACGCGTCGAGGCCGCCGACGCGATCATCGCGTTCCGCCAGCGGTTCGGCGTTCCGAAGGGGCTCAGCGCCGAGACCCTCGACCGCGTGGCCACCGCACTCGCGGCGCGCCCCGACGCTTCGGCGACCGAGATCGGCGAGGACGTCGACATCTCGCGGGTCAGCGCACGACGCTACCTCGAGCATCTCGCGAGCACCGGCCGAGCGATTCGGACGCTCGACTATTCGACGAAGGGCCGGCCGAGCACGCGGTACCGGCTGAACGGCGCTGTCTGACCCTTCGCAATCCTGGGACTCGGTGCCGTTGTATGCGACACTGGATCGCATTCGACGACGACGTCGACCCCCGGATCGAAGGAGATCTCATGGTTCGCAGCGCCTATCCCGATGTGGAGATCCCCGACGTCTCCATCCACGAGTTCCTCTTCGGCGGGCTCGAGGAGACCGAGCTCGACTCGATCGCGCTGATCGACGGGGTCAGCGGGGCGGCCACCAGTTACCGGCAGCTCGTCGGACAGATCGACCTCTTCGCCGGAGCACTCGCCGCCCGCGGAGTGGGTGTGGGGACCACGGTCGGGGTGCTGTGCCCGAACATTCCCGCGTTCGCGACCGTGTTCCACGGCATCCTCCGCGCGGGTGCGACAGCGACCACCATCAACTCCCTCTACACCGCGGATGAGATCGCGAACCAGCTCACCGATGCCGGTGCGACCTGGCTCGTGACCGTCACTCCGCTGCTCGCCGGCGCCGCGGCGGCCGCCGAGAAACTCGGCCTCGACGCCGACCACGTGATCGTCCTCGACGGAGCCGAGGGCCATCCCTCGCTGCCTGCACTGCTGAGCGAGGGGCACCACGCTCCCGAGGTGTCGTTCGACCCCGCCACGCATCTGGCCGTCCTGCCGTACTCCTCCGGCACGACCGGTCGACCGAAGGGCGTGATGCTCACGCATCGGAACCTCGTGGCAAATGTCTCGCAGTGCCGTCCGGTGCTCGGCGTCACCGCGAGCGACCGGCTCCTCGCCGTGCTCCCCTTCTTCCACATCTACGGCATGACCGTGCTGCTGAACTTCGCACTCCGTCAGCGCGCCGGACTCGTCACGATGCCGAGGTTCGATCTGCCCGAGTTCCTCCGCATCATCGCGGAGCACCGGACGACCTGGGTGTTCGTCGCACCGCCGATCGCTGTCGCGCTGGCCAAGCACCCGATCGTCGACCACTACGACCTCTCTGCGGTCAAGGTCATCTTCTCCGGAGCCGCGCCGCTCGACGGGGCACTGGCGTCTGCGGTGGCGAGTCGGCTCGGCTGCATCGTCACCCAGGGGTACGGCATGACCGAGACCAGCCCCGCAGTGAACCTCACGTCCGAGACGCGCGGCGACATCGACCGCTCGGCGATCGGCCCGCTCGTACCGAACACCGAGGCACGACTCGTCGACCCCGAATCGGGCGAGGACGTGGCCGTGCCCGCCGCAGGAGCGAGCGCGCCGGGCGAGCTGTGGGTACGCGGCCCGCAGGTCATGGTCGGATACCTGAACCGCCCGGACGCCACAGCCGAGATGCTCGACGCCGACGGCTGGTTGCACACCGGCGATGTCGCGACCGTCACCCACGACGGCATCTACCGTATCGTCGACCGGCTGAAGGAACTCATCAAGTACAAGGGGTACCAGGTCGCACCCGCGGTGCTGGAGGCGGTGCTGCTGGAGCACCCTGCCATCGCGGACGCGGCCGTGATCGGCGCTCTCGACGAAGACGGGCAGGAGGTGCCGAAGGCGTTCGTCGTTCGACAGCCGGATGCCGACCTCGACGCGGATGCGGTCATGGCGCACGTCGCCGCCCACGTCGCCCCGCACGAGAAGGTGCGGCAGGTCGAATTCATCGACGTGATCCCGAAGTCGAGCTCGGGGAAGATCCTCCGCAAGGATCTTCGGGTCCGCTGACGCCGACGGCCGACGTCAGGAAACGAAGAAGCCCGCCACCCCGATAGGGGCGGCGGGCTTCTTCGTGAGGAAGAGTCTTACTCGGACTTCTTCTCGACAGCGTCCTCGGCGGCAGCCTCGGCTGCTTCGCCCTCGGCCTGCGACTCGGCACCGGCCTCGGCGGCATCCTCAGCAGGAGCCTCCTCGGGGGTCTCCTCGACGACCTCGGCGGGCTTCTCGGCCTTGTCGGCCTTCGGCGCAGCAGCGGCCTTCTTGGTCGACTTCGCCTTCGGGGTGACGGGCTCGAGGACGAGCTCGATCACGGCCATCGGAGCGTTGTCGCCCTTGCGGTTGCCGACCTTCGTGATGCGGGTGTAGCCACCCTCGCGCTCGGCGACGAGCGGTGCGATCTCGGAGAACAGGATGTGCACGACTTCCTTGTCACCGATGACCGACAGCACGCGACGACGCGCGTGCAGGTCGCCACGCTTGGCGAAGGTGATCAGACGCTCGGCGAGCGGACGAAGGCGCTTGGCCTTGGTCTC
>JAQZBG010000376.1 GCA_029239165.1 Microbacterium sp. | reverse complement strand
CCAGCCCCGAGTGGGCGGCCTGGGCGAACGGCGTGGCCGTGCGCGAACTCGATTACCACGACACCTTCCTCGCGGCGGAGTACTCGCACCCCGGCGACAACATCCCGCCGATCCTCGCCGTCGCCCAGCACACCGGCAAGGACGGACGGGCACTCGTGCGCGGCATCGCGACGGGCTACGAGATCCAGATGGACCTGGTGCGGGCGATCTGCCTGCACAAGCACAAGATCGATCACGTGGCCCACCTCGGCCCGTCGGCCGCCGCAGGCATCGGCACCCTGCTCGGCCTCGACGTCGAGACCATCTACCAGGCCGTCGGACAGGGTCTGCACACGACGACCGCCACGCGGCAGAGCCGCAAGGGCGAGATCTCGACCTGGAAGGCGCACGCCCCCGCCTTCGCCGGAAAGATGGCCGTCGAAGCGGTCGACCGGGCGATGCGCGGACAGACCAGCCCCGCCCCGATCTACGAAGGCGAAGACGGTGTGATCGCCTGGATGCTCGACGGCAAGGATGCCGCCTACGACGTGCCGCTGCCCGCCGCGGGCGAGCCCAAGCGCGCGATCCTCGACTCGTACACGAAGGAGCACTCGGCCGAGTACCAGGCACAGGCGCTCATCGACCTCGCCCGCAAGCTCGGGCTCGAGAACCCGGCGCTGCGCGATCCCGCGAACATCGAATCCATCGTCATCCACACCAGCCACCACACGCACAACGTGATCGGCTCGGGCGCGAACGACCCGCAGAAGTACGACCCGACCGCGTCGCGCGAGACTCTCGACCACTCGGTGCCGTACATCTTCGCGGTGGCGCTGCAGGACGGCGGCTGGCACCACGTCCACTCCTACGCCCCCGAGCGTGCGGGTCGCGCCGACACCGTCGCGCTGTGGCACAAGATCACCACGGCCGAGGATGCCGAGTGGACGCGCCGCTACCACTCCGAGGACCCGGCCGAGAAGGCGTTCGGCGGTCGCGTCGAGATCCACCTGACCGACGGATCGACCGTGGTGGACGAGATCGCCGTGGCCGACGCACATCCGCTGGGAGCCCGTCCGTTCGCGCGCGAGAACTACATCGCGAAGTTCCGTCTGCTCGCCGAGCCCGTGCTCGAGCCCGCCGAGATCGAGCGGTTCCTCGCCCTGGTGCAGCGCCTCCCCGAGTTGACGGCCGCCGAGGTCGGCGAACTGTCGATCGTCGCGAAGCCCGGCCTGCTCGAGGCTGCCCCGGCACCTGCGGGACTGTTCTGATGCTGTACTCCACCGTCACGCCCGCCGAGAAGCGGCGGCTGTTCCGGGAACGGCTGCGCTCCGGTGAGCTGCTGCGCTTTCCGGGAGCGTTCAACCCGCTGAGCGCCCGCCTCATCGAGCAGAAGGGCTTCGACGGCGTCTACATCTCCGGCGCCGTGCTCTCCGCCGATCTCGGGCTGCCCGACATCGGGCTCACGACCCTGACCGAGGTCGCCGGCCGCGCGAAGCAGATCGCCCGCATGACGGACCTTCCCGCGATCGTCGACGCCGACACCGGCTTCGGCGAGCCGATGAACGTCGCCCGCACGATCCAGGAACTCGAAGACGCCGGTCTCGCCGGAACGCACATCGAGGACCAGATCAACCCGAAGCGCTGCGGCCACCTCGACGGCAAGGCCGTGGTCGACGAGGACACCGCGATCAAGCGCATCCGCGCCGCCGCCGACGCCCGCCGCGACCCGAACTTCCTCCTCATGGCCCGCACCGACATCCGTGCGATCGAGGGTCTGGACGCCGCGATCGACCGGGCCAAGGCGCTGGTGGATGCCGGTGCCGACGCGATCTTCCCCGAGGCGATGCGCACGCTCGCCGAGTTCGAGGCGATGGCCGAAGCGCTCGACGTGCCGATCCTGGCGAACATGACCGAGTTCGGAAAGAGCGAGCTGTTCTCCACCGACCAGCTGCGGGACGCCGGCGTGAACCTGGTGATCTGGCCGGTGTCGCTGCTGCGCATCTCGATGGGGGCCGCAGTCGACTCGGGCGTCTTCAACTTCACCATCACGAAGGAGTGACCATGACCGAGCCGGACATCAAGAAGGGCCTCGCGGGCGTCGTCGTCGACACGACCGCGATCTCGAAGGTCAACCCCGAGACGAACAGCCTGCTGTACCGCGGCTACCCCGTGCAGGAGCTGGCCGACACGCAGCCGTTCGAGGCCGTCGCCTACCTGCTCTGGAACGGCGAGCTGCCGACGGCGGAGGAGCTCGCCGCCTTCCGCCTCGAGGAGCGCAGGAACCGTGCGCTGGCCGACAACGTCAAGGCGGCGATCGACCTCGTCCCGCTCGACGCGCATCCGATGGACGAGGTGCGCACCGCGGTCAGCCTGATCGGCGCCTCCGACCCGGGCGCCGGTGGATCGGTGCTCGACGCCGGTGGCAGTCCGGAGCAGAACCTCGAGCGCAGCATCCGCCTGTTCGCCGCTCTGCCGGCGATCGTCGCCTACGGACAGCGGCGTCGCCGGGGCCAGGAGATCATCGCTCCGCGCGACGACCTCGACTACTCCGCCAACTTCCTCTGGATGACGTTCGGCGAGGAAGCCGACGGGGTCGTGGTCGACGCGTTCAACCGCTCGATGATCCTCTACGCCGAGCACTCCTTCAACGCGTCCACGTTCACCGCCCGAGTGATCACCTCCACGCTGAGCGACATCTACTCGGCGGTGGTCGGGGCGATCGGTGCGCTGAAGGGTCCGCTGCACGGCGGTGCGAACGAGGCCGTCCTGCACATCTTCGACGACATCGGCACGGCTGAGAACGTGGTGCCGTGGCTGGACAAGGCTCTCGCCGAGAAGCGCAAGATCATGGGCTTCGGCCACCGCGTGTACAAGAAGGGCGACTCCCGGGTGCCGACCATGAAGGCGGCGCTCGACACTCTCGTGGAGCACTATGACCGCCACGAAGTCGCCGCGCTGTACGACACCCTCGAGTCGGAGTTCGTCGCACGCAAGGGCATCTACCCGAACCTCGACTATCCATCGGGGCCGGCGTACAACCTGATCGGCTTCGACACCCTCACCTTCACGCCGCTGTTCGTCGCGGCGCGAGTCACCGGGTGGACCGCCCACATCATCGAGCAGGCCGGTTCGAACGCGCTGATCCGTCCCCTGTCGTACTACGACGGCCCCGACGAGCGGCACATCGAGAGCTGACCCACGACCTCCTCACGAAGGCCCCGTCCCGGACGGGGCCTTCGTGCTGTCGGTCGTGCGTCCAGTGCGCTGTAGCGTGCCACCGACCGAGGGTCAAGGCGATGCGGCGAATTCTCGGGCGGAGTAGAACCGAATGCGGGGCGAAGGCGTCGCCTCGTGAAGGAGGCTCCATGTCCGCATCCGACGTGACCGTCAAAGAGGTCCGGTCGCTCGTCCCCGCACGGATGGACCGGCTGCCGTGGTCTCGGTTCCATTGGATGATCGTCGTCGGACTCGGATTCTCCTGGATCCTCGACGGCCTCGAGGTGCAGATCGTCGCCGCCAACGGGTACGCCGCCACGCTGGGCATGGGCCCCGCCGAAGTCGGTCTCGCGGGAACCTGCTACCTGCTGGGCCAGGTGTTCGGCGCGCTGGTGTTCGGGCGCCTCGCCGACCGCCTCGGCCGCAAGAACCTCTTCCTCGTGTCGCTCGCGGTGTATCTGGTCGGCTCCGCCATCGCCGGGCTGTCCTTCGCCCCGTGGTTCTTCTACATCTGGCGGTTCGTCGCGGGTGCCGGCATCGGCGGTGAGTACGCCGCGATCAACTCGGCCATCGACGAGATCATCCCCGCGAAGTACCGCGGCCGAGTGGACATCGCGATCAACGGCACCTACTGGGGTGGCGCTGCCCTCGGCGCCGTGGCCAACATGTTCTTCCTCAACACCGACATCCTCCCCGCCGATCTCGGCTGGCGGCTCAGCTTCTTCGTCGGTCCGGTGCTCGGGATCCTCATCATCTGGCTGCGGCGGCACATCCCGGAGAGCCCGCGCTGGCAGATGACCCACGGTCGCGAGGACGAGGCAGAACGCAACGTCGACGAGATCGAGGAGCGCATCCGCAAGGAGGGCAAGACGATCGACCCGGTGGACGAGAGCAAGGCGATCACCGTCAAGGAGTACGGCAGCGTCCCGTTCCTCGTGATCGCGAAGGTGCTGTTCAAGAAGTACCCGCGGCGCACCCTGGTCGGCATCACGATGATGGTGACCCAGTCGTTCCTCTACAACGCGATCTTCTTCACCTACGCGCTCGTGCTCGAGAACTTCTATGACACCCCGCCGGCGTCCGCGTCGCAGTACTTCATCGTGTTCGCGGTGGGGAATCTCGCCGGCGCACTCATCCTCGGGCACTTCTTCGACACCTGGGGTCGGCGGCGGATGCTGTTCTCGACGTACGTGCTCGCGGGCCTGATCCTCCTGGTCAGCGCCTTCCTCTTCAACGCGGGAGTCCTGAACGCTGCCACGCACACCGCCTTGTGGTGCGCGTCGTTCTTCTTCGCCTCGGCGGGTGCCTCGGCGGCGTATCTGACGGTGAGTGAGATCTTCCCGCTCGAACTGCGCAGCCAGGTGATCTCCTATGTCTTCTCGATCGGTCAGCTCGTCGGGGCCATCGCGCCGGTGCTGTACGGATCGCTGATCGGGGCGAGTGCGGAGTCGGGCGACCGCGGTCCGCTGTTCTGGGGGTACGTGCTCGGCGCGGCGATCATGATGTTCGGCGGAGTCGTCTGCGGCATCTTCGGGGTGAGCGCCGCGGGCAAGTCGCTCGAAGACATCGCCGATCCGCTCTCGCTCGTCGAGCCGGCGAAGAAGGGCGTCTCGCCGGAGACGTGACCGGACTTCGTGCTCAGAGCGTCCGAAGCCAGCGGCGGAGGCGGCTGCGGGCGTTTCGGTAGGGCGATGAGGTGTTGAGGGAGATCATGCGACCCATCGTCCAGGTGCGATACCACGGGGCACCGTACAGCTCCTCGTCGGAGCGGGCCATGACGAGCGCTTCGATCCGCTGTTCCGCGTCGTCGAGCCGTGCACGCAGCGCGCCCCAGGACTCGCCCTCGTGGTCGCGGGCGAATCGCTGTGCCAGCGCCCCGAGATCGTTCCATCCGAATCCTGCTGCCGGCAGCTCGTCGGGGAGTCCGGCGGCGCGCCGGGCGTGCCAGGTGAGGACCTGCTCGTTCCAGCCGATCAGGTAGGCCACGAGGTCGGCCGGGCTCATCATCGTGTCCGTGACGTGACCGGGCAGCGCCGCGTCTCTGGCGGAAGCGGCCGGCACGCGATCGAGGTCGGTGCTCAGGCGCGCATACTCCGTCCGGATCGCGG
>JAQZBG010000022.1 GCA_029239165.1 Microbacterium sp. | reverse complement strand
TGTGGCTGGATTCCTTCGAGAAGAAGAACACGCTCGTCGCCGACAACATGCAGCTCCCCGAGGGAACGAGCATGCTGGTCGCCTACGACGGTACGGAAGACGCTCCTGACGACATCGTGGTCTCCTGGCCGCTCGACACATCGACACCCCTCGCAGGTCCCCTCATGGTCGCCGGTGGCATCGTTCTGCTGATCGGTCTCGTCCTCTACGTCCTCGGGATTCGGCACCAGCGTCGTGGACGGGGACCGCGCCGAAAGGGCCCGGGCCCTCTCCCGGCCACCGAGCCGATCGACATCGCCGTGCTTCCTCCCGAGGAGCGCGCGGCGATCGAAGATTCCACCGTCACGCCCGAGTCCCCGACTCCTGCCCCCTCGACAGGCGCCCCGGACACCGATGTCGAAGATGCGGAGATCGTGGACCCCAAGGACAGCGACTCGAAGACGTCGATGCGTGTGAAGCGCCCGGCTCGTCGGCGGCGTCTGCTGGTCATCCCGGCGCTCGGGCTCACTGCCCTTCTCGCCGCCGGGTGCTCGGCCGATTCCTGGCCGCAGCTCGGGGATGCCTCTGCATCGCCCTCGCCGACCCCGACCGTGGTCGCTCCGGACAACCAGAAGCCGCCTGCGGTGACGGAGGCGCAGGCAAAGCGCATCCTTCAGGCTGCCTCCGAGACCCTGGTGGAGGCTGACACTGCACTGGACACCGACATCGCGGCGACGCGTCTCGACGGTCCGGCCCTCGCCGCGCGGACCACCGAGTATGCCCTGCGTACGAAGATCGCGGACAAGGCCGTTCCGGCGGCGATCCCGACCGACGACGTCGAGGTCGTGCTTCCGGAGGCGACAGATGTCTGGCCGCGGACAGTGCTCCTGCTCTCGAAGAGCGCGGGCGACGACACCGTGCCGCCTGTGCTTCTCACGATGACCCAGGCGGATCCGTGGTCCAACTACAAGATCAGCAACATGGCCGAGATGTCGGCCGATGCCGTGTTCCCGGAAGTTGCGGCCGCGTGGCTCGGCACCTCGCTCGTTCCCGCGGACTCCGCTTTCCTCGCCCTGCCTCCGGCCGAACTCGCACCGGCCTTCGCCGACGTGGTGGACGCGGGGGAGAAGAGCGAGTTCTACGGGCTGTTCGACGAGCAGGCGCTGACGCTGGCTCAGTCGATCACCGACAGCCGCCAGGCCGTCGTGCAGGGACTCGCCGACAAGGGCGCCGCCAAGACCTCTAAGGCAGCATTCGACATGGCGACCACGACGGACCAGCCGATCTCGATGACGACACTCGACAGCGGCGCCATCGTCGCCGTCACGTTGACGGACACCCAGACCGTGACACCGACCGCATCCGACGTCGTGATCCGGTTCGGCGACAACGCCGAGGCAAAGGCCCTGACCGGCGCGACGGAATCGGCCAAGGGCGCCGAGACGACCTACGAGTTCCAGCTGTTCTTCTCGGTCCCCGCCCAGGGGTCGACGGAACAGATCAAGCTCCTGGCAGTCCACCAGGACCTCCTTTCCGTGAAGGTGATCAAGTGAGTGAAATCTCCCCGACCGCGCTGCGTGGCGCGGTGGACCTGTCGAGCCTCCGCAACCGGCCGGCGGCGCCGCCCGAGGGGGCGCCCACCCCCGGGGTCGTCGATGTCGTCGTCGACGCGACCGATGAGACCTTCGGGCAGATCCTCGAACTCTCCCGCACGGTTCCCGTCGTCGTGGATCTCTGGGCGGAGTGGTGTGGGCCGTGCAAGCAGCTGAGTCCGATCATCGAAAAGGTGACTCGGGAACTCGGAGGCCGGGTGCTGCTCGCGAAGGTCGATGTGGACGCGAACCCGCAGCTCGCGCAGAGCTTCCGCGCGCAGTCGATCCCGATGGTGGTGGCGTTGATCGCCGGCCAGCCCGTGCCGATGTTCACCGGTGCGGTGCCGGAGCAGCAGGTGCGCGAGGTCTTCGCCCAGCTGCTGCAGGTGGCCGCGCAGAACGGCGTCACAGGTTCGCTTTCCGTCGGAGACGAGGCAGAGGCCCCGTCGACGCCGGAGGAGCCGGAGCTTCCGCCGCTGCACGCCGAGGCGTTCGCCGCGATCGAGGCCGGCGACTATTCCGCCGCGATCCGCGCCTACGAGAAAGCACTCGCAGAGAACCCTCGTGACGAGGAGGCGATCGCGGGTCTCGGACAGGTGCGTCTGCTCGACCGCGTGCAAGGGCTCGATCTGCAGAAGGCGCGGGCTGCGGCGGCGGAAGCGCCGCTCGACGTGCAGGCCCAGTTCGACGTGGCCGACCTCGACCTGGCCGGCGGGCATGTCGACGATGCTTTCGCGCGACTTCTCGACCTGTTCGCCCAGCTGCCCTCCGATGAGCGCACCCCTGTGCGGGAGCGCCTCGTCGAGCTGTTCGGCCTCATCGGGGCGGGCGATGCTCGAGTGGTGGCCGCAAGGAACCGGCTCTCTTCACTGCTGTTCTAAGACTCGAAGGTTCTCGGGCGGTGTCCCGTCATCCGTGGCTGACAGTCGGCACGTGCGGATCCGACTGATGCCGCAGCCACAACGTCGACAGAGCGGGAAGCGTCATCGTCGCGGTGGGGGCGTTGCCGTCCTCCCCGCCGGCGAAGACCATGCCCAGGTTGCCGGACCCTCGTCCGCCGTATTCGGCGGCGTCGGTGTTGAGCACCTCCTGCCAGACACCCTCAACCGGAAGCGTCAGTCGATACCCCGCGCGCTCCACGCCGGCGAAGTTGCTGACGACGACGAGTCGTCCGCCGTGGGCATCACGTCGTTCGAAAGCGATGACGTTGGGGTCCCAGCTCGGTGCGCCGAGGCGGTGGAACGACGATCCGTCGTTGTCGCGCGCCCAGAGAGGGGCCTGAGCGCGGTAGGCGCGGTTCATCGCGCCGACGAAGCCCTGCAGTTGTGCGTGTGACGGTTGGTCGAGAAGCCACCAGTCCAATTCACGGCCTTCCGACCACTCGGCCAGCTGACCGAACTCCTGTCCCATGAACAGCAGCTTCTTGCCGGGGTGTCCCCACATGTAGGCGAGGTAGGCGCGAACGTTCGCGAGCTTGTGCCAGTGGTCGCCGGGCATCTTCGCCATCAGGCTGCCCTTTCCGTGCACGACTTCGTCGTGGCTGATCGGCAGCAGGTAGTTCTCCCCGAAGGCGTACACGAACGAGAAGGTCATCTCGCCCTCGTGATGAGCGCGGTACATGGGATCCCGCGAGATGTACTGGAGCGAGTCGTTCATCCACCCCATGTTCCATTTGAAGCCGAAGCCCAAGCCGGCATGGTCCGTCGGTGCGGTGACGCCGGGGAAGCTCGTCGATTCCTCGGCGATCATCATGATGCCGGGGTGCAGGCGATATGCGGTGGCGTTGACCTCTTGGAGGAACCGGATGGCTTCGAGGTTCTCGCGACCGCCGTGGATGTTCGGTTCCCATTCGCCGGCTTCGCGGGAGTAGTCGAGGTAGAGCATCGAGGCGACCGCATCGACGCGCAAGCCGTCGACGTGGAACTCCCGGAACCAGTACAGGGCGTTGGCTACGAGGAACCCCCGGACCTCCGGACGGCCGTAGTCGAAGATGAGGGTGCCCCAGTCCTGGTGCTCACCGCGACGTGGGTCGGGGTGCTCGTAGAGGGGCTGTCCATCGAAGCGAGCCAGCGCGAACGCGTCTTTCGGGAAGTGCCCGGGGACCCAGTCCATGATCACGCCGATGCCCGCCTGGTGCAGCCTGTCGATCAGGTACCTCAGGTCGTCGGGGGTGCCGAACCGGCTCGTCGGCGCGTAGTAGCCGCTGACCTGATAGCCCCAGGAGCCCCCGAACGGGTGCTCGGCGAGGGGCATGAATTCGACGTGCGTGAAGCCGGCGTCCGTCACGTGTCGGATCAGCGGGTCGGCGATCTCCCGGTATCCGAGTCCTTCGCGCCAGGAGCCGACGTGGACCTCGTACACCGACAGCGGCTGCGCCACGGCGTGCGTCGCGGCACGCCGCGTCATCCACGCGCCGTCCGCCCACTCGTAGGAGGACGAGGTCACGACGGATGCCGTGTTCGGCGGCACCTCGGCGGCGAGCGCCATCGGATCGGCTTTGAGGATCCAGGCGCCGTCGCGGGTGCGGAGTTGGTACTTGTAGCGGGTGCCGACGGGGAGGTCGGGGACGAAGAGCTCCCAGACACCACTCACGCCCATCGAACGCATCGCGTGTGCTTCGCCGTTCCAGTCGTTGTGGTCGCCGACGACGCGCACGGCTGTGGCGTTGGGCGCCCAGACGGCGAACGAGACTCCCTGTTCGCCTCCCAGCGTCTGCGGATGCGCGCCCAGCACCTCCCAGAGGCGCTCATGCCGCCCCTCCGCGATCAGGTGGAGATCGAGGTCTCCGAGGGTCGGGCCGTGACGATACGGATCCCCGGACAGGGTCTCCTCGTGCTCGGCGTACCGTGTGGCGAGGCGATAGGGGAGCGGGGGGCCGACGTGCTGAGCCTCCCAGATGCCGTGCGCAACGTGACTGAGCTCGAGCCGACTGCCGTCGCCGAACACCGCGGCGACCCCGGCCGCCAGCGGCCGTCGGACACGGATCACGGTGACCGTGCGATCGGCCGCATCCTTGCGGGGGTGCGCGCCGAGGACGGCGTGCGGATCGTGGTGCGTGGCCGAGGAGATGGCCTCCCACTCGGTGGATGCGGCGACATCTTCTGTGTAGCTCATGCTCGCTCCCTCACCTTCAGGATGTGCACCGGCTCGGCGAAGGCGTCGAGCCGCACGTAGTTGTGGTCGTTCCAGGTCCAGACGGCGCCGGTGAGCAGGTCCTCGACCTCGAACGGGTCACCGAGAGGAATGCCCCATCGGGTGGTGTCGAGGTGCACGGTCGTCTCGCGCACCGAGTGGGGGTCGACGTTCGCGACCACGATGATCGTGTCGGCGAGCCCGGTGCCGGTGAACGCGGCGGGCAGGTGCTTGCTGTACACGAGGACGGCATCGTCGTCGCTCCAGTGCGTCCGGAGGTTCCTGAGCTGTCGGAGCGCGGGGTGGGCTGCGCGAATCTCGTTGAGCCGCCGCAGCAGAGGAGCGAGGGATTCGCCGCGGGCCTCTGCGCCTGACCAGTCACGGAACTTGAACTCATACTTCTCGTTGTCGATGTTCTCCTCTGATCCCGGCCGCGCCACATTCTCGAACAGTTCGTAGCCGGCGTACACGCCGTACACGGGCCCTGCCGTCGCCGCGATGCAAGCCCGGATGCGGTACGCCGCACGACCGCCGAACTGCAGGTACTCGGTCAGGATGTCGTGCGTGTTCACGAAGAGATTGGGGCGCATGTAGTCGGAGGTCTCCTGCGACACGGACGTGAGGAACTCCTCCAACTCGCCCTTCGTGTTCCGCCAGGTGAAGTAGCTGTAGCTCTGCTGGAATCCGACGGCGGCCAGTGCCCGCATGACGGCGGGGCGGGTGAACGCCTCTGCAAGGAAGATCACGTCCGGATCCGCGGTGTTGATCTCCCGGATCAGCCACTCCCAGAACCGCAGGGGTTTGGTGTGAGGGTTGTCGACCCGGAAGATCTTCACGCCCTGGGCCACCCAATGCTGCACGACCCGCAGCATCTCGGCTGCGATGCCGTCCGGGTCGTTGTCGAAGTTGAGCGGGTAGATGTCCTGGTACTTCTTCGGCGGGTTCTCGGCGTACGCGATGCTGCCATCGGGAAGGGTGGTGAACCACTCGGGGTGCGCGCTCACCCACGGGTGGTCGGGTGAGGCCTGGAGCGCGAGGTCGAGCGCGACCTCGAGGCCCGCCCCCCTAGCTGCGCGGACGAAGGCCCGGAAGTCGGCGGCGGAGCCGAGGTCGGGATGGATCGCATCGTGGCCGCCGTCGGCGGAGCCGATCGCGTACGGGGATCCCGGGTCGCCGGGCTCGGTGGTGAGGGTGTTGTTGCGCCCCTTGCGGTTGGTCGTCCCGATCGGATGGACCGGAACCAGGTAGACCACATCGAAACCCATTGCGGCGACCTCCGGCAGGCGCTTGGCCGCCGTGCGGAACGTCCCGCTCTTCACCGTGCCGTCCTTGAGTCGCTTCGCCCCTTCTGAACGCGGGAAGAACTCGTACCAGGCGCCCACGCCGGCCGCGAGACGATCGACGGTCACCGTGTACTGCTCGGTGGCGGAGCGCAACGTCGTCAGAGGACGAGTGCGGAAGACATCGGCCAGTCCGGCATCCGTGGACAACGCGAACGTCGTCGCCCCGTCTCCGTTCTGCAATGACTGGGCGTCCGTGAGCAGGCGTTTCCGCTGCGGTGCCGGGCGGTCCTTCTCCGCGGCGGCTCTCGCGAGAAGCTCCCCGCCGAGTGCGGCCATCACCGGCACATCGACACCGGCGGCGACCTTCAGCTCCGCCGCGTGCGCCCAGGTCGCGAAGTCATCGGAGAAGGCTTCGAACCGATAGCGCCAGGCGCCCTGCTCATCGAGCGCGATCTCGGCCGACCACCGGTCGGTGCCATCGTTCCGGGCCGTCAGCCGGTGCAGGGTCTCCTCGCCGGACGGCGATGTAAGTCGCACGTGCACTCCGATGATGTCGTGCCCCTCGCGGAACGCGACGACGCTGAACGGGACGACCTCGCCGACGAAGGCTTTCGGCGCGAAGCCACCGGGAACTGCGGGGGTCGGATCCAGCAGCGGGATGCGAGTGGTGCGTAGCGAGCCCGGCACATCAGCGTCGCCGAGGGCGCGCGTCGGGATCTGAGTGGGGCTCCGAAGAGCCGAGGACCGGGTTCCAGCACGTGCAGCCACATCCCGAATGTACCGCGCAGACGTGATCGCGGGTAGCGCGCCGCGTGGAGCGTCGGGAGCCCGGCTCATTCGATGCGGAACAGCCGCATCGATGTCCCGGAGACCGGCAGCACATCTCCGGGCGCGCACCCCTCTTCGTCCTCGGCAGGACGCTCCTGAGCACTCGACCACAGCGATACGAACCGGGTCGCGTCCTCGATCTCTTCGGGAAGGCGCACATCGATCGGCGACTCCGTGCCGTGCACGATGAGGAGGATGCGGTTGTACGCCTCGGTGTCCGGCGTAGAAGCCGCGACGTACTGGAGCGTGCGGTTGCCGGGGTCCGCCCACTGGGCTTGCTCCATGGTCTCGCCGTTCTGGTCGTACCAGTCCATGACCGACGCATTCGGGATGTGCTCGCCGAGCCGCGCGTAGCGACTCGGTCGCAGCGCAGGATTCTCCTGGCGCAGTCGGATCAGGCGTGAGACATGCGCGCGGAGATCCTCCTGCCAGGGCTCGAACTCCCAGCTGAGCCAAGTGAGCGCAGAATCCTGTGCGTACGCGTTGTTGTTGCCACGCTGTGTGCGCCCGACTTCATCGCCTGCAGTGAGCATCGGGATGCCGGCGGAGAGGAGCAGCGTCCCGAGAAGGTTGCGCATGGCCTTGCGCCGGGCGGCGAGGATCGTGGGATCATCCGTCGGGCCCTCGATACCGTGGTTGAATGCACGGTTCATGTCGGCGCCGTCGCGGTTCTGCTCGCCGTTTGCCTCGTTGTGCTTGACGTCGTAGGACACCAGGTCGTGCAGGGTGAAACCGTCGTGAGCCGTGACGAAGTTCACGCTGGCGAGCGGACCACGTTCTTCGCTGAACGTGTTCGAGGAGCCGGCGAGGCGTGTCGCGAAACCGCCGATGCCCACCGGGGCGGACGCGCGCCGCGCATAGTCGATGTCACTGAGCCAGAAGTTGCGGACGCGATCGCGGTAGCGGTCGTTCCATTCATGCCACCCTGCGGGGAAGTTGCCCGTCTGCCACCCGCCGAGACCGACGTCCCAGGGTTCGGCGATGAGCTTCGTGTCGGCGAGGATCGGGTCGCTCGCAATGGCTTGCAGGAGTGGATGCTCAGGCGTGTAGGTGTGTGCGCCGTCCCGGGCGATCGCTGTGGCGAGGTCGAAGCGGAAACCGTCGATCTGCATCTCCTGCGCCCAGTAGCGGAGGGAGTCGAGGACGAGTCTGGCCCCGGCGTCGGTCGCCGTGTTCAGCGTGTTACCGCACCCTGTGGTGTCGACGTAGACCCCGGATTCGTCCTGGCGGTAGTAACTCGCGTTGTCGATGCCACGAAGGCTCGAGCGGGGACCGCCGATGCCCTCTTCCGAGGTGTGGTTGTAGACGACGTCGAGGATCACCTCGAGGCCGGCCTCGTGCAGTAGTCGCACCATCCCCTTGAACTCCGCGAGGACGGCCTCCGGCCCCTCCTTGCGCGCGTCTTCCGTGGCGTAGGCGGTGTGAGGCGTGAAGAAGTTCAGGGTGTTGTAGCCCCAGTAGTTGGTGAGTCCGCGCTCGAGCAGCCTCGGTTCCGGCACGAAGGCGTGCACCGGAAGGAGTTCGATCGAGGTGACGCCCAGCGAGTGGAGGTACTCGATCATCGCGGGATGTGCCAGACCGGCATAGGTGCCGTGCAGGGCGGGAGGCACGTCGGGGTGACGCTTGGTGAGTCCTTTGAGGTGTCCCTCGTAGATCACCGTGCGATCGAGGGGGACACGGGGCTTCTGCGACTCGCCCCAATCGAAGCCGTCGACGATCACGACCGAACGCCACTCCTCGTAGCCGTCGCCCTGGGCGAGACCGCGCGCATACGGGTCCAGCAGCAGGGTCTCCGGGTTGAAGGTGTTTCCGGGCCCATGGGGTCCGCCGACGCGGATCGCATAGCGGACGCCGGGCTGGAGGAGCTCGGTGGTGACTTCCCAGATGCCTCCGGCGAGCCTCTCGAGCGGGACCTCGTCGGTCGCCCAGTCCAGGTCGGTGGCGTCGAACACCACCAGTTCGATCGAGGAGGCGTTCTGCGACCAGACGCGCAGGGTGCCGACGCCGTCGTGCAGACGGACGCCGAGATTGTCGAGGGTGGTGCCGCCGGGCGCGGGCAGATCTCGGGACGCGGGCATGAGTACACACTAGGCGCGATGTGTTGCAGTCTCGTGTCAGGGCGGACCGGGTTCCAGGCGACAGACCCGGGAGGGCCGTTTTCACGAGAGAATCGGAGGATGCGGCACTATCTCGACCATGCGGCGACCACGCCTCTGCGCTCCGAGGCGCGCGACGCCTGGCTGGCCGCCGCGGAGACCGTGGGCAACGCGTCGTCCACGCACGGCGCCGGCCAGGACGCCCGCCGTCTGCTCGAGGAATCGCGCGAGCGCGTCGCGGCGGTGCTCGATGCCGACCCGATCGAGATCGTGTTCACCTCTGGTGGCACCGAGTCGATCAATCTGGCGTTGCAGGGTCTGTGGCGGGCCCGACCGGACGGAACGTCGGCGATCGTGATGCCCGATGCCGAGCACCACGCCACGATGGACACCGTGGCCGCGCTCGTGGCGGACGGTGCCGAACTGCGCCCGGTGCCGGTGACTTTGCAGGCGCGGATCGAGCCGGAGCAGTTCGCGTCGAGCCTGCCGGGTGCCGCTCTCGCCACCGCGCTGGTCGCGAACAACGAGGCCGGCACGATCAACGATGCGGCGGCGTTGTCCGCTGCCGCCGCGGCGGCAGGAGTTCCACTCCACTTCGACGCCGTTGCCGCGCTCGGACATGTCCCGTTGTCGTTCCGTGGCCTGCGTGGAGACGCCGGCGGCGGAGTCGGCCTCGTGACGATGAGCCTCGCCGGTCACAAGATCGCGGCGCCCGTCGGAATCGGAGTGCTCGTCACCGCCCGCACCGCTCGCGTGACCGCGTTGCTGCGCGGAGGTGCGCAGCAACGCGGTCTCCGCGCCGGAACCCAGGATGTCGCCGGCGCTGCGGCGTTCGCCACCGCGCTCGAACTCGCCGAGACCGAGCGGATCGATGAGGCTGCGCGGTTGAGTGCACTGCGCGACCGCCTGGTCTCGGGTATCCGTGCCGTCGTACCAGCCGCGGAACTCCTGGGTGATCCGGTGGATCGCCTGCCGGGTAACGCGCACGTGCTCTTCCCCGGTGCGGTGGGGGAGAGTCTGCTGTTCCTCCTCGACGTCGCGGGGGTCGCGGCGTCGACGGGGTCCGCGTGTCAGGCGGGCGTCGCCGAGCCGTCGCACGTGGTGATGGCGATGGGGAGGAGCGAGCGCGATGCGCGCAGTGTGCTGCGATTCTCGCTCGGAAGGACGTCGACGGATGTCGATGTCGATGCGGTGCTCTCCGCGATCGGCGACGCGTATGCGCGGGCGTCGGGCGCGGGCACAGGCGCACGCTCGTAGACTGTTCTCATGCGGATTCTTGCGGCGATGAGTGGTGGCGTCGACTCCGCCGTCGCGGCCGCCAGAGCTGTGGAGGCGGGGCACGACGTTGTCGGCGTGCATCTGGCGCTCTCCCGAGCTGGCGGAACCCTGCGAACGGGCAGTCGCGGTTGCTGCACGATCGAAGACGCCCTCGACGCTCGTCGGGCTGCCGACCTGCTCGGCATCCCCTTCTACGTGTGGGATTTCTCGGAGCGTTTCCGCGATGACGTGATCGACGACTTCATCTCCGAGTACCAGGCGGGGCGCACCCCCAACCCGTGCATGCGGTGCAACGAGAAGATCAAGTTCGCGGCCCTCCTCGAGCGCGCGATCGAGCTCGGCTTCGATGCCGTGTGCACCGGTCACTACGCCACTCTCGTGGACGGGGCCGACGGGCTGGAGCTGCATCGTGCGTCGGACAACGCCAAGGATCAGTCGTATGTGCTGGGCGTGCTGACCGCCGAGCAGCTCGCGCACACTTATTTCCCGCTCGGTTCGACCCCTTCGAAGGCGATCGTCCGCGCCGAGGCGGAGGCCCGTGGCTTGAGTGTCGCGCAGAAGCCGGACAGCCACGACATCTGCTTCATCCCCGACGGCGACACACGAGGATGGCTCGCCGAGAAGGTCGGGACGGCCACGGGCGAGATCGTGGACCGCAGTGGTGAGGTGGTCGGATCACACGAGGGTGCGCACGCCTTCACCGTGGGGCAGCGACGCGGCCTCAAGCTGGGCGTGCCTGCGGCGGACGGCAAGCCGCGATTCGTCCTGGAAGTCCGACCGGTGTCGAACACGGTGGTGGTCGGGCCGAAGGAGGCCCTCGCGATCGCGGAGATCGCCGGCGAGAGGTTCAGCTGGGCCGGTGCCGCACCGACGGAGAGCTCGTTCGACTGCCATGTGCAGATCCGCGCGCACTCCGAGCCGGTCGTCGCACGCGCGTCGGTTTCGCACGACGGCGTCCGGGTCATCCCGGAGGTCCCGCTCGACGGTGTCGCGCCGGGGCAGACAGCGGTGCTCTACGTCGGCACGCGGGTACTCGGGCAGTTCACGATCGACACCACGGTGTCGGCTGTTCCTGTCGGCGCGTAGACACTTCCCGTGTCGGTGCCCGCTCGTAGACTGGCGGGGTGCCGGAGAACATCTCGCTGGAAGACGCCCGAACCGAAGCCGAGGAGCTGACCGCTCGCATCCTCGAGGCGAAAGAGGCCTACTACGGTCGCGACACTTCTGTCGTCGACGACTTCACTTACGACGGATGGATGCATCGGCTCGAGGAGCTGGAACGCCTGCACCCCGAGCTGCAGGGTCAGGACTCGCCCACCCAGATGGTTGGAGCGGCGGAGGCCACAGGGCTTGCGACGATCGAGCACGCCGAGCGCATGCTCAGCCTCGACAACGTCTTCTCGGTCGATGAGCTTCGGGAGTGGGCGGCGAAGACCAAGGCTGCCGCCGGGCGCGAGGTGGCGTGGCTCACAGAGCTCAAGATCGACGGGCTGGCGATCAACCTCCGCTACGAGAACGGGGTGCTTACCTCTGCGGCCACTCGCGGCGACGGACGTGTGGGCGAGATCGTGACCGAGAACGCGCTCCGACTGCCGGAGATCCCGCGGCGTCTGCGCGGAGAGGGGCATCCGACGATCGTGGAGGTGCGTGGCGAGGTGTTCATCCCCGTGGCCGCGTTCGAGCGCCTCAACGCCGCGCAGGCCGCATTCCGCGACCGGGCCTACGCGGACGCCCTCGCGCGCTGGGAGGCGCGGGGAGGTGCCAAGAAGGCCTTCGACGAGGAGAAGGCGCAGACCGCGGCGGCCCGGCGCTTCCCGTCGTTCGCGAACCCGCGCAACGCCGCCAGTGGTGGGCTCCGCCAGCAGATCGACAAGAAGAACGGGCTCGAACTGGAGGCAGGCCTCCTGCGCATCGAATCGCTCGCGCTCTACGTGCACGGCATCGGTGCATGGACGAATCCTCCCGTCGGCGCGCAGAGCGAAGTGTACGACCTGCTCTCCGAATGGGGGCTCCCCACGAGCCCGCACGCGAAGGTGTGCCGCACGATCGACGAGGTCGTGTCTTTCGTCGAGTACTTCGGCGAGCATCGTCATGACATCGAGCACGAGCTCGACGGCATAGTGGTCAAGGTCGACGAGCTCGAGTTGCACGACGAGCTCGGTGCGACGAGCCGGGCCCCGCGCTGGGCGATCGCCTACAAGTACCCGCCCGAGGAGGTCCAGACCAAGCTTCTCGACATCGTCGTGTCGGTCGGACGCACCGGGCGAGCCACGCCGTTCGCCGTCATGGCACCCGCGCACGTCGCCGGTTCCGTGGTCCGTCAGGCCACATTGCACAACAAGGATGTGGTCAAGGCAAAGGGCGTGCTGATCGGCGACACCGTCGTGCTGCGCAAGGCCGGCGATGTGATCCCCGAAGTTCTTGGACCTGTGGTCGAGAAGCGTGACGGCAGCGAGCGAGAGTTCGTGATGCCGGTCGACTGTCCGGAATGCGGCACACCGCTGCGGGCCATGAAGGAGGGCGACATCGACCTCCGATGCCCGAACGCGCGTTCGTGCCCTGCGCAGGTCCGTGGCCGTGTGGAACACATCGGCTCTCGTGGTGCCCTCGATGTGGAGGCGCTCGGTGAAGTGACCGCCGCAGCCCTGACCCAGCCGACCTCGCCGGCTGTGCCGCCGCTCGAGACCGAGGCCGGGCTGTTCGCGCTCACCCTCGAAGAGCTCGTGCCCATCGAGCTGTTCGTGCGAGATTCCGAGACCGGCCTCCCGAAGGAGGATGAGGACGGGATCGTCAAGACGCGCGCACCCTTCCGACGCAATCCGACGGCGACCGAGAAGAAGTCAGGGCTCGAAGGGCCTCAGCCGTCGTCGCAGGCACTTACGCTGCTCGCCGAGCTGGAGAAGGCGAAGACCAAGGACCTGTGGCGGTTGCTGGTGTCGCTGAACATCCGCCACGTGGGGCCTGTCGCTGCCCGGGCGCTCGCGCAGTGGTTCGGCTCCCTCGACGCGGTCCGCACGGCGTCACGAGACGAGTTGGCGGCTGTCGAGGGCGTGGGGGGCATCATCGCCGACTCGCTGCTCGCCTGGTTCGAGGTGGATTGGCATCAGGAAATCGTGCAGCAGTGGGCCGATGCGGGCGTGCAGTGGTCGACGCCGGGTCATCCCGGACCTGGTGCGGCGGTGGCAGCCGGCGGTGTGCTCGAAGGGCTGACGGTGGTCGCCACCGGTTCGCTCGAGGGCTACACCCGCGACGGCGCGCAGGAGGCGATCATCAACGCCGGCGGCAAGGCTGCGTCGAGCGTGTCGAAGAAGACGGATTTCGTCGCGGCAGGCCCTGGCGCGGGGTCGAAGCTCGCGAAGGCCGAGGATCTCGGCATCCGCATCCTCGACGCGACGCAGTTCCACATCCTCGTGACAGAAGGGCCAGACGCACTTCCGCCGGCGAGCGACGGGTCGTGAAGCGCTACGGACCTCTGATGGTTGCGCCGAATGCCCTGGCCGTCGGCGACCCGGGCCGGCACCACCTTCGGCTCACTCCCGACGCTGTGGTCATCCGTGACGGTGTCGAGAACCGCGGGATCGTCCCGTGGGAGGGCATCGAAGAGATCGCGCTCGATGTGCCCACCACACGGTTTCGTCTGCCGGGATTCCTCAGTACTGTGCTGCTCGGCGCGCTGGCCGCGGCAATGCTCAGCGACCCTGGCGTCGACCCCGATGACGGATCGGCCACGCTCACGGTCGACGGCGAGAGCACCACGATGCCATTGAGCCGCCATCATGTCGGCGGGTACTGGGCGCCGACCGTCGCGGGCGCTCATCGACTGATCGCGCACCTCATCGCGCACCCTGAGCAGCGGGCGCTGTTGGGGCACCCTGAACGACTGATCGACCTCGCGGCGCAGCTCGCGCGCGGAACGAGATAGTCCGAACCGCGCGCGATACGCGTCAGCTCTTGTGGCGGGGCTTGCGGAACGGCTTCTCGTCGCGGCTGTCGCGCGCGGGCCGCTCATCGCGATCACGACGCTCGAACCGGTCGCCAGCATCGCGGCCACCTTCTCGCGGGCCGCCGCGGCGGGCGCCGGCGGGGCCACGGTCCGGCTTGATCTCGATCAACCGACCGGAGATGCGTGTGTCGCGCAGCTTCTCCAGGACCGCCGGGCTCATGTTCGCCGGAAGCTCGACGACCGAGAAGTCCGGGCGGATGTTGATCGCGCCGAAGTCGTCACGACCGAGGCCGCCTTCGTTCGCGAGCGCTCCGACGATCTGGCGGGGCTCGACGCGGTGGCGGCGACCCACCTCGATCCGGTAGGCCGTGTAGTCGCCACGACCCCGACGCTCGGTGCGCGGTTCGCGGGGCTCACGGGAATCCCGGCCCGTGCGCTCGCGCGGGGGACGGTTGTCCGCTTCGACGGCCTTCGTCAATGCATCGTTGGCGGGGTCGAGGAGCAGCGGCTTGTCGCCCTGAGCGACGACGGCGAGAGCTGCTGCCACGTCCGCCTCGGGGACGTCGTGGTGACGGACGTAGTGGGCGACGATGTCGCGGAACGCATCGATGCGGCCGGTTTCCGACAGCGCGGTGGTGATCGCGTCGTCGAAGCGGTTGAGGCGCGTGGTGTTGACGTCTTCTGTGCTCGGCAGCTGCATCTGGGCGGGCTGCTGGCGGGTGGCCTTCTCGATGTGCTTCAGCAGGTAGCGCTCACGCGGGGTGATGAAGCTGATCGCGTCGCCCGAGCGGCCCGCGCGCCCCGTGCGACCGATGCGGTGCACGTACGACTCGGTGTCGGTGGGGATGTCGAAGTTGACGACGTGGCTGATTCGCTCAACGTCGAGTCCTCGAGCGGCCACGTCGGTCGCGACGAGGATGTCGAGCTTGCCGTCCTTCAGCTGGTTGACGCTGCGCTCACGCTGCACCTGGGGCACGTCGCCGTTGATCGCGGCTGCGGAGTATCCCCGGGCACGCAGCTTCTCGGCCAGAGTCTCGGTCTCGTTCTTGGTGCGGACGAACACGATCATGCCGTCGAAGTTCTCGACCTCGAGGATGCGGGTCAGTGCATCGACCTTCTGCGCATACGACACCACAAGATAACGCTGTGTGATGTTCGTGCCGGTGGCGGTCTTGGACTTGATGCTGATCTCTTCCGGCTCGCGCAGGTACTTCTGGGCGAGCCGCCGGATCTGCGGCGGCATGGTGGCCGAGAAGAGCGCGACCTGCTTCTCTTCGGGCGTCTGCGCGAGGATCTGCTCGACGTCTTCCGCGAAGCCCATCTTCAGCATCTCGTCGGCCTCGTCGAGTACCAGGTACTTCAGCTCGGAGAGGTCGAGCGTTCCCTTGGCAAGGTGGTCCATGATGCGGCCGGGGGTGCCGACGATGACATGGACACCGCGACGCAGCGCGGACAGCTGCACCCCGTAGCCCTGTCCGCCGTAGACGGGGAGGACGTGCACACCCTTCATCTTCGAGGCGTAGGACTCGAAGGCTTCGCACACCTGCAGCGCGAGTTCGCGCGTCGGCGCCAGGACGAGCGCCTGCGGGATCTTCTGCGAGACATCGAGGCGCTCCAGAACGGGAAGCGCGAAAGCGGCGGTCTTTCCTGTTCCGGTCTGCGCCTGGCCGACGACATCGCGGCCGGCCAGAAGCGTTGATGCCGAGCTCCTCGAATCCGGGGGTCGCGGGGGATTCCTCGGGGGCGTCGGTCAGCACTGCATCTTCAGGGGTCACTTCCCAAGGGTAGCGCGCCGACGCGCTCCGCGCCTGTGAGGGCGTCCTCAGGAGCCCGTGGTCAGAGAGACCAGCTTCTCCTTGACCTGGCGTCGGAGTACCTTCCCGATCAGAGACTTGGGAAGTTCGTCGACCACGAAAACACGGCGGGGGACCTTGTAGGGGGTGAGGATGCTGCGAGCGAAGTCGCGGATAGCCTCGACGTCGACGTCAGTCCCGGGGTCGACCACGATGGCGGCGACGACTTCCTCGCCGGAGTGCTCGCTGGGCAGGCCGACAACCGCGGCATCTGCGACCTGCGGGTGCTGACGCAGCGCGTTCTCGACCTCCGTGGGGGCGACGTTGAAGCCACCGGTGATGATGAGTTCCTTGATGCGATCGACGATGCGAACGAATCCGGCGTCGTCGATCGTGACGATGTCACCGGTGCGGTACCAGCCGTCGACGAAGACCGCTTCGGTCTCCTCCGGCTTGCCGTAGTAGCCCGAGAAGACCTGAGGGCCACGTACGACGAGCTCGCCAGCCGATCCGGCCGGCACATCATCTCGGGGGTTCTCCGGGTCGACCACACGGCATTCCGTTCCCGGGAGCGGGAGCCCCACGGTGCCGGGAACGCGGTGGTCGGCGACCGGATTCGCCATCAGGACGGGCGAGCACTCGCTGAGTCCATAGCCTTCGACGAGGTAGCCGTGTGTGGCCTGCTCGAAGGGGATGACCAGTTCGTGCGGCAGTGCCATGGCGCCGGAGATCGCGACCTCGATGCCGTCGAGGGACACGCCCTTCTCCTTCGCCGCCGTGAGGAGGCGGTCGGCGATAGGAGGTACGAGCGGCAGGAACGTGGCGGGGTGCTTCTTCACGACGTCGAGCACCAGGTCGGGGTCGAACTTGGGGAACAGCACGAGACGTGCGCCCATGGACATCGCGAAGGTGAGGCACAGCGTGAGGCCGTAGGCGTGGAACATGGGCAGCACGGCGTAGACGACGCAGCCTTTGCCACGCTGGATCGACGGCACCCAGGCTTGCGCCTGGGCGGCGTTGGCCAGCAGGTTGCGGTGTGTGAGGGCCGCGCCCTTGGGTGTCCCCGTCGTGCCGGAGGTGTACTGGATGATCGCGAGATCGTCGGTACTCGGCGTCGGATGCGATGCCGTGATCGGGTCGGCGGCGAGGAGCGAGTCCCACGCGACGGTGCCGCGCACTTTCTCGGTCAGAGCGGCGCGCGACTCACGGGCCTTCGCGACGGGGAGCCG